>NZ_CP038512.1:2022500-2345000 GCF_004758605.1 Deinococcus metallilatus
GGTTGCGCCGATCCAGGCCTGCACCGGAATCATCCCCCAGCCGTACGTCACGAGCTTTGAGGCGGCTTGCAGATCGTGGCATGGCTCTGCCGGAACGGTCACGAAGTACCAGGGGGCAGGGCCACGCCAGTACCAGAGGGGGCCGCTGAACTCAAGATTCATGACGCAGCTTACCGGAGGGTTCGTGGTCGCCGTACAGCTCCGCGTAATGCTGGCCGAGGTCCACCAGAAACCCCATCTCCTCCTGGGTGGTGCGGGCGGAGAGGCGGGTTTCGAAACTCAGGAGCAGGGCCGCGTAGGCGAGGGCCGCCGCCCCCAGCAGCGCGAGGACGACGGGCGGGGGGCCGGGGGGATTGCCGAGCAGGGACGCTCCGCCGATCAGGATGCTGGTCAGCACCAGCAGGGCCACGGCCAGATACAGCGAGGTCATCGCCCGCTGGAGGATACGGGTGCGGCGGGTCAGGCGCGGGAGTTGCCGGATGATCATGCGTTTTTCCTCGCGGGCGAGGGCCTCCTGCCTGCCCTCGGCACTGACCAGCACCTTGAAACGGGCCGTGAGGTGACGCACGCGGTCGGTGGCGCGGCCCAGGCGCGTGCTGGTGCTCATGATCAGGGTCCCCGCGCCGCTGATCAGCACGGCGGGCGTGATCATCGCCGTCAGGACGCTGAGGTTGGGGTCGGCCATGCCTTCAGGGTACGGTGTGGGGAGGAGTTAGCGGGAACCGCCGCAGATGCCGCCGGTGCGCGGGGGGCAGAGGCCGTCGCTGACGCCGAAGTTCCCCTTCTCGTCCCCGGTGATGACGAGGCGGATAGGTTGGGAATCGCGGTGAAGCTGCGTGCTGCTGGCCGTACCGTGATCGTCCACGACATGAATGACCAGGGTGCCCCGTGCAGGAAGGCGGCCCGCCCAAGTCAGCTTCTCCCCTGCGCGAATGGGGCGGCTGTTCAGATTGACGACTTCCCCCTGCGGCGTGACGGCTGTGACCAGGATCTGAAGCGGGCCACCGGGCTGCGTGCGGGTGCGGGAAAGGTTCACCTCCACGGTGAATGGCACCGCCTCACCCGTAAAACGCACGGTGTCGGCAAAGGGCATCAGCGGGGGCAGGCCACCTGCTCCCCCTGCCAGAGCAGGCGCGGCGAGAGCGGCAAGCAGGGTCAGGGTCAGGGGGAAACGTGGGCGCATGTCCCTCAGCCTACCTCCCCTCACGAACGTGCCCCATGCCCCTCCCCCACCCCGCCTTACCCGGTAGACTTTCCTGATGCAGCTTCTCCTCGACCTTCACCCCGACCGGTACCCGCTTGAGGGCTTCCGGCAGCGGCAACTGCTGGAGTGGGTGTTCGTGCAGGGCGTCGGCACCTTCGGCGCCATGACGAACCTGCCCGCGGAGGTGCGGGCCGACCTCGCCGCACGCTACACCCTGAATCCCTTCCGCGAGATCGAGACGGTACGCAGCGCGGACGGCTCGGTGAAGTACCTCTTTACGCTGCTCGACGGGCGGCAGATGGAGGCGGTCTACATGCCCTACCTCGACCGCAAGACCATCTGCGTGTCCACGATGGTCGGGTGCCCCGCCAAGTGCGCCTTCTGCGCGACGGGCGCGATGGGCTTCGGGCGCAACCTGACGCCGGGCGAGATCGTGGGGCAGGTGCTGGCGGTGGCGGGCGGTGAGGGCCTCGCGCCGCGCGAGCTGCGGAATCTGGTGTTCATGGGCATGGGCGAGCCACTGCTGAACTACGAGCACACCATGCAGGCGGCCCGCATCCTGCTGCACCCCCAGGCGCTCGGCATGAGTAAACGCCGGGTGACGCTCAGTACCGTGGGCTTGCCCAAGGGCATCCGGCGGCTGGCGGCGGAGGACGACCTGGGCATCAAGCTGGCGATCAGCCTGCACGCGCCGGACGAGGCGACCCGGCAGCGCATCATCCCCACCGGGCACCGCAACTCCATCGCGGAGATCATGGCGGCGGCGCGGGAGTATCAGGCCGTGACGGGCCGCCGGGTGACCTTCGAATACTCCATGCTGCGCGGCGTGAACGACCATCTCTGGCAGGCGGAGGAACTGGCCGAACTGCTGCGCGGCCTGGTCAGCCACGTGAACCTGATCCCGATGAATCCCTGGGACGGCTCGGGCTTTGAAAGCAGCACCGAGGAGGAGATCCAGGCCTTTTACGACGTGCTGGCCGGGCGCGGCGTGGACGTGAGCGTGCGCCGCTCGCGGGGCAAGGACGCGGGCGCGGCCTGCGGACAACTGGCCTTGAAACGGCCTGGGGCCGCCCCCGCTCCGGCCTGAACCCCGCCTTCTGCCTGTCTATGCCTCCCGCGTCCGGGAGGCCTTTTTGTTGTCGCCTTGACGCCGCCCGTCCCGGAATGAGGCGCGTGAGGAAGATGAACGTGCTTGCGGTCACACGGCCCGCCTGAGCATGAGAGAATTACAGCGCCCAGCGCATCCCAAAGCGCGTAAGGGTTCAGACAGAGCTCGGTCGCTAGCCTTTTCACGTTTCCCCTCAGGAGGCTCCTCCGGTGACCCAACCCAACCTCAAGGTGCTGCTTGGCCTGCTGCTGGCCACCTCTCCCGCCGCCTCGGCCCAGACGCTGCTCGATACGTCGGCGGCCATCTCCGTCCAGAACACGTTGCAGCAGACAGGAACACCGGTCAGGCCACAGGTGCCCACGCTGCCGTCCCCGGCGGCCACGCCGACCGGGACGAACAGCCCCAGCCCGGCCGCTGCCCCGGCGCCCCCCCCACCTCCGCCCTTCACCGAACAGCAGCAGGCGGCGCTCACGCAGGCGCAGACCGCGCTGGGCGCCGGGCAGTTGCCGCAGGCCCGCACGCTGTTCGAGCGCCTGATCGCGCAGAACTACCGGCAGCCCGAACCGCATTTCGGCCTGGGCCTGACGCTGCTGGCCCAGGGCAACCTGAAGGGCGCGGCCTTCGAGTTCACCCAGCTGGTCACCCTCGCGCCCGGTCGCCCTGAAGGGCCGTACAACCTGGGCGTGATCGCCACCCGTGAAGGCCGCTACGCCGACGCGCGGCGCCTCTACGGCGAGGCGGCCGCCCTCGCCCGCACCCAGGCCAGCCCCGCCACCCAGCGGCAGGTGCTCGAAGCCCTGGCCGCCGAACAGACCCGCGCCGGAGAGTTCGCGGCCCTGAGCGCCACCCTGGCTGAGATCACGGCGCTCGATCCCCAGGACGTGGACGCCCAGTTCCGGCTGGCGCAGGCCCAGGTGCTCGCCGGTCAGGGCGCCGCCGCGCTGCCCGGTGCCTACGCCGTGCTGGAGCGCCAGCCGCAGCGGCTGGACGCGGCCCTGCTCGTCGCGGACATCTACCTGGGCCAGGGGCTGCCGGACCGGGCGGTGCGCGAACTGGACACCGCCGCCGGGCGCGTCAAGACTGGCGGGGACCGGGCCGCCCTGCTGCTCCGCAAGGCGGACATCCTGGCCACGCGGGGGGACACGCGGGGAGCGGTTCTCGCCGCGCAGGCCGCGACCCGCGAGGACGGCCGGAGCGCCGCCGCGTTCGCGCGCCTGGCCGAACTGCACACCCAGCGCAACGACCGCCCCGCCGCGCTCGCCGCCTACCAGAAGGCCACGGCGCTCGCGCCGCAGAATGCCGCGTACTGGACCGGCCAGGCGGCGGTGCGGCTGGCGCTGGGGCAGATCGCGGAGGCGGCCCGGGACGCCGCGCAGGCCCAGCGCCTGAGCCCCGACCCGGCGACCCTGGCCCGCGCCCAGTTCGTGCAGGGGGTCGCGGCGTACCGCCAGGGCCAGTACGGTCCGGCGCGGGCCGCGCTGCGCTCCAGCACCCTCAAGGCGCCCAGTGCCAAGGCATACCTGTGGCTGGGCCTCAGCGCCTACGCCCTCAAGGACTACGCCGGGGCCGCGACCGCTCTGGGCGAGAGCGTGAAACTGAACCCCACACCCACCGCGCGGCAGAACCTCGCGTCGGCGCTGCTGGCCTCCGCCCGCTACGCCGAGGCCGAGGCCATCTTGCGCGGTCTGGTCAGCGACAACCCGGGAAGCGGCGAGGCGTGGTACCTGCTGGGCCTCGCGCAACGCGCCCAGGCCCGTGAACCCGAGGCCCGCCAGTCCTTCAAGACCGCCGCCCATCTGGGGAACACCCAGGCGAAGGGAGCACTGAAATGAGCCGCACGGAGAGCAAACCCCGCCGCTGGCCGGACCTCCTGATCGGCCTGCTGGTGCTGCTGCTGCTCGCGGGTTTCGCGTCCCTGCTGCTCGGCCAGCGCCGTTCACAGGTCGCCCAGGCCCCGGCCGCGCCCGTCACGGAACCGGCCCCGGTGCCGGAGAGCCCCAGCGCCGATATCCCCGCCGCCCCCGGCACCGACCTCACCCCGGACAACAACGGGGCAACCGCTCCCGCAGCCTCCACCCCGCCTGCGGACACGAGCGGGACGGATCAGGGCAACACCGCCAGCAGCCAACCGGGCACCTCGGCCCCGGCCTCCCAGCCGGACCACAGCACACAAACGTCCAGTCCAGCAGCGACCAGTCCAGCGACGGCGCCTGCGGCAGCTCCCCGGACAGACACGGCCTCCTCCAGTTCGCCTGCGACCAAGCCGGAAGAGACGCCGACGCCGGGCACGACCCCCCCGCCCGCAGCCTCCGGCAACGCGCCGACCAGCAACGGCGTCCCGGTGGTGCCCGCCGAACCCATCCCGGCGGCCCCCGCCGCGCCCCCTGTCCCCGCAGTCACGTTGACGCCTCCGCCGGTCAACCCCACGGTGCCAGCCCCAGCACAGCCGTCCGCCTCACCCCGGGCCGGGGGAGCGGTGGCCACCAGCGAGCAGCGGATGCCCCTGCGCAGTGACTACCGCATCAGCCTGGGCACGTTCGCCTCGACCGACGCTGCGCAGAGCCGCACGCAGGGTGTCCGCGATCTGGGGTACACCATCTACCCCATCGACGTGGGGAATCAGGTCGTCGCGCAGGTCGGCCCCTTCGCGGACGAGGCGACGGCCCGGCAGGCCCTGAGCGACATCCACCGCGTCTACCCCCGGGCGCTCCTGTACGCTCCCCGCCACCGCACCCTGACGGAGAACAGCGAGAGCGGGAGCAGTAGCAGCAGCGGCAGTGACACCAACGGGACCGCCAGTGAACCGGACCGCACCGCTGCCCCGGCGTCTCCCACCCCCACCACCCCGGCGCCCAGTGAGGCCACGGCTCCGGCCGCCGCCTCGCCTGCCCCCGCTCCCAGCGGTCCGGTTTACCTCCAGGTCGGGGCCTTTGACCGGGTGGAGAGCGCGCAGACCCTGGTCGGCCAGCTCCGCGAGCAGGGGTACGCGCCCACGGTGAACGCCCCCGAGGGCCGCAAGGTCACCGTGCTGATCGGTCCCTTCAGCGGCGCGGCCCTGACCAGCGCCGAGGAGAAGCTGGACGCGAACGGCTTCGACCACTTCCGGGTCCGGTGAGCGGCGATGACCGGCATTCCGACCGCGACCATCAGCAGGCTCGTGACCTACCTGCGCATTCTGGAAGGGCTGGAGGCGCAGGACGTGAGCCGCACCAGCAGTGGCGACCTCGCCGAGCGGGCCGGGGTCACCGCCTTCCAGGTCCGCAAGGACCTCGCCTACTTCGGGCGCTTCGGCACGCGCGGCATGGGGTACACCGTGCCGATCCTCAAGCGCGAGCTGCTGCGGGTGCTGGGCCTGAACCAGACCTGGAACGTGGTGATCGTCGGCCTGGGCCGCCTGGGTCAGGCCATCGCCAACTACCCCGGCGCCAGCGACTACCAGTTCCAGTACGTGGGCCTCTTCGATGTGAACCCAGAACTGATCGGCCAGAACGTGCGCGGCCTGCCGGTGCGGCACGTGGATGAGCTGCGCGAGTTCACCCGGACCACCCGGGTGGACATGGGCTTTCTGGCCGTGCCGCCCGAACGCGCCCAGGACGCTGCCCAGAGCCTCGCCGACGCGGGGGTGCGGGGGATTCTGAACTTCGCGCCCACCGTCATCCAGCCGCGCACCCTGGAACGGTCCGGCCAGCAAGAAATCAGTGATGAATGGCGTGCTGTGATTGTGGAGAACGTGGATTTCCTGGCGGGGATGAAACGCCTCGCCTTTTACATCCTGAACCCGCATCTCAGCACCGTGGATACAGAGGAGACTGAATGAGAAAACTGGGACTTTTCGCCCTTCCCCTGCTGCTGGCCGCCTGCGGCGGGACTGGGCCGAGCCTCGGTCAGGCCTTTTCCGCCCAGGCTGGGGTGTCCGGCGCCCAGGTGGACGTGACCATCGTGCGCGTCTACGACAAGGCCACCGGAGCCTTCAAGTACAACGAAACCGAGTATCGCCTCACGCAGCCGCAGGTGACCTTCACCATTCTGGCGGGCAGCGTCGGGGGCCGGGTCACCGGCGCACAGGTCACGGTGAACGACCAGAGCGGCAACCGCTATGCGGACGTGAACGGCCAGTACATCCAGAACTTCAACGCCCGGCTGAAACAGGGGTATGCCTGCCCCGACTCCTCGGGCAATGCGGCGCCCGGCTCTGATCCCGACACCTGCGCGGCGGCCAGCCGTGTCCCCATCACCCGCCAGCAGACCTTTCCCGAGGCCAACAATAACGGCACCATTCAACTCGTTACCCCCCGTATTGCCGAGTACGCCGTTCAGGACTGCGTGGACGGCTCCTGCCCTGCCAACCTCAGCATGGACGTGACCTTCAGTGTCACGGACGACCTCAACCGCGCCCAGACCGTCAGCGTCAGCAAGGCCCCCATCGTCGTGTACCGGGTCAGCGACACCCGGAGAGAGGAATAAATGCCCGACCGCCTGCCCCGCCCCCTGCACCGAAGTCCCGTTCTCTGGTTGCTCACTGCTGCCCTCACCGCCTGCGGAGGCGGGGGCACTCCCGCCGCGGGGGAGAACGGCAGCAACAAGCTGCCCGAGATCGTCGTGCGCGGCCCCGAGGGCAAGGCGCTGACCGCGGACAGCTACATCGCCAGTGGCGAGAGCCTCACCCTGAACGTCTCGGACCTTGACGGCAGCATCAAAAAGGTCAGCTACGTGATCGACCGCGGCACCGGCAGCGAGCGCGGCGGCGACCTGACCCCAGCGGGAAAGATTACCCTGCCCCTTCCGCCCTTGGCAGGCGGCCCGCACACCCTGGTGGTCACCGCCACCGATAACGCGGGCGGCGTCGGCACGGCCGAAGCGGCCTTCCGCATCGATGCCGCCGCCCCCACCCTCGGTGGGATCACCCTCAACGGCAAGGCCATCACGCCGGGCAGCACCACCACCCTCAGCAGCGGGGACGCTGCGGCCCTCCAGGTCAGCGCCAGCGACACGCGCGGCGACGCGGCCAACACCCCCGCTCCCGTCACCCTCCGCATTCTGGAAGGCACCCAGGTTCGCGCCAGCGGGAGCGGCAGCGTCAGCGCCGACCTCAGCAAGAACGCGGACGGCAGTGCCCGGACCGCCGGGACCGCCACCTTCACCATCGAGGCCCAGGACAGCGTGGGCCACACCACCCGCAGCACCTTCACGCTGAATTTCCTGGCGGCCACCGGGGGCGAAACCACCACCCCCACCTTCACCTGGCTGGCACCTACCAGCAGCTATGTGAATGGTCGCGTCCCGGTGCAGGCCCAGGCCGTCCGCAACGGGGTCGATCTCAGCAGCAGCATCAGCTATAGCGTCACCTGCGGCGCCATCGAAACCGGCAGCGGCCAGGCCAGCTGGGCCCTCGGCCCCACCTGTACCGACGGAAGCCAGCAGACCATCACGGCCACCGTCAGCGACGGCGGCAAGACCTACACCGCCCGCAAGACCGTCACGGTGGACAGCAGCGCCCCCACCGTGCAGATCACCGGCCCGCAAGCGGGGCAGACCTTCACGCAGAATCCGGTCACCGTCAGCGTGGTGGCGACCGACGCGATCAGCGGGGTGGACCGCGTGGTGGTCGAGGCCAGCAGCGACGGCGACAAGACCTACAGGCCGGTCGGCGTCGTCACAGGCGCCGAGGGCAGCGTCACCTGGGCACCCACCAACGGCACTTATACCCTGCGCGCCACGGCCACCGACAAGGCTGGCAACAAGACCGAGACGACACTCGGTCAAGTCCTGGTCGCCCTGACGAGTTCGAGTGCCATCACGCCGGATGTCCCCAGCGTCAGCGCCAAGGCGCAGGCGTCCAGCAACCCGGTGTATGTGCGCGGCCTGGGCAGCCTAACCGGAAGCGCCACCAGCACCTCGGGCCTCCTCAGCGGCCAGTTGCTGGTGGACGGGCAGACTCAGGGGACGCCGACGGCGGCCACCGACGGCCAGAAGGTGTCGTTCAGCCTCGACTTCGACGCACCGAACGTCACCGAAGGGCTGCACGACCTGGGTATTCGCTGGAATGACAAGGCGAATGCCACCGTGGACAGCCCCAAGGTCAGCGTGTTCGTGGACAGGACGGCGCCCATCGTGAAGTGGAATACCCCCACGAGCGGCACCGTCACCAACAGTGCCCCCATCAACCTGAACGCCACCGCCACCGATGCCGCGTCCGGTATCGCCAGCATCACGTACAGCGTGAACGGCCAGGCCGTCCCGGATGCCTGGCAACCCGCCAGCGAGGGGGGCTTCACCGTGACCGCCACCGCCACCGACAAGGTCGGCAACACGGGGACACAGACCACGACGGTGACTTACGACAAGACCGGCCCGGTCATCACGGCCACCAGCCCCGCGAACGGTCAGGAATTCAGCACCGCGCCTGTCACGATCAGCGCCACCGCCAGCGACAACCTGACGGGCGTGAGCAGCATCGAGGCGACGGTCCAGGGACCGAAGGACAGCGCACCGAGCACACTGGGCATCCAGCAGGGCAGCAAGTACACCGCTGCTTACACGCCCGTCGACCCCGGAACGTACACTGTGAAGTTCCTTGCGCTGGACGCGGCGGGTAACGCGGCAACGGTAGAAACCCGGACGTTTGTCTATAACGTGACGACGACTCCGACGGAAAAAGCGCCCGCGCCGATTCTGGGTGTCGTGGGAAGCAGCCCCTACACCGGCAACATGAGCGTCAATGTCTCGGGGAACTTCGACACCAACAGTCAGGTGGACCGGATGATCCTTCAGATCACGGACGCAAAAGGGGTCATCGACAACACCACGTACATCACCGGTCAAGCGCAGGCCAGCTTCAGCGTGGACACGACGAAGTTCGCCAATGGTGATCTCAGGCTCCAGGTCATCGCCTACACGAAAACGGGTCTGCGGGGCACCAGCAACGTCACCACCGTCCAGGTGAAGAACGTCATCAATCCTGTGATTGCCGTCGCGGCGCCATCGAACGGCGCGGCAGTCAACACGCCCACTGTTCCAGTCCGCGTGACGATCACCAAGAGTGGAGACACGAATTACACGTTCGATCCGGCGTCCCTGACCGTTGATCTCCTTGACTACCGTGGTCAGTTGCTGGAGACGAGAACAACCACCACGGTTCCGCAGGAGCAGGCAGTGACATGTACGCCGAGTGCGGACGGTGCCACGCACACGTGTGACACCAGCTTTGACATGGCAGGCATGCCCGCCGATACGTACACCATCCGCGCGACAGCGAAGGCCGTGGTGGACGGTGCGGCGACAAATCCTCAGATCTTGAAGACGGAGAGCAAGTTCACCTCGAATACTGTCAGCGTGAACCCACCGGCCTCTGTGATTCGCTTCCCGACCGCCATTACCAAGACGGATAACACGCGGGCGCCTGCCAGGGTGGACAGCGGTTCCGGCTTCTTTGCCACGGTTAGCGACAACACGGCCGTGCAGTACGTCGAGGCGCGGATAGTGGGCCCCTTCGCGGAAGGCAATATCGAAACTGATGGCACCAAGCAGTGTCAGGCCAGCGGCAGCGTCCTCACAGGTGAGTCAGCAGTCAACGTGCTAGTGCTGAATGTTCCCGGAGCGAACTTGCCTCCTTATCAAACGCAGGACGTGTTCATTCCCAGCCTGGATATTGACGGTTCCACGTATGTACCCAATAGCAAATCAGGGCAACGCTATGACCTACGTGTGACCGTCGCGGACTCGGAAGGCAACAGGAACATTCAGTGCGTGCCTGTTCGTATCGAGCGTGGGCTGGCCCGGCCAGATTACCAGCAGGGCAGCACAAAAACGGCCAACCCGGCCCCTGGCGAATTGAATCCCTCGAGCGGAAGATGGTATCTGGATAATGTCCCCGCCAATTCCCGCGTTGTTGCAGTGTTCTATGCGAATGGAAAGCAGGTGGGAACCAGTTTCATTGCCAATACCGATGGAAAGCGTATCGAAGTCTCTCAATCCTTTGCCGATGTTGGTACTTATCAAGTGAAGTGGCTGATTGAAGACATGGACGGACTGTCAAAGTCTGCCGGTGTCGTCACCTCAAAGGAAGGTGACTACATCGAGGTTGCACGCAACCCCAAATAAGCCCTAAAGGAAACGCCCCACCCGTGGAGAGGTGGGGCGTTTCCATTTCGCCTTGCTCAGAACTTGATCAAATACTCCGCGAACCCGTCATCCCGCGTCCGCAGCAGCGTCGCTCCGGCGGGCAGGTTCTTCTGGGCGTTGGGGCTGCTGACGTACAGCAGGGTCGCGCCGGGGATGGGCGTGAGCTTCCAGTTGCCGTCAGCGGTGGGGTTCACCGTCTTCTGGTCCATGAAGTACTTGATGATGGCCTGGCGCGTCTCATCGGGGGCCTGGAGGATGATGTTCTTGCCGTTCAGGCCGGGGAAGTTGCCGCCACCCGAGGCGCGGTAGTTGTTGGTGGCGACCACGAACTGCGCCCCTGGGTCGATGGGCTTGCCCTGGTACATCAGATTCTTGATGCGGTGGGCATCCGGGTTCACCACCTCGCCCTTGCTGTTGTAGCGCGAGGGCTGCGTCACGTCGATCTCGTAGGTGACGCCGTCGATCACGTCGAAGTTGTAGGTGGGGAAGCTGTCGTCGACGAGCGCCTGGGGTTCGGTCTTGCTGGGGTCGATCTGCTTGAACTGCCCGGCGCTGCGCTCCAGCCATTCCTGAAGCTGCGCGCCGTTCACCAGCACGGCCTGAACGGTATTGGGGTACACGTACAGGTCAGCCACGTTCTTGATGGCGAGCGTCCCGGCGGGGATGTCGGTGTAGTAGCTGGCCCCGCCCCGGCCCCCGGCCTTGAAGGGCGCGGCGGCGGACAGCACCGGCAGGTCCTTGTACTGGGTGTTCGCCAGCGCGGCCTTCACGTAGGCGGTCTGCGCATTGCTGACGAGCTGCACGCTCGGGTCGTCCTGCACCAGTGCCCAGTAGGAGGTGATGGGGGCGGCGAGGTCGGCCACCTTGGCGCGCACATACGCCAGCGTCCCCTCGTGGGCCTGCTTGACCGCATTGGCGATGCGCGGGTCGGGCGTGACCAGGCTCTTCTTGGCCGCCTTGTCCCAGATGGGGCGGATGCTGGCGGTGCCGTCCACGACCGTCCACTTCTGATTCTTGCGGTCGTAGTCCAGCTTGAGGTCCACGATCCCCAGGTCGCTGCCCCAGAACCCGGCCATCACGACGGGCTTGCCGTTGATGGTGCCCTTGGTGATGTCCGCGCCGGGGATGCTCTTGTACACCGGCCCGGGGAACTCCTGGTGGCTGTGGCCGCTGAGGACCACGTCGATGCCGGGCACCTTGGTGAGTTCGGTGGCGGCGTTTTCCTGGCCGGGCTGGTAGTCGGCGCTGATGCCGGTGTGCGCGACCGCGACGATGATGTCCGCGCCCTGCGCCTTCATCTGCGGAACGAACTTGCGGGCGGCCTCCACGATGTCGGTGGTGACGATCTTGCCGTCGAGGTTGGCCTTGTCCCAGTTGACGATCTGCGGGGGCAGGAAACCGATCACGCCCACGTTGAGGACGTAGGGGCGGCCCGTGGTGTCGTAGACCACCCGGCGCTGGATCAGGTAGGGCGTGAAGGCGTTCTCGCCGGGCTTGCCGGTGCCGTCGTCCTTGTAGGCGTTGGCGCTGACGATGGGCATGGGCGCGGCGGCGATCACCTGCTGGAGAAAGGGCAGGCCGTAGTTGAACTCGTGGTTGCCGAGGTTGCCCGCGTCGTACTTCAGGACGCGCATCGCGGCGTGCATGGGGTGGAGCTGCCCGGGCTTCAGCGGCTGCACCCGCGCCACGAAGTCGCCCAGCGGGTTGCCCTGGATCAGGTCCCCGTTGTCGTACAGCAGCGTGTTGCGCTTCTCGTCGCGGGCCTGCTTGATCAGCGAGGCGGTGTACTCCAGGCCGAACTCGCCGGTGGGCTTGTCCTGGTAGTAGTCGTAGCCCAGCGCACTGGTGTGCAGGTCGGTGGTTTCGAGGATACGCAGGTCCACGGTCTGCGCGCCCGCCGCTCCCAGGAGCAGGGCCGTCATCAGGGCAAGTTGCTTACGCACGCCCCGTAGAATACGCCGCCCGCTCAGGGATGTGTAGACGAGGCCAGGTGTTGCGGCCCCAGGTCACGCGCCGCGCGCACCCCCATCAGCCCCAGCGTGAGGTCGAACTCGGCCAGCACGTTCTGAATGACCTCGCGCACCCCCGCCTCCCCCGCAATGGCGAGGCCGTAGGCATAGGGCCGCCCCAGCAGCACCGCCCGCGCGCCCAGGGCGAGCGCCTTCGCCACGTCCGACCCGGTACGGACACCGCTGTCGAGCAGCACGGGGAGGTCACCGGCCGCCACGACCACGCCGGGCAGCGCGTCGAGGGCGCCGATCTCGCCGTCGATCTGACGGCCACCGTGATTGCTGACGATCAGGCCGTTCACGCCCCGGCGCACGGCCTCGCGGGCATCGTCGGGGTGGAGGATGCCCTTGAGGAGGATGGGGAGGTCCGTCCACTGGCGCAGGCGGCTCACGTCATCCCAGCCGAGGTCGGGGCGGGTGTAGGTGGCGGTGAAGCGGGCGGCGGCGGCCTGCATCTGTTCCAGGCTGAGGCCGAACTTGCGGCCCTTCGCGGCGAGTTCGGCCCCGGCCCGCAGCAGGGCGGGCGTGCGCGGGGGCTGGACGGTGGGGGCGGGGAGGGGCCCGGCATCAGGCACAGTCAGCCGCGAGCGGAACACCGGGTCGCTGAGGTACTGCGCGATGCCGCGCCCGCGCAGGAAAGGCAGGCTGCCCAGGTCCAGGTCACGCGGGCGCCACCCCAGCAGCGTCGTGTCGAGGGTCAGCACGATGGCCTGGGCGCCGCAGGCCTCGGCGCGGCGCACGAAGGAACGGGTCACCTCGTCGTCGGTGCCCCAGTAGAGCTGGAACCAGCGGGGCGAGTCGCCCATCGCCGCCGCGCAGACCTCCATCGGCACCGACGCCTGCGAGCTGAAGATGAAGGGGACGTTCTCCGCCGCTGCCGCGCGGGCCACCGCGAGGTCGGCTTCCGGATGCGCGGCCTCCAGCACGCCGATAGGAGCGAGGAGGAGGGGCGCGGCCAGGGTGTGCCCCAGCACCTCCACGCCGAGGTCACGTTCGCGCGAGCCGCTCAGGCGGCGCGGCAGCAGGCGCACCCGCTCGAAGGCGGCGAGGTTGGCGCGCATGGTGCGTTCGGCCCCCGCTCCGCCCGCGATGTACGCGAAATCCGCCGCGCCGAGTTTGGCCTGGGCCGCTGCCTGAAGCCGTTCCGGGGCCACGGGCACGGCGGGCCGCTCGCCGCCCAGACCGCGCACGTACACCCGTGTCTGCCGTGCCCGTCCCGGTCCGGTTCCGATGTTGGTCATGGGTCAGGATAGAACGCTTGCTGCTTCAGAGGCTGGCCGCCACCCGCGCGAACAACGGGGGCATCGGGGGCACCCCCCCGCCGTTTACCCAACCGAAGCGGCGATCCCGCAGCGGGCCGCCCTCCCCTACCCCGAGGCCGTCCGGAAAGCGGGCCCTGAGGTCCAGAAGCTCCGTGACTTCCCACGCTCCCGGCAATACCCCCAGCGCCCGCTCCACCTCACGCGCGTGGCCGAAGTGCATCAGGTGAACCTCCTCGCCGTCCTGCCAGGCGAAACGGGCGGTGAGGTGGCCGAGAGCCGCCAGGGAACCGGGCGCCGCGACGTGCCGTGCGTGGGGGCCGGGGCGCAACCTCAGCGTCACCTCCAGCGCCTCGCCCAATGCCCCGAAGCTTCCGACGAAAGGCCGGGTCAGGTCGTAGCCCTGCACGTTCTTCACGGTTCGCCCGCCCGCCCGGATCACACCGCCCGAGGGCGCCCGGAAGGTCACGCCCAGCACCTCGGCGCCGAAGAAGAAGGTCTGAGCGAAGCCGCCGCGCGACACGAGGCCCCCCACGCCGCCCGGCAACTCCACCGGCGGAAAGGGCGGGAACAGCCCCGCCGGGAGCGCGGCGTAAACCTCCAGCAGCCCGGTGTCGCCGCTGACGATGACGGTCTGGTCGCTGGGCGAGAGGTCAAGGATGGGCATGGAGCCTCCTGTGGAGGGGCAGTGGGGAGTGGTCAGTGGTCAGTGGAAGGGTCACGGGTGAGCCTCGTCTGCAAGTTCCTCCGGCAGCACCTTGCCGGGATTCAGCACCCCTGCCGGGTCCAGCGCCCGTTTCACGTCCCACAGGGCCTCCAGTGTCACCGGGTCCACCGCCTCACGCATGAAGGGGCGTTTCATGGTGCCGATGCCGTGTTCTCCGCTGAGGACGCCGCCGTGGCGGATGGCGACCAGGGCGATCCGGTGGGCGAGGTCGTGGACGGCATCGGGCGACTCGCGGCGGGGGTCGAAAAGGATGTTGGGGTGCAGGTTCCCGTCCCCGATGTGTCCGAACTGGACGACGTGAAAGCCGCTGGCGTCGCCCAGCGCACGAATCTCGCGCACCACCTCCGGCAGCACGGAGCGCGGCACCACGATGTCCTCGTTCATGCGCTGCGGGCGGATGCGGCCCAGCGCGGGGCTGACGCTGCGGCGGGCCTGCCAGAGGGCGGCGCTCTCGGCATCACCAGCGGCGCGGCGCACGCTGCCCCCGGCTGCCAGGCAGGCGGCCTCCACCAGCGCGCGTTCCTCCTCCACCGTTTCCAGGTCGTCGCCGTCGGTGTCCACCAGCAACAACGCCCCCGCCTCCCGTGGCAGGCCGAGGTGCAGGAAATCCTCCACGGCGTTGAGGCAGGCGTGGTCCATGAATTCCAGCTTGCCCGGCACGGCCCCGGCCGCAATCGCCGCGCTGACCGCCTCGGCACAGGCGCCCACTTCCGCGAAACTCGCCATCAGCGTCCGGGTGAACTTCGGGGGCGGGGTCAGGCGCAGGGTGGCCTCGGTGATCAATCCGAGCGTCCCCTCCGAGCCGATCAGCAGCCCGGCCAGGTCGTAGGCGTCGCGGGTCAGCTCGTGGACTTCCCCGTCCGCGTCCACGAATTCCAGCGCCCTGACGTAATCGCCGCTCACGCCGTACTTGAAGCACAGCGGCCCGCCCGCGTTCTCCCCCAGATTGCCGCCGATGGTGCTGGTGCGGAAGCTGGCCGGGTCGGGGGGGTAGATCAGACCGAAGGGCCTTGCCTTCTCCGTCACCGCCAGCGTCACCACACCCGCCTGCGCCCGCACCTCGCGCCGCTCGGGGAAGATGTCCAGCCGGGTCATGCGGGTGAAGGAGATGACGAGTCCCGGCAGGGCCGGAGCCGCCCCGCCCGAAAGGCCGCTCGCCGCGCCGCGTCCCACGATGGGCACGCCCGCCGCCCGCGCCGCCCGCACCGCCGTCACCACGTCCGCCGTGCTCTCCGGCAGCACCACCGCGAGCGGCGTCGCCCCGAACTGGATCGCGTCATAGCGGTAATTCCGCCGCTCGGAGAGGTTGGAAAGCACTTTTTTGGGGCCAAGCAGGCGGGTGAGTTCGGCGGCGAGTGGGTTGTCCGGCGAGCCATTGGAGCGGGGCTTGGGGGCGGGGGAAGCGGGCGAGAGAGCGACTTTTTGGGGGGTCATAGGTCGCCTTCGGCTCCCGGGAGTGGGCAGTGGGAAGTGGTGAGTGGGAAAGGACGGGCGAACGCCTGAAGCCTCCGCTCTTCAGCCTTCCACAAGCCACAAGCCACAGGCCACAAGCCAGAACACCACTCACCACTTCCCACTACCAACCGACCTCCTCTCACAACTCCCCCCGGTACGCCAAATCGAGCACTTCCACCGTATGCAGCACCGGCACCCGGCTTCCCTGCCGCCGCACATGGCTCTGAATCTGCGTGTGACAGCCGATATTGCCGCTGGCGATCAGGTCGGGCGTGATGGAGAGGATGTTCTTCGCCTTCCGCACGCCGAGCTGGTTCGCCAGTTCGGGCTGTTCGAGGTTATACGTTCCCGCCGAACCGCAGCACAGGTCGCCTTCGGGCACCTCCAGGACCGTCAGGCCGGGAATGGCGCGCAGGAGTTCGCGGGGGGCGGCGCGGACGCCCTGGGCGTGGGCGAGGTGGCAGGCGTCGTGGTAGGCGACGGTGAGGGGGCGGGAGGTGGGGAGGAAGGGTTCCAGTTCGCCGTCCCGCAGCAGCCCCGCCAGAAATTCGCTGATGTCCTGCACTTTCGCGGCGAAGGCCCGCGCCTGCGCCTCGTCTTCGAGGCCGTGCAGCACCACCGGGTATTCCTTGAGGCCCGCGCCGCAGCCCGCCGCGTTGCTGAGAATCGCGTCGTAGTCGTCGGGATCGAAGGCAGCGAGGTTCTGGCGGACGAGCCGCAGCGCCTCCTCCCGCGCACCGGTGTGCAATGCGGCGGCCCCGCAGCAGCCTTGCCCTTCCGGGATCACGACCTCGATGCCGCTCCGGGCCAGCACGCGCAGGGTCGCGGCATTGAAGTTGGGCGCGAGGGCCTGCTGGGCACATCCGGCCAGGAAGGCCACCCGGCCCCGGCGTTGGCCCTTCGCGGGCGTGACGGTCGGGCTAGGCTGCATCGCCGGGACATGTTCGGGCAATAGGTCGAGCGGCGCCCGCAGCGCGGCGGGCAGCACGGGGGCGAGCGGCTTGGCGTACTGCCCCACCCGCGCGGCGAGACTGAACACCCTGGGGGCGGGGAGAATCTTCAGGATGGCGGCCCGCTTGGCCCGGTCCAGCGGCGAACGCTCGCGCTGGGGTTCCGACCAGCCCCGGAAGGAGGTGATCAGTTCGCCGTAGGGCACGCCGCTGGGGCAGGCCGTCACGCAGCCCTGACACCCCAGGCAGCGGTCCAGGTGCGGGGCGGCGTCCGCGAGGGTCAGTGTTCCTTCCAGCACCTCCTTCATCAGCACGATGCGTCCGCGGGGGCTGTCCATCTCGTCACCCAGGACCGCGTAGGTCGGGCAGGCGGGCAGGCAGAAGCCGCAATGCACGCAGGCGTCCACCGCATGCGCCATCACCTCGCCCTGCGGCCCGATGGCCTGCACGGGAATGTCGTTGTTCACGGCCCTGCTCCAGTGGATACAGCCCTCATCGCTGACAAGATAGGCGCGCGGGGCGGGGGAAAAAGGGAGATATGTAGGCGAGCCGTCAGCCCGGCCGCAGCCGGGGCAGGCCAACGAGCAGGGCCAGAGGTCCGGCCAGCAGGCACCACAGGGCCGTCTCCAGGCCGAAGCGCTCCGCGACCGCGCCCAGCAGTAGCGGCACGGCTCCGCCCACCATGCCTGCAACGCTGCCCAGCGCCATCACGGTGCCGCTCCGTTCGGGCAGGCTGGCATACAGCCTCGCCTGCAAGACGGCGTACCACCCGGCGTTCAGCAGGCCCAGCAGCCCCAGCAGGGCCAGCTTGGCGATCACCTGCGGCGCGAGCAGGAAGGCCGGGAACACCGCCGCCGTGACCAGCGCGCTCAGGCGCAGGTACCGGACGCCGGGCACGCGCTCCAGCAGCGGCAGCACCAGCACGTCCCCCACCAGCCCCACCCCGGTAAACACCGCCACCGCGAGGCCTCCCATCCCCGGCGTCGTCCCCACCGTATCCACAAAATACAGGGCGAGAAAGCCGCGCAGCACGTCCAGCATCAGGTTCGCCGCCTCCAGCAGCAGGAGGGCCTGCCAGACCTCGCCCCGGCGCAGGGCTGCCCAGAGGCCCCGCACCGTGCCCCGCCATTCCAGAGGCACAGCAGGCTGGGAGGCCAGCGCCGCAGGCGACCTCCACGCCACCACCAACGCCACCCCGGTCAAGGCGGCCAGCCATCCGTACACGGGCCGCCACCCCAGGCCCAGCGTCAGGGCGAGGCCGACCAGCAGCGGGCCGACCACGTTGCCGACCGACCCGGCCAGCGACCAGCGCGCCATGTTCTGCTCACGGCGCGAAGGCTCGGCGTCCATCAACGCGGCCTGGGTAAGGCTGACGAACGCGCCCGAAGCCGGGTAGAACAGCCCCAGCGCGGCGAGCAGCGGCCAGAAGCCCCCCGCCCCGGCGAACAGCGCCAGCGAGGCCGCGAACACCAGGCCGCCCCCGAGCACGAGCGCACGCCGATACCCGAAGTCCGCCAGTACGCCGAGGACCGGCTCCACGAGGTTGGCGAGGAGGGCGGGCAGGCCCAGCAGCAGGCCCACCTCCAGATACGAGAGCGAGAGGTCATGGCGGACGAGAGGCCAGGCGGCCCCGGTCACCCCGTCCACCAGTTCGTCGAGCAGTTCGATGGTGAGCGCGGCGGCCAGAAACGCGAGCGGCAACTTCAGCAGACGTGGCGGGTGCGTCACGGGTTTTTCCCTTTCACGAGAGCGGCGTCGATCATCGGCGGCTCGTCGCAAAAGGGGTGGAGGCAGCCCCGTGAAGACCGGCAGCCCGGAGGGGCGACCGACCGTAGGGGCACGCAGGCCTTACCAGGGCGGGAACGTCATAGGACAGTGTAAGCCGTCAGCGATCAGCAGCGGAGGCCAGAGCTGAAGCCTTCGCCTCTGACGGCTGAAAGCTG
Source organism: Deinococcus metallilatus (assembly GCF_004758605.1). Classification (NCBI taxonomy): domain Bacteria; kingdom Thermotogati; phylum Deinococcota; class Deinococci; order Deinococcales; family Deinococcaceae; genus Deinococcus; species Deinococcus metallilatus. The sequence goes on from NZ_CP038512.1 coordinate 2,041,277, forward strand.
ACCGCTCCCTCACCCCCGCCGGACCTGCGCCAGAATTCCCGCCGCGATCTCCTCCACGCTGGCGCTGGTGGTGTCGCGGACGGGAATCCCCGCGCGCTGGAAGAGGCGTTCGGCGCGGCGGACCTCGTGTTCGCACTGCTCCAGGCTGGCGTAGCGGCTGTTCGGCTTGCGCTGGGTACGGATGGCGTGCAGGCGGCGGGGATCGATGGTCAGGCCGTGCAGCTTGGTGCGGTAGGGTTCCAGGGGAATCGGCAAGGACTCGCGCTCGAAGTCGTCCTCGGCGAGCGGATAGTTGCTGGCCCGGATGCCGTGCTGGAGGGCCAGGAAGAGGCTGGTGGGCGTCTTTCCGGCGCGGCTCACGCCGACCAGGATCACGTCCGCCAGCCCGTACTGGCGGTCGCCCAGGCCGTCGTCGGTGGCGAGGGCGAAGTCCAGGGCGTCCATGCGGGCGAGGTAGCCGCTCTGGTCGTGCATGTCGTGGTAGCGGCCCACGCTGCGGGCAGCCTTGACTCCGAATTCCTCCTCCAGCACGCCGAGGCCGGGGCCGAGCAGGTCGAACACGCGGGCGGGGGCCGCCTCCAGCTCGCGCATCACGGCGGCGTCGGTGATCGTGGTGAAGATCAGGGGGCGCTCGCCCCGGTCCGCCAGCGCCGCGACCTCGCGGGCCACCCCCTGCGCGGCGGTCACGCTGGCGACGAAGGGCCGCTGGAGATACTTCAGGGGCTGGTCCGGAAAGTGCGCCAGCAGCGCGCGGGCGGTGTTCTCGGCGGTCAGGCCGGTGTGGTCCGAGACGATCAGAACCGTGCGGGCGTGCGGGGTCATGGGGGCAGGGTGACACGCGGGGGTGGGGGCCTGTCCAGATGGCTCAAGCCGGATGGATAAAGACTGTCCCCAGGCGGGGGGCAGACGGGACCGGGCCACCGGGTTAAGCTGTGGAGGCTTCAGAACACGAACCCCCGCCGTTTCCAGGGGCGGGAAGCCCACCTGCACGCGGAGGACGCATGGACATGATTCGCTGGTTCCAGACACTAAGGATGACGGACGTGGAGATCGTGGGCGGCAAGAACGCCTCCATCGGCGAGATGATCCAGGGCCTCGCCGGGGCCGGGGTGCGGGTACCGGGAGGCTTCGCCACCACCGCCGACGCCTTCCGCGCCTTCCTCGCCCACAACCGGATCGAGGAAAAGATCAACGCCAGGCTCGAAGCCCTGGACGTGAACGATGTGGTGGCTCTGGCCGCCGCCGGGAAGGAGATTCGCGGCTGGGTCGAGGAAGGTGAACTGCCCGCCGAACTGGAACAGGCCATCCGGGATGCCTACGCGCAGATGACCCAGGAGGCCGGGGGCACCGAGCCCGACGTGGCCGTGCGTTCCAGCGCGACCGCCGAGGATCTGCCCGAAGCCTCCTTCGCCGGGCAGCAGGAAACCTTCCTGAACGTGCGGGGCATTGACAGCGTGCTGCACCACGTCCGCCTCGTCTTCGCTTCTCTCTACAACGACCGGGCGATCTCCTACCGGGTCCACCACGGCTTCGCCCACGCGGAAGTCGCGCTGTCGGCGGGCGTGCAGCGGATGGTCCGCACCGATCTGGGCGTGAGCGGCGTGGCTTTTACCCTGGATACCGAGAGCGGCTACCGGGACGCGGTGCTCGTCACGGCGGCCTACGGGCTGGGCGAACTGGTGGTGCAGGGGGCGGTCAACCCCGACGAATACTTCGTGTACAAACCTGCCCTGAAGGCCGGAAAACGCGCGGTGCTGCGGCGCACGCTGGGCAGCAAGGCCCGCAAGATGATCTACGCCGAGGGCGGCGGTGTGGAATCGGTGGACGTGCCCGAGGAGGAGCGTCGCCGCTTCTGCCTCTCGGACGAGGACCTGACCGAACTCGCCCGCCAGTGCGTGACCATTGAGGATCACTACGGCCGCCCGATGGATATCGAGTGGGGCAAGGACGGGCGCGACGGTCTGATCTACATCCTTCAGGCCCGGCCCGAAACGGTGCAGAGCCGCGCCGGGCGCACGCTGGAACGCTTCGAGCTGCAAGGCAAGGGCGAAGTGCTGGTCGAAGGCCGCGCGGTGGGCAACCGTATCGGCGCAGGGACGGTGCGGGTGATCCGTGAGGTCAGCGAGATGGACCGGGTGCAGGACGGCGACGTGCTGGTGGCCGACATGACCGATCCCGACTGGGAACCGGTGATGAAGCGCGCCTCCGCCATCGTGACCAACCGGGGCGGGCGCACCTGCCACGCGGCGATCATCGCGCGTGAGCTGGGCATCCCGGCGGTCGTGGGCACCGGCAACGCCACCCGCGAGTTGCGGAGCGGTGATGAGGTGACGGTCAGTTGCGCGGAAGGCGACACCGGGTACGTGTACCAGGGCAAGCTCCCCTTCCGCGTGAACCGGGTCGAACTGGACGCCATGCCGGAAGTCGGCATGAAGATCATGATGAACGTCGCCTCGCCCGACCGCGCCTTCTCCTTCGCGGCGCTGCCGAACGAGGGCGTGGGGCTGGCGCGCGTGGAGTTCATCATCTCGAACGTGATCGGCATTCACCCCCGCGCGCTGCTCGATTACCCCGACGTGCCCGAGGACGTGAAGGCGCAGATCGAGGAGAAGACCGCCGGGTACGCCTCGCCGCGCGACTTCTTCCGGGAGAAGCTGGCCGAGGGCGTGGCGAGCATCGCCGCCGCCTTCGCGCCCAAGCCGGTGATCGTGCGCCTCAGCGACTTCAAGAGCAACGAGTACGCGCACCTGATCGGCGGCCCCGCCTACGAGCCGCAGGAAGAGAACCCGATGATCGGCTTCCGGGGCGCTTCCCGCTACCGTTCCGCCGACTTCGCCGCCGCCTTCGCGCTGGAGTGCGAGGCGATCCGCGAGGTCCGCGACGAGATGGGCCTGACCAACGTGCAGGTGATGATTCCCTTCGTCCGCACCGTGGGCGAGGCGCAGACCATCAACCGGATTCTGGAACAGAACGGGCTGAAACGCGGCGAGGCTGTGTCTGAAGGGGATGAGGGCCTCAAGGTCATCATGATGTGCGAGGTGCCCTCGAACGCCATCCTGGCCGACCAGTTCCTCGAACACTTCGACGGCTTCTCCATCGGCAGCAACGACCTGACGCAGCTTACGCTGGCGCTGGACCGCGACTCGGGGCTGGTGGCCGACCTGTTCGACGAGCAGAACGAGGCCGTCCTCGCCTTGATGAGCCAGGCCATCCAAGCTGCCAAGCGCCAGGGCAAGTACGTGGGCATCTGCGGGCAGGGACCCTCCGACCACCCGGCCCTCGCCCAGTGGCTGATGGAGCAGGGCATCGACTCGGTCAGCCTCAACCCTGACAGCGTGCTGAGTACCTGGCTGCACCTGGCGGGTGAAGGCGCCGGGGAGAGGGAGGCGGCGCGGACCTAGCCTCTCACCGACAGGAGCGGGACGACCCGTAGGCAGGTCGTCCCGCTCCTGTTCGCGCCGAATCAGCGGCCGGTCACTTCAGGCTCTCGGCACTCACTGTCTGCACTTTGGCGACCTGCGGCTGGAGAACGTCGTCGAAGCGCATGATCAGCACCCGCGAGTTCAGCCGCTCGCCGGTGTCCGAAAAGGCGACGGCGCCCGTGATGGTCGCGCAGCGGCTCTTGTCCGCCGTGAAGCAGGCGGGGAGGTTCACCTTGCGGACGGCGGCGCTGACCTGGGCGCGGGTCGGCAGCGCGCGGTTGCCCGTGGCCGCCGCCTTGATCGCGGCCAGCAGCGCGTTCGTCGCGTCGTAGGCATAGAGGGCCACGCCGCTCGGCTTGGTCTTGTAGGCCGCCTGATACCGGTCATTGAAGTCCAGCGCGTTGGAAAAGGCACTCACCGGCCCGAAGACCGTGCTGTACACGACGCCTGCCCCCGCGATCCCGGCCCGCTGGAGGAAGCTGGGCGAATCGAGGCCGTCCCCGCCCATGAAGGTCGCGGTGACGCCCGCCGCCCGCAGCGCCTTCACCAGTTGCGAGCCGGTGTCGTCCGTTCCCCCGAAATACACCATGTCGGCCCCGCTGGCCTTGACCCGCTTCACGACCTCGGCAATCTGGGCGGCGGTGGACGCGCCCGCATAGGCGGCCACCGGCACCTTGTGCTTCTTCAGATTGTCGAGGAGGGCCCGGGTCAGCCCGTTGCCGTAGGCCGTGTTGTCGGAGATCACGAAGACCGACGCGGCCTTCAGTTCGTCCGCGATGTAGCCCGCCGCCGCCACCCCCTGCGCGGCGTCCGGTGCGACGACCCGGTTGAAGTGCGTCCAGGCATTCTGCGTGAGCTGATCGTTGGTGCTGGCAGGCGAGATCATGGTGAGCCTGGCCGGGGCAAACGCCTGGGCCACCACGTTCGACACGCTGGAGTTCAGCGCACCGACCACGCCCAGCACGCTCTTGTCCGCCAGGACGGATTTGGCGATCTGCGGCGCCAGCGTCGCCGAGGCCTGGTCGTCATACGGCGCCAGGACCAGGTCATAGCCCAGCGCCTTGAAGGCCCCCGCCTGCTCCTGCACGGCCAGTTCGGCGCCGCGTTTGACCTCGCTGCCCATCGGCGTCAGGCTGCCGCTCAGCGGACTGACCGTGGCGATCTTGATGGTCGCGGCATTCGCCACCCCGGCCAGGAGCAGCGCGGAGAGGGCCACCTGCTTCAGCCTCTTACCCCTTGAACTTTGCATACTTCACAGTACGAATGCCAGATAACAGCACTCTTACATTCCTCACTTGTAAAGCTGAAGGGTTCAGTCCACCTGCTCGAACAGCCGGGGCGGTGGCTCGGTCGGCGGTCCCAGGCCCGAAACGGTGATGCCGACCAGCCGCACGCCGCGCCCCAGGATCAGTTCGCGGGTGACGAGGCGGGCGGCCACACGGGCCAGCGCCTCCGCCTCCCACACGGCATGGGGCAGGGACACGCGGCGCGTCACGGTGACCCGGTCATCGAACTTGAGTTTCAGGATCACCACGCGCCCCGCCAGGCCCGCCCGCACCAGCCGCCGCTCCACGTTCCGCGCCAGGTGGGGCAAGGCCGCCTGCACCTGCTCCGGCGTGTGAAGGTCATCCGCGTAGGTTTCCTCCGCACCGATGCTGACGGGGGCACGGTCCGGTTCCACGGGCCGGTCGTCCTGGCCGCGGGCGATCCAGGCGAAATGCTCCCCGATCCGCCCGAAGAGCCGGGTCAGTTGCTCGGGCGGTGCCGCGCGCAGGTCGGCCCCGGTGTGAATGCCGCACGCGGCGAGCTTGCGTGCCGTTGCCGGGCCGATGCCGTGAAAGTCGGCGGTGGGCAGCGAGGCGAGCAGCCCGTCCGCCTGTTCGGGCAGCAGCAGGGTCAGCCCGTCGGGTTTGTTCAGGCCGCTCGCCAGCTTGGCGAGGAACTTGTTCACGCTCACGCCCGCCGTCGCGGTGAGGCCGGTGCGCGCGTGAATCTCGGCGCGGATGCTCCCGGCGATCCGGGTCGCGCTCGGCCCGCCCGTCAGGGGTGCGGTCACGTCCAGGTACGCCTCATCCAGGGAGAGCGGCTCGACCAGCGGCGTGTAACGCAAGAAGACCTCGCGCACCTGCGCGCTCACCTCGCGGTAGGCCTCGAAGCGCGGTTCCACGACCCGCAATTCGGGGCAGCGTTCCAGCGCGCGGTAGAGGGGCATGGCACTCCGCACGCCGAAGGGCCGCGCCTCGTAACTCGCCGTGAGAACGACGCTGCGCTTGCCGCCCCAGGCGACCGCGACGGGCTGCCCGCGCAGGCGGGGATCGTCACGCTGCTCCACCGACGCATAGAAGGCGTCCATGTCCACGTGAATGATCTTGCGCGGCCTCTCCTCCACTTCGGCCCCGTCAGTCCAGTTGCAGGGAGATCGCCTTCAGATACTCGGCTTCCGGGAAACTCGCGTGGTGGTCGGGGGCGTGGCGGCTGGTCCGCAGTTCGCGCCATTTGCGGCCACTGCGCCGCGCGGCACCCCGCACCGCCTCGAAGAACTCGTCGGCACTGACGTGGGCACTGCACGAGGCGCTCACCAGCACGCCCCCGGGCGCCAGGCGGCGCAGGCCGTCCGCCGCCAGCTTGCCGTAGGCGCGAATGGCTCCCACCCGTTCTGCCTCGCGCCGCGCCAGGGACGGCGGATCGAGGATGATCAGGTCGAACTCGCGCTTCGTCTCCGCCAGCCACTCGAACACGTCCGCCTGCACCGTCTCGTGCCGCGCGGTGAGGCCGGGGTTCAGCGCGAAGTTCCGCTCGGCACTCGCCAGAGCATGTGGGCTGATGTCGAGGCTCACCACCTCCCGCGCCCCGCCCCGCGCCGCGTACAGGGAGAACCCCCCGGAGAAGGAAAAGGCATTCAGCACCCGCCGCCCCTTCGCCAGCGCCTCCACCCGGCGGCGGTTCTCGCGCTGGTCGAGGAAAAAGCCGGTCTTCTGCCCGCGCACCACGTCCGCCTCGAAGCGCAGGCCGGATTCGCGGAAGATGACCGGGCCGTCCGGCTCGTCACCCGCGAGCGTCTGACCATCACGCAAACCGGCCTCTTCTGCCAGCGCCACGATGTTGCGGCTGAGGCGCAGCACCACCCGGAACCCCGGAAAGCGTTCTGCCAGGAGTTCCAGCAACAGGGGCAGGTGCGGGAACCAGGCCGCCGTGTAGAGCTTCAGCACCAGCGTGTCCGCGTAGCGGTCCACCACGGCGCCGGGGAAGCCGTCCGATTCGCCGTTCAGCACCCGGTAACCGTCCGTCTCCGGGGCGAAGAGCGCGGCCCGCCGGAGCAGCGCCGCGTCCAGACGGGCCGCCCACCACGTCTCGTCCACGATCACGGGGAACCCCACGTGCAGCACCCGTACTCTCAGGGGGGAGTGCGGGTCGTACAGGCCCAGCGCCAGAAAGCGGTCGCGGCGGTCATACACCACCGCCAGTTCGCCCGCCTCTCCCTCGCGATTCTGCTCCCGCACGCTGGAGGCGTACAGCCAGGGGTGCCCGCCGCGCAACTGCGCTTCCGCCGCCGCCGTCACACGCAGGCGCAGGCGGGGGCGGGCAGGGGAAGTCGTCGCGAGGTCGGGCATCGGGAGGCAGGGTAGCGCAGGCAGAAGGAATGAAAAGGGGCGCGCCGGACCTTGCCTGGCACGCCCACAAAAGCCTTCAGCTTTCAGCAGTCAGCCATCAGCCTTCTGCGTCAGTCCGCCGCCTGCTCTCCCTGCTCCTCCTCCGGGTACACCTCGAACACGCCCGCCGCGCCCATGCCGCCGCCAATGCACATGGTGATCAGGGCCTTGCCGCCGCCACGACGGCGCAGTTCGTGGATGGCGGTCGTGGTGAGCTTGGCGCCGGAGCAGCCCAGCGGGTGCCCCAGAGCAATCGCGCCGCCGTTCACGTTCAGCTTCTCCTCGGGCAGACCGAGTTCGCGGATCACGGCGAGGCTCTGCGCGGCAAAGGCCTCGTTCAGTTCAATCAGGTCGATGTCGTCGAGGGTCAGGCCGGTCTGGGCCAGCACCTTCGGGATGGCCTTCACTGGGCCAATGCCCATCAGTTCGGGTTCGACACCCGCCACCGCGAAGCCCAGGAATTTCGCCAGCGGCTTCACGCCGAGTTCCTGCGCCTTCTCGCCGCTCATGATCAGAACGGCGGCGGCGCCGTCACTGAAGGGGCTGGAGTTGGCGGCGCTGACCGAACCGGTGGTCTTGAAGGCGGGGCGCACCTTCGCCATGTCCTCCAGGTTGGCGTCGTCGCGGATCAGTTCGTCGGTGTCGAAGAGGACCGTCTCGGACTTCAGCTTGGTGCCCTTCACGGTGTCCTTGCGGACGGGCACAGGGACGATCTCGTCCTTGAATCGGCCGCCGTCGCGGGCTGCCGCCGCCTTCTGGTGGCTGCGGAGGGCGAACTGGTCCTGATCCTCGCGGCTCACGCCGTACTTCTGCGCCACGTTCTCGGCGGTCAGGCCCATGCCGATGTAGGCGCCGGGGCGCTCGTCCACCAAGTCGGGGTTGGGGCTGGGGTTGTGGCCGGTCATGGGGACCATGCTCATGCTCTCCACGCCCCCGGCCAGCATCACGTCAGCCTGCCCGGTCTGGATCGCGGCGGCGGCCATCGCGATGGTCTGAAGACCGCTGGAGCAGAAGCGGTTGATGGTCACGCCGCCCACGCTGTCGGGCATCCCGGCTCGCAGCGCGGCCAGACGCGCCACGTTGAGGCCCTGCTCGGCTTCGGGAATGGCGCAGCCGAGGTACACGTCCTCGACGATGGCGGGGTCCACGTCCGCGCGCTTCACGGCCTCATTCAGCACCAGGGCGGCGAGGTCGTCCGGGCGGGTGTTGGCGAGGGTGCCTTTGACGCCGCGCCCCACGGGGGTCCGGACGGCGGAAACGATGACTGCGTCACGCATGAGGTTACTCCTTTAGAGGCTCCAGGCGTCGTATTTGCCTGAAATGTACTGCTCCAGAAAGGCTTCGAGTGTGTAAGAGACACGGATACGGCTATCGTCCTCATGTCGCCAGACGAATACACCTTCGTCCACCTCATTGTTCAGGATTCGGAAGAAGAACAGATCGCCATCCGCGTCTTCTCCAAAGAAAAACATCCCAGCGAATGACAGATACAGTTCCCCCCAGTGTTCTCCACGGAGTTCCTGATTTTTGAAGATGGCCTGTCGAGCGGACAAGATGACTGGAGACAAGAGTTCCAGACCGTCTGAGAACTTAAGGAAATCCTTGTAAGCGGTGGGAAGTGGGAGATTGATGGAGTTACGAAGGCTCTCCAGATCATCCCTACGGACGGGAGGATTGACCGTCGTTTGTTCCGACAGCGTGACAATACCGGCCCAGTCTGTCACACGCCTCCTCCTACCGGCTGAGGAAGAACCCTCTGAATGAACCCCTCCACCGCCCCCTCATACCCCTCCGGGTCCACGTTCCACACCCGGATGTGTTCGGCTCCCTCGGCCCGCACATACTCCACCAGATCGGGGCGGGCGGCGGCCAGGGCGTCGGATTGCTCGACGGGGACGGTGATGTCGGCGGTGCCGTGGAAGACCAGCATGGGCGTGGCGAAGGTGTCCGTCGCGCTGAGGTGGTCCACCGCCGCGAAATCCTGCTTGCTGCGGAACACGGTGGCCCGCTCCAACGGACCCGCAGCCCAGGGAATGTGCAGGCGGCGCGCGTGGTGGCGCAGCAGGGCACGCCACTCCAGCGCGGGAGAGTCCAGAACGACCCCGGCCACCAGAGACGCGAGCGGACTCCGCCGCAGGAACGACAGCACGATGTTCCCGCCCATGCTGAAGCCGAAGAGCAGCACCCGCCACGCCCCGTGGGCCTGGGCATACTGCACGGCGGCCTCCAGGTCCTCCCACTCGGCGGCCCCGAGGCGGTAGTAGCCGTCCGGGGTGCGCGGGGCACCGTGGGCGTTGCGGAAGGTAATGGTCAGGCTGGGCAGGTCCAGGCGGCGGAACAGCGGCAGCACCCGCAGAGCGTCCTCGCGCAGCCCGTTGTAACCGTGGACGAGGATGACCCAGGTGTCCTGCCGCTCACCGGGGACCAGCCACGCGGGCAGCTCCCCCACCGGCGCAGGCACGGTCACGTCCTGAAAGTCCAGGCCGAGCGTGGCAGGCGTGCCCCCGTAGGCGAGCGAAGTGGGCCGCACCCTCGCGCCGACAGGCAGCGTGCCCTCCAGCTTCAGCACCGGACGGGTGACCGTTTTCCGCGTCACCTCCGAAGCCGGGCCGAGCAGCGCGTGACCTTCCGGCCAAGTCAGACCCAGCACGCCGGGACGCACGCTCTCGGCGGTCCGCGTGAGCTTGACCTGCCCCTCGCCGTGTGCCAGCACCCGCGCCGCCTTCACGATCCGCCGCACCGGCTTGGCCCGCACCAGGGCATCCGAAAAGCGCCACGCCGAACCGAGCAGGCCCAGGACACCTACGCCCAGCGCGGCCAGGGCAGCGGGTTTCAGGGGTGAGGGGAAACGGGTCGTCATGGCACTCCTTTCAGGGGCAGGGTTCAGTTCCGCAGGGGCTTGCCGGTCTTGAGCATATGCGCGATGCGGTCCTGGGTGCCCTTCTTGCCCAGCAGCGTCAGGAAGGCCTCGCGTTCCAGGTCGAGGAGGTGCTGCTCGCTGACCTTGGCGTTCCGGTTGTTGCCGGTGCCACCGCTGAGGACGCGGGCGAGTTCGCCAGCAACGACGGCGTCGTACTTGGTCGCGTAGCCGCCTTCGGTCATGCCGTAGAGGGCCATCTTGACGGCGGCAATCGCGGCGTCCCCCATCACCGGGATGTCCTGGCGGGGCGTGGGCTGGATGTAGCCGGGCGCGAGGGCCAGCACCATTCGCTTGGCCTCCTCGATGATGTGGTTCTTGTTCATCACGACGGTGTCGTGGTCGCGCAGGAAGCCGAGCTTGCGGGCTTCGAGGGCGCTGGTGGACACCTTGGCTGTGCCGATCAGCTCGAAGGCACGCTGCACGGCGGGGAGCAGCGGCTGGCCGGGCTGAATCTGATCCGTGAAGCGCAGCAGCATTTCCTTGGTGCCGCCGCCACCGGGGATCAGGCCCACGCCGACTTCCACCAGGCCCATGTACAGTTCCGCGCTGGCGACGATGTGGTCGGCGTGGATGCTGAACTCGCAGCCGCCGCCGAGCGCCAGGTTGAAGGGGGCCGCGACGGTGGGATGCGGGCTGAAGCGCATGGAGGTGGTCATCTGCTGGAACTGCTTGACCGCGCTGTCCAGCTCGTCCCATTCCTCGTCCTGCGCCTGCGAGAGGATCAGCGGCAGGTTCGCCCCCGCGCTGAAGTTCTCGCCCTGGTTGCCCAGCACCAGGCCCGCGTAGCCCATCTCCTGCACCAGCTTGTGCGCGTCCTGCACGGCGCGGAGCTGGTCTTCCCCGAGGGCGTTCATCTTGGCGTGCCATTCGACCAGCAGCACGCCGTCCCCCAGGTCCACGATGCTCGCACCGGGGCGCTTCTTGACGACCTTCGTAGCGTCCTTCTTGAGGTCAGTCAGGATGAAATACGGCGCCTGGTACTGGGTCGGCTCGCCCGCCGGAGTGACGGTTTCGCCCTCCTGGTAGAACTTGTCGCGGCCCGTCTCCTTCATCTTCTGGAGGAGGGGCGGGAGGGTGCGGCCTTCCTTTTCCAGGTTGGCGATCACGTTCTGGACGCCGAGGGTATCCATCGTCTCGAAGGGGCCTTCCTCCCAGCCGAAGCCCCACTTCAGGGCATTGTCGATGTCCTGAAGGCGGTTGGAGACGTTCCCGGCCATCTTGGCGGCGTACCAGAAGCCGTCGTCCATCACGCCGCGCAGGAAGTCGCCTTCCCTGCCTTCGGCGTTGTAGAGGGCCTTCACGCGCTGCGCGAGGGGCAGGTTCTTCACCTGTTCGACCAGCGGCACCTTCACCTTGCCCCGGTCCTCGTATTCCAGCGTGTCGAGGTTGAGGCTGAGAATCTTGGTCTTGCCCTTCTCGTCCTTCGTCTTCTTGTAGAAGCCGCTGCCGGTCTTGTCGCCCAGGAACTTCTTCTCCTCGACCAGCTTTTTAAAGGTGTCCGTGAGGCTGAAGTCCTCGTTCTCCGGCGTGGCCTTGTTCAGGTCGTTGGCGACGTGGTAGATGATGTCGAGGCCGGAAAGGTCGGCGGTGCGGAAAGTCGCACTCTTGGCGCGGCCCAGGGCGGGGCCGGTGAGTTGGTCCACCTCGTCGGGGGTCAGGCCCGCCTCCTGCATGTGCTGCATCGCGCGGACGATGCCGTACACGCCGATCCGGTTGGCGACGAAGCCCGGCACGTCGTTGGCGATCACGATGCCCTTGCCGAGCACGTTCTCCCCGAACTCGATGAAGGCCCCCAGCACCTCGGGGTCGGTCTTGGGCGTGGGGATCACTTCGAGGAGGTGCAGGTAGCGCGGCGGGTTGAAGAAGTGGGCGCCCACGAAACGGCGCTGGAAGTCCTCCGAGCGGCCCTCGATCTGGAGGTGCATCGGGATGCCGCTGGAGTTGCTGGAGAGGATGGCCGTCTTCTTGGCGACACCTTCCACCTTCGCCCACAGGTCGCGTTTGGCGTCCAGCTTCTCGATGATCGCTTCAAGAATCCAGTCAGCGTCCTTCAGCTTCTTCAGGTCGTCTTCCAGGTTGCCCGGCGTGATGAGCGAAGCGCGGGCGGGGTCCATGAAGGCGGCGGGCCGGGCCTTGAGCGCCCGCTGGATGCCCTGCTTGGCGAGGAAGTTGCGGTCGGGGTTGTCCGGCAGCACGATGTCGAGCAGGGTGACGGGAATACCCGCGTTGGCGAGCTGGGCGGCGATGGCGGCCCCCATCACGCCCGCGCCGATCACGGCGGCCCGTTGAATGCGGTACGGCTGATTCTTCATGCGACCTCCAGAAGCAGGAATGGAATCTTGAACTCGGTCCAAATTTTAGGCGGCGTCGGGGCGTTTGTCCACTGCTGCCGCACGTTTTGGCTCTGGCCGCCGCTCGTCCCTTGAGACGTTCTTCATCCTCTGGCAATCGGTCCGGCCTGACCGTACAGTAGGCATCAGTTCCTTCCACAACCCATGCCCCACCGGAGCCGCAAGGAGACGCGGCTGGACGCCGAAGCGCCCGCTCACAGTGGACGGGCGTTTCTTGCTGGGAGCCGTCAGCTTTCAGGAGAACATCCTGCTGACCGCCGAAAGCTGATAGCTCTAAATGAAGCTTTTGACCACGTACACGGCCGCCAGTCCGGCCAGCGCGGCGAGCGCCGCGAAGCTCAGACGGCGGTCCCGGTTCCAGGCCGAGAGGGCGACCCACACGGCGGCCAGCACCGGAACGAGCGCCACCCACGTGACGCCGACCACCGCCAGGGCCGGAAACAACACGGCGACGGCCAGCAGGACCACCGCCACCCAGAAGCCCGCCGGGTACAGCCAGGCGGGGAGGCCCGCGAGTTCGTTGTCAGACTTGCGCCCTGGCGTCATCCGTGCCCCCAGTATTTCCACAGAAGCTGCCCGGCGGTGAAGACCAGCAGCAGGCTGAAAAACAGCTTGAGTTGCGCGGCGGGGATACGGCTTTGCAGGCTGGCTCCGGCGCGCGCCCCCACCAGCACGCCCAGCGCCACGCCCGCCGCCAGCCGCACGTCCAGCAATCCGCCCGCCTGGTACACCAGCGCGTTCCCCACGGCGGTCAGGCCCATGATGAAGGTGCTGGTGGCAATCGACTGCCGGATCGGGACGCCCGCGAGCAGGTTCAGCACCGGCACCTGCACGGTGCCCCCGCCGATGCCCAGCAGGCCGCTCATGATGCCCGCGAAGGTCATGGCGGGCGGGACCAGGCGGCTGGGGGTGCGCTCCACCTCCACCCGCCTGAGGCCCCGCAGCAGGTTGTAGGCGGAATACAGCAGCAGCAGCGCGAAGACGGTGGCAACGACCTTTGCGGGCAGCACCAGCCCCAGGAAACTGCCGACCGCGCCGCCGATGATGGTGTACGGCGAGAGCAGGTAGCCGGTGCGGGCGCGCACCAGCCCCTGTTGCAGGTAGCTGGCCGCGCCGCTCAGCCCCACCGCCAGGACCCCGATCTGACTGATCGCCACCGCCTGCTGGATGGTGAGGTCGCGCCCGAAGTGCGGCACCACGAATTCCAGGGCAGGGACCACCACCACGCCGCCACCCAGCCCCAGGATCGCCCCCAGCACCCCGGCGAGCAGGCCGACACCGATCACAGCAAGCATCACGAGAGGATCACGGGGACGAGGCTAACACGCCCAGCGCGGAACAGGGCCCAGAGCCCGGCCTTTACCCGTATCGCTGCCGGGCGTTCGCGCACTCCCCCTGGTTAGGCCGCCCGGCGCGAGCGGAGCGGGCCTGACAGGTCGGCTCCCGCCAGGGAGCTGGGAGTTTCCTGAACGGCCCGGTAAGAGAATCCGAAGGTGTAACACAACAGGTCGCCGGACAATTAAAATCAATGTCAATCTTTACAGCACACCCCGCACGACAGGAGGCAGGCGAATGAGGCAGCACCGAATACTCAAGACGGCGCTCGCGCTGGTCCTCGTGACAGGAGCCGGACAGGCCGCCAGTGGGACACCGACCAAACCGGGGACTGCCACCACCTCCAGCGCTGGCCAGGCCAAGCCCGCCACACCTCCCAAAACCACGGCAAAACCTCCGGCGAAAACCCCGGCGAAGAACACGGCAAAGACTCCAGCGAAGACTTCAGCAAAAACCCCAGCAAAACCTCCCGCGAAAACTCCGGCAAAACCGGCCGTCACGCGCCCCACGGCTCCCCTCCCGGCGCCGCATCCGGTCAGCTTCAAGAACGGCGATCCGGTCGCCATCCTCCTACTGGGCATCGACCGCCGCGCGCAGGAACGTGGCCGCAGCGACACCATCATGGTTCTGGTGCTCAATCCCCGGCAGAACCGCGCCAAGCTCCTCAGCATCCCCCGCGACTCCCGGGTCGCCATCCCGGGACGCAAGGGCCTCGACAAGATCAACCACGCCTACGCCTACGGCGGGACCGGCCTCAGCGTCAAAACCGTCAGTGCCCTGATCGGGCTGCCCATCTACTACCACGCCGAGGTGGACCTCGCGGGCTTCGTGCAGCTCGTCAACGGCCTCGGGGGGGTCACCGTCAGCGTCAAACAGGGCTTCAAGTACGAGGGCCTGACCTACCAGCCCGGCGTGTCGCGCATGAACGGCACGCAGGCACTGGGCTACACCCGCATGCGCTACGACGATCCCAAGGGGGACCTCGGGCGCATCGAACGCCAGAAATCGGTCCTGGAGGCCCTGGGCAAGCAGCTCCACACCCTGCGCGGGATCGCGTACGCGCCCGCCATGCTGAATATCGCCCTCAAGAACGTCCAGACCAACATCGGTGCGGGCGACGCCTTCAACCTCTACCGCAATTACCGCCCCAGCCTGAAGAACGTCGAGCGGCTCTACCTGGGAGGGAAATCCCGCAAGATCGACAATCTCTGGTATTACGTGCTCGACCCGCAGTCGGTGAAGCACGTGTCCGCCGTGCTGCAACACGAAGCGCAGGGCGGGAAGCGGTAGCGGCCGGGGCTGATCGGGCCGCCTCTCGGTACGAAGCGGTCCTGAACAAGGATGCGGACAGTTTCATCATCTTCCGGGCTTTCCCCACAATGACGCGGCGTCGCCGTCCGCCCCTCCCCAGCAAGGGAAGAGGGGCTTTTGGCGTCCTGCACAGCCTTCCCAGATATATCCCTTGCAGGGGGGTGCAAAACTGTCTGCACCCTTGCCTGAAGCGGAGCAGTCGTGAAAGTTTAGTGTTTTCCCAGAATCGGGGGGTACAGTAAACCTACGTTTTGACTCACCCTGGGGGTTGGCGTGAACGTTTCAGACGGTTCCGCTCGGACGTTTTTTCCACTGGGTCTCAAGGAAGCAGGATGAAGGCGCTGCTGGTCGGCCTCGTCCTCAGCACGCTGGGGGTGGGCTTTGTGGCGGGCCGCTCCAGCGTCTCTGCCCCTGCCGGGGGCGGCGTCACCGTGGTCCCGCAGCCCATGACGGTTCAGGCACAGAACGATCCACGTGAACTCATTCCACTCACGCCTCGCCCCGGCAACGCGCCCGGGCAGGGGCAACAGCCGCAGCCGGGCCAAGGAGCGTGCACGGTGCTGATGTTCAAGGACGGGCAGTTTTATCAGTTGCAACCGGGAACACCGGGTCCTGGCGGTGAGCAGCCCGGTGGTCAGCCGGGAGGGGACGGGGAGTTGTTCCCGCTGCAACCGTTCCAGGCCCCCGGCCCGCTGCCGGGCCTGCCGCTCCCGCAGCCGGACGTGCCGCTGACGCCCCCGCCGGACCTGAGGGTCTGATGACGGGCGCCTCTCCCCTCACCCCGCTCTCGCCGCAGGCCGTCATGGAGGCCGCCGCGCGGCTGCGCACGTTGCTGTTCGAGGTCAAGAAGGTCATCGTCGGGCAGGACCTGCTGCTGGAGCGCCTGCTGGTCGCTTTGATCGCGCGCGGGCACGTGCTGGTGGAGGGCGTGCCGGGACTCGCCAAGACGCTGGCGATCCGCACCACCGCCGACGCCATCGGCGCCAGCTTCCGGCGCATCCAGTTCACGCCGGACCTGGTGCCCGCCGACCTGATCGGCACCCGCATCTACAACCAGAAAACCGGGGCCTTCGAGGTCGAACTCGGCCCGGTGTTCGCCAACCTGATTCTGGCCGACGAGATCAACCGCGCGCCCGCCAAGATCCAGTCGGCGCTGCTGGAGGCCATGCAGGAGCGGCAGGTGACCATCGGCGTGCAGACCTTCCGGCTGCCCGATCCCTTCCTGGTGCTGGCGACCCAGAACCCCATCGAGTCGGAAGGCACCTACTTCCTGCCGGAAGCGCAGGTCGACCGCTTCATGTTCAAGGTCCTCGTCAGCTACCCCGGCTTCCACGAGGAGATGACGGTGGTGGAGCGCGTCTCGCAGACGTTCCCGCCGGTCGGGGTGCAACTGTCGGTCGAGGAGCTGCGCGAGCTTCAGGGCCTGGCCGATCAGGTGTACGTCCACCCGGCCGTGACCGAGTACGCGGTGACCCTGGCCCGCGCCACCCGCGACCCGGCCCAGGCGGGGTTGCCGGAAGTGCAGCGGGCCGTCGCCTACGGGGCCAGCCCCCGCGCCAGCGTCAACCTGATCCTGGGAGCCAAGGCGCTGGCCATCGTGCGTGGGCGCGAATACGCGCTGCCGGAGGACGTGCGTGACCTGGCGCCGGAAGTCCTGCGGCACCGCCTCATGCTCTCCTACGAGGGGCTGGCCGAGGAGGTCCGGCTGGAGGACCTGGTGGGCCGCCTGATCGCCGCCGTGCCGCTGCCGCGCGTGCATCTGGGCGACCCCCACGGCGCCTCCTCCCCCGGCGTGACGCGCGATGAACCTGCTTAGACGCCGCCGCAGCGTGACCGCCCCGCCGCCGGTGCCCAGCGGGGTCCGGCCACCGCCGGAACGCCCCGCCCAACTGCTGCGGCGGCTGGAATTCAGGGTGGTGCGGCGCCTCGACGGTTTCCTGTTCGGGGATTACCGGGGCCTCTTCTACGGTCCCAGCCTCGACCTGGCCGAGGTGCGCGAGTACCAGCCGGGCGACGAGGTGCGCCGCATCGACTGGAACGTCACCGCGCGCAGCGGACGGCTGCACGTGCGGCAGTACCGCGAGGAACGCGAACTGACCGTCTGGCTGCTGGTGGATACCTCGGCCTCCATGAACTTCGGCACGCGCCGCACCCTCAAACGGGACCTCGCGCGCGAGTTCGCGGGGGTGGCGGCGCTGGTGGTCACCCGCCACGGCGACAAGATCGGCGTCAGCACCTTCGGGGCCAGCTCGGATGTGGTCCCGCCGCGCGGCGGGCGTTCGCAGGCGCTGGCGGTGCTGAACCTGCTCGCCCGGCCCGCCCGCCCGGAGCAGCCGCAGCCTGCCGATCTGGCCTCGGCCCTGAAGGCCGCCGAACGCACGTTGCGGCGGCGCTCGCTGGTGTTCGTGGTGTCGGACTTTCTGGAGCCGGGCAGCGGGGGCTGGGCCGGTGCCCTGGGCCGCCTGGCGCAGCGCCACGACGTGGTGGCCGTGCGCGTCTCGGACCCCGCCGAGCGGACCCTGCCGGATGTGGGCGGGCTGCGGCTGCGTGACCCGGAAACGGGAGAGGAGCTGTGGCTCGATACCTCCGACCCGCAGGTGCGCGCCGCACATGCCCGGCTGGTGGGCGAGCGGGACCGGGCGCTGCGGCGGGCGCTGCAATCGGCCCAGGTGGACCTGCTGGACCTGGACACCGAGCGGGACCCGGTGGGGCCCCTGCTGCGCTTTGCGGCAGTCCGCCGGGGGCGGCGCCCATGACCTTCGGTTTTCCCGCCCTGCTCTGGCTGCTGCTGCTGCTGCCGCTGGCGGCGTGGGTACTGTGGCTGGGCGCCCGGCGCCGCGAGCGGCAGGCCCGGCGCTACGCCGACCCGCACCTGCTCGGGGCGGTGCTGCGCGCCGGACGTGGCCCGCGCCGCCGCCTGCCGCTGCTGCTCCAACTGGGCGCGCTGGCCCTGCTGCTGTTCGCGGCCGCGCAGCCGGTCGCCCGGCCCCGCCTGCCGGTCAACCAGGCGGCGGTGATGATCGCGCTCGACGCCTCGCGCTCGATGCTCGCGGACGACGTGCCGCCCTCCCGGCTGGAGGCGGCGCGGGCCATTGCGCGGCAGTTCCTGGCGCTGGCACCTGCCTCCACCCGGATCGGCTTCCTGACCTTCTCGGACAACGCCTCGGTGCTGGTGCCGCCCACCACCGACCGTCAGGAGGTGCTGGGCGCCCTGAACCGGGTGAAGCCCGCGCAGGCGACCTCGTTCGCCAGCGCCCTGGTGAGCGGCGTGCGGGCCCTGCCGCAGCGCGAGAACGCGGTCCCGCCGCGTGAGTTGCTGGAAGGCCAGCCCGCCCCGCGCAGCACCCCGCTTGACCCGCGGACGCTGCCTCCCGGCGCGATCCTGCTGCTTTCCGACGGCATCTCGAACCGGGGGGCCAATCCGCTGCTGGCCGCGCGCTTCGCCTCCGACGAGCAGGTCAAGCTGTACGCCGTCGCGGTGGGCCGGGAGGGCGGCGCGGTCAGCCGGGTGGAGGGCCAGCTGGTGTTCGTCCCGTTCGATACCCGGGAACTGCTCCGCCTGACCCAGCTCACCGGCGGACAGTTCCTCTCCCCACCCGACCCGGAGGGGCTGCGCCGGTTGTACCGCGACCTCGGCACGGCGATCCGCTGGGAGCCGAGCGAACTGGGGCTGAGCGGACCCGTGGCCGGGCTGGCGGCGCTGCTGCTGGTGCTGGGCGGCGGCCTCGCGCTGGCCTGGCAGCGGAGGGTGCCGTGAAGGAGGTGCCGTCATGAGTTTTGGCTGGCCCTGGGCGCTCGTCCCGCTGGGGCTGCTCCCCCTGCTGGTGTGGCTGTACCTGCGCGGGCTGGCCCGGCCCGCCGAGGCCGCCGCGCTGCACCCGGATTTGCCGCTGCTCGCGCGGGCCAGCGGGCGCCCGCACCCCCTGAGGCGGCATGCCCCGGCGCTGCTGTACCTGGTGGCCCTCACCCTGGCGCTGCTGGCCCTGGCCCGGCCTCACGCGCCGCTCCCGCTGCCCGACAACCGGACGACGATCATGCTGGCCATCGATGTCTCGCGCTCGATGGAGGCCCAGGACATCGAACCCAACCGCTTCGTCGCCGCGCAGGAGGCCGCGCGCCGCTTCGTGAAGTCGTTGCCGGAGGGCGCGCGGGTCGGCCTGACCTCGTTTGCCGGGTACGCCGTCCTCAACTCGCCGCCCACGACGCAACACGCCCAGGTCTTCGCCGCCATCGACGCGCTGAACATGGCCAACAGCACCGCCATCGGCGAGGGGCTGCTGGAGGCGCTGCACGCCCTGCCGGGACGCGGCCCGGACGCTCCTGCGGGCAAGGAACGGGTACCTGCGGCCATCGTGCTGCTTTCCGACGGCCGCAACAACAGCGGCCCCGACCCGCTCGAAGCGGCGGCGCAGGCCAGGAAGCTGGCGGTGAAGGTCTACACCGTGGGCCTCGGCACCCAGAACGGCAACTTGCGCAGCAACCGCTGGGACGGCTTCCGGGGCGGCGTCGACGCCGCGACCCTTCAGCAGATCGCCGCCGCGACCGGCGGGCGCTACTTCGAGGCGCGCTCCGCCGATCAGCTCAGCTCGATCTACCACGACCTCGGCCGCTCACTGGGCTGGACCTTGCAGCCCCGCGAGGTTTCGGGCTTCGTCGCCGCGCTGGCCGGACTGGCGCTGCTGGGGAGCCTCGCCGTCTCGGAACTGCTGACCCGGCGCCTCCTTTAGAACATTGAACAGAATAAGGCTGTGCAGAGACGGGTGGGGGCGCGGGAGTACAGCCTGGACCTCCGGGAACGGCTCGTCGCAGCGGCGTTGACGAACCCAGACCCGCATGTCAGCCTTTCATCCCCGTGAGGACGATGCCCTCGATGATCTGGCGCTGGAAGAACGCAAACACCAGCAGCACCGGAATCACCGCCAGACTGCTCGCCGCCATGATCAGCCCCCACTGCGTCCCCGCCTCGCCGTTAAACAGGGCCGTGCCGACCGGGAGGGTGCGGAACTGGGGCTGCTGGATCACGATGAGCGGCCACAGGAAGGCATTCCAGTTGCCCAGGAACGTGAAGATGGCGAGGCTGGCGAGGGCCGGGCGCACCAGCGGCAGCGCGATGTGCCAGAAGATGCCGAACTCGTGCATCCCGTCGATGCGCGCGGCTTCCAGCAGGTCACCCGGCACGCTCTCGAAGAACTGCCGCATCAGGAACACCCCGAAGGCACTCATCAGGCCGGGGAACAGGATGGCGAAGTAGGCGCCGGGCACCGATCTCGTGAGGTGCAGGTCGGTGACGCCCACGAACCAGGGGATGACCAGCATCTCGGTGGGGATCATCAGCGTGGAGAGAATCAGGATGAACACCAGGTTCTTGCCGGGAAAGTCGAACTTGGCGAGGGTGTACCCCACCAGCGAGTCGAAGAACAGCACGCTGAGGGTCGTCACCGTCGCCACCAGCAGGCTGTTGCCGAACCACTGGAGGAACTGCGTCCCGCCCAACACCTGCCGGTAGTTGTCCAGCGTGGGGTCGGCGGGGAAAAAGGCCAGGTTGAAGAGTTCCTGAAAGCTTTTCAGGCTGGTGAGCAGCATCCAGGCGAAGGGAAAGAGCGTGAGGATCACGCCCAGCGTGAGGACCAGATAGGCGAGGCCCGTCCGCAGGTCCACCCGCTTGCGGGGAAGGGCGGTCGTGGCCGTCAAACGTCATACCTCCGGGTCAGGAAGCGCAGTTGCAGCAGCGTGATGAGCAGGATGATCACGAACAGCACCACCGTGATCGCGGAGGCGTAGCCCATCTGGTAGCGCCCGAAGGCGAGCTGGTAGATGTAGAGGGCAACGGTCATGGTGCTGCCCAGCGGCCCGCCCTGGTCGGTGAAGTTGAGGTTCACCACCTGCGTGAACAGTTGCAGGTAGGCGATGGTCCCGGTCACCACGCTGAAGACGATGGTGGGGTTCAGCAGGGGCAGGGTGATCTTCCAGAACGCCTGGGGGCTGCTGGCCCCGTCAATCTCCGCCACCTCGTAGTACACGCGGGGAATCGCGGCAAGCCCGGCGAGGAACAGCACCACCTGGAAGCCCAGGTTCTGCCAGACGACCAGCGCGGCGGTCGTCGGGAGTGCCTGACTCGGGGAGGTCAGAAACGCCTGCGGCGGGATATGCAGCCACATCAGGAAGGTATTCACCGGCCCGAACTGCGGGCTGAACACCCATTGCCACACCCAGGCGGCAGCCACGATGGGCGTCACGTACGGCGCGAAGTACAGGGCGCGGTAAAGCCCTTGAAAGGCGCGAATGCGGCCCAGCAAGAGCGCGATGCCCAGGCCCAGGACAAGCTGCGCCGGAACGCCGATCAGGGTGTACAGCGCCGTATTCTTCAGCGCCTGGCCGAATTTCTCGTCCTGGAGGAGCGCCCGGTAGTTCTCCAGCCCCAAAAAAGGCTGCTGCTCCTTGAGGATGTTCCAGTCAAAGAGGCTGAGGCGCAGGGCCATCAGGGTCGGGATGAAGCGGACGATCAGGAAGAACAGCAGCGGCAGCAGCAGGAAGGTGTACGCGGTGAGAATCTGGTGCCGCCGCAATGAACCGGGGCGGGCGGAGGAACGGGCGGGTGCCCGGTCCCCCCGCGCCTCACTTGTAGTAGCCATTCAGAATCTTCTGCTCGTCCGCCGCTGCCTTCTTCACGGCGTTCGTGGGACTGTCCCCTTGCAGGATCACCGAATTGATCGCGTCCACCCAGGCCTTGCGCTGCCCGGCCTCGTCCACGAACAGGGTCGAGTGCGCGAAGGGCAGGGCGTACACGAAGGGACCGTAGACCGGGTCACGGCGCAGGGTGGGATCGTTCGCCAGCTTCTTGCTCGCCGGGATCTCCCCCACTGACTGGAGCCAGGTGCGCTGGGTGTCCTCGCTGGTCAGGAACTTCAGGAACTTGACGGCGGCGGCGAGCTTGTCGCCCTTGGCGTTCTTGGTGATGCCGTTCACCCAGCAGGAGCCGAAGTTGCTGCGGACACCGTTCCCCTTGAACACGGGCAGCGGCACCACGCCCCAGTTGAACTTCGCGCCCTTCTGGATGGTGCCGATGGCAAAGGACCCGTCGATGATCATGCCGACCTTCCCGGCGATAAAGGCGTCGCGGTAGCTGTTGTTGCCGGGGAAGAAGTTGGGCGTGCCCAGCTTGTACTTGGTGTAGAGGTCGGTGTAGAAGGTCATCGCCTTCACGCCCGCGTCGCTGTCGTAGGTGACCTGCCTGCCGTCCTTGCTGTAGGGCGCGCCGCCGAACTGCCGCACCAGCACCTCGCGCACGACATGGTAGTCCTGACCGTCGGGCTGGATGCCGAAACCCAGCGTGGTGAAGCGGGGCGGTGCGCCCTTCACGACCTTCTGCGCGGCAGCGATGAAATCTTCCCAGGTGCGCGGGGGCGTCAGCACCCCGGCCTGCTTGAACAGGTCCTTGTTGTAGAAGACGGCCAGCGTGCGGACGGCGGTCGGCAGCGCGTAATACTGCCCCCCGATCTTGCTGGTCTGGACCATCGGCACGAAGGTACTCTCGATCTGCTTCGCCGGGAAGTCCTTGGCGGGCAGCGGCTGGAGGTACCCGCTGTCCACGTACTGCGGCAGCCAGCCGTAGTAGAGGTTCACCACGTCGGGACCCTGCCCCGCCGGGACGCTGGAGGCCACCTTCTGGTTGTAGGCGTCGTAGGGGAAGGTTTCCTGCTTGATTCTAATGTCGGGGTTCTGCGCCTCGAACTTCTGGATCAGCTTGTTCATGGTGTCGACCTTGCTGGCGTAGTCGTACTGCCAGTAGGTGAGGGTGACGGGCGCAGCGGCGGCGGTGGCGGTGAGGGTGAGGGCCAGCGTGAGGAACTTGCGCATGGGAGGCTCCTTGCAGGGTGAGAGGCGACTTGCCGAGGGTCACGCGGGGCCACAGGGAGGGCAGGGCCTGCTTGCCGCCCCAGGCGAAGGCGGCCCAGGCCAGCCCGCTCTGGCTGCTGTTCGCGCCCACGCGGGCATTCGCCTGGTCGCCGCCCTCCATCACGATGTTCAATCCCAGGGTAGCGCCTGACTGGGGCTTCGTGGGCATCGCGGGCCAGGGAATCCGCAGCTCGATGTGGCGGCCATCCGGTGCTGCCCGTGCGTGCCCGGCCCGACCTGGGCGGCGGGGCAGGCCAGCGCGGCCAGAAGTGTGGTCCCAATCCGGCGGTTCACCCTTCCGTTCCTCCTTCCAGACGTGTCCGGGCGTCTGCGAAGCGTTGCTGGGTGTGCTGATGGATGAGTATGTCCTGCTCCAGCCGTTCCCGCGCCGTGTGGAGGGCCCCCCGCATTACCGCGGGGGCCGGACCGCCAAAGGTCGTGCGGCGGGCGATGAAGGCGGCGGGGTCGAGTGCGGCGGCCAGTTCCCTTTCGGGCAACTGGACCCCCAGGGGCGCCAGGTCCCCAGCGGTGACGGACGCGAGTGGGCGGCCTGAGGCCTGAAGTTGCGCCAGCAGGGTCTTGACCGCCCCGTGCGCCTGACGGAACCCGCCCCCCTGCTGCCGGGCGATCACGTCCGCGAGTTCGGTGACGGCTGATCCGCTCCCCTCCGCTTCCTCTCGCCAGGCGGTGCGGTTGATCACCGGGGCAGTCAGCGCGGCGGTGAGCAGTTCCACGCCCTCGCACAACTCCTGCCACATGCTGTGGAGGGGCGGCTGCATATCTGGGCCGGGGTCGTTGATGTCCCCGAAGGGCACGTTATGCGCGCACAGCATCACGCTCTGCGTGGCGCCGATGGCCTTGCTGAACTTCGTCCGGGCATGTTCCAGGGCCACCGGGTTGCGCTTCTGGGGCATCACGCTGCTGCCCTGCACCAGGCCGTCTTCCAGGGTGAGGAGGCCCCGGGACGCCCACAGCAGCAGGTCGTAGACGCCGCGCGACAGGGTGGTGGCCGCCGCCGTGACGGTTCCGGCCAGTTCCACCTGCCAGTCGCTGGCACTCACCGCGTCGTAGGTGTTCTCGATGGGCCGGTCGAAGGCCAGCAGGCGCGAGGTCAGTTGCCGGTCAATCGGAAAGCTGGTGCCTGCCAGCGCCACCGCGCCCATCGGACTCAGGTTCACCCGCCCCAGGGCGGCGAACATCCGCCCGGTGTCGCGCGCCAGCACGTTCTCGAGTCCGGCGAGATAATGCGCGAGTGTGGTGGGCTGGGCAGGCTGATGGTGCGTGTAGGCGACGATGACGGTGTCCACCTCACGTCCGGCGAGGTCCAGCAAGGTGCGGCGCAGGTGCAGCAGGCGCTGGCTGGCCCGCATCAGGCGCTCACGGGCATTGAGGCGGTAGAGGGTCATGTCCAGGTCATTGCGGGACAGCGCGGTGCGCAGCGCCCCCGCCGCCTCCGGGTCCTCATCCGCGAGGCGCCGGTCCAGGCTGAAGAACACGTCCTCGACCTGGGGATCGTAAGGCGGGAAGGGGGCACGTCTCAGGGCGCGGAGCAGGGACGCCGCCTGTCCGGCGTGGGGCAACCCCTGGGTGTCCAGCATCAGCGCGTGGGCGGTGAGCGCGTCGAACAGGTGCGGCAGCAGGTGCGCTCTCGCATAGGCATCATCAGGCCTCAGGACGGTGGACAGGTAAGTGTCATGCCACACAGGAACGGGCCTCCTGCCAGTGGAGGGCGTCTTTCAGGAGGTGCTCCTGGGCGCGCTGCCGGGCGAGCAGCACCGCTCCCTGCAACGGCGTGCCGCTGGCGTCCTGCGGAAGGGAAAGGGCAACCCCCGGCTGTAGTTGTTGAAGCCGGTCTGCCAGCGTGTGTGGTCCGCATTCCAGCAGCTCACGGACAATGGCGGTCACGGTGACCTTGGAAAGACCAAGTTGCTCGGCAAACTGTGGACGTGTCCGCACCTGGGTGCCCAGCAGTGCCCGGAGAACCTGCTGCCGGTTGAGTCGTCGAAGGGTCTGCGGTTGTCCCATGCTCACCCCGTTCGGAAACTTTGCTTACGAATTGCAGACAGGGTATGGCTCAGCCTCTCCTCATGCAACCTAGAGAAGGTTGCCGTTGATCGTCACGAACCTTGGGGATGACGCCGCAGACATGATCGCGGCAGATCGTGAACCGCAGGCTCACCGTGATCGGTCACCCGGAACCCGCCGAGGACGAGCAGTTCTCCACGGCCGCAGCCCGCCTTGCAGAACGCCGACGAGACCGATAGCTCGTCGGTGACTGGGTCGCTCCCCCCATCCGCTGGACGAGGTGCTGGCCCGCTTCCGCGCCGGGGAAGGGCGGGCGCAAGCGGACGGTTTTGCTCGATGATCCCAAACTCATGGCGGCCCTCCGCCAGTACTTCCGGCAGCTCCCTTATGCCCACGGACACCTCATTGCAGGCGCGGAAGAACGGTAAGGGGTAAGGGTCACCGGCACACCCAGACCACCCTTCGCTACGCGGAGATCAGCGGTCAGACGGCGGAAGCAAAGGTGAGCGCCGGGGCCTGTTCCGCCCCGGCGCTCTCTGTCACTTACTGGCCGTCATTGGTTTCGCTGTCCTGACCGCCTTCCTGATCCCCTCCCTGTTCGTTCTGCCCCGCCTGTTCCTGGTGCAGCACCCGGCCGTTCCCGGCGTCCACCTTCACCTCGGTCTGGCCGATCACGACCGCATAGACCAGACTGCCGTTCTCGTTTTCGAGCTTGACGCTGCTGACGGTGCCGGGCAGGGCGGCCTGGGCCGCCGCAGCGGCCTGCTGGGGCGTGATGCGGGCAAGGCCGCGGAGCTGGGCTTCTTCCTGGGCCTCTGGCAGTTCCGTCCCCTGCTGCTCGGCGGGGAGTTGGATGCTGCCCTGGTAGGCCGGGGTCTGGTCGTCCTGCGTTTCCGTGTCGTTGTCCCCCGTGTTCTGGCCCTGCGCCGTGCGGGTCTGGGCCGCGCCGCTCTGTGCCGGGGTGGTCTGGGCGAAAGCGTATCCGACCAGCGGAACGCCGACGGCGGCGGTGGTGGCGAGGGCGAGCAGGATGGTGCGCGTATTCTTGTTCATCAGTGATTCTCCTTGGCGGGGGTGAGGCCCTGTGCTTCACCTACCGCCAGGATGCCTGCACACGGTATAGGGGCGGTATAAACCCCGTCCAGCACGGGTAAAGTCGGATTTAACCGATCTGGTGCGGTGGGTGCAGACCGGATCAGCCCACTTCCCCTGTAAGAGAGGACGGACGGCCAGGGGGTATACCCGAATTCAACCTGCCCGAACTACGTTGAGTCATGCGCCGAATCCTCCTGCTGTCTGCCGCGATGTTGCTGTCCACAGCCGCCGCCCAGCCTCCCGCGCCGGTCCCGCCCGTCACGCCACCCGGACAGGTGCAGCCGCTGGCCCCCGGCACGCGCGCCGCCCCGACCCTCCCCACCCTGACCCTCACCCCGGCCATTCCCGGGGTCCGGAAGGTGGAGGTGCTGGGCAACGGCTTTATCGAGGTGGCGCACGCGCTGGTGCTGCTTCCGGCGGGGGAAGTCTCCCCGCAGCGTGCCCTGGCGCTGGCTGTTCAGAGCGTGCAGGGGGCTTACCGCGCCGACCCGCAACTCGCGGAGGTGGATGTCAGCATGTACCGGGCAGAAACTTACCGGGGGTTGGGCGGACCGCTCCCCGTGCTGACCCTCTCGGTGCCCCGTGCGCGTCTGAGGACCTTCCAGAGCGAACTCACGGCCGACACCTATGACCGCCTCTGGACCCCGGAGAACATGGAGCTGCCCGAACCGCCCGGCACACCCGCCCATGAGCCCGAACGCCTGCCGGTCTTTGTGGGCACGCCAGCAGAGTTGCAAAAACAGCGGCTGGAACAGAGCCTCGCCCAGGCGCGCGGTGGTGTGCGGGGCGGCCTGCTCTTCAAGGGGAATCCCACGGGGAGGCAGGTGGCCCTCACCTTCGACGACGTGCCCCACCCGCTGTACTTCCCGCTGGTGCTGGACCTGTTGCGGCGCGAGCAGGCCCGCGCCACCTTCTTCATCATCGGGCGCAACGCTGAAGCCTACCCCTACTTCATCCGTGACATGGTGCAGGCCGGACACGAATTCGGAAACCACACGTACCACCACGTCCGGTTGCCCCACCTGACGGACGCGCAGATTCGCGCCGAACTCCAGTCCACCAATGAGCTGCTGACCCGCCTGACCGGCGAGCCCGTGCGTTTCTTCCGTCCGCCCGGCGGCGAGTACAGTGAGCGCGTGCTGAACATTGCCCGGAGTCTGGGCCTGACCACTGTCTTCTGGACCGACGACCCGGGCGACTTCCAGAATCCGGGGGTAGAGACGGTGGAGGCGCGCTTTGCCCGTCACCTGCGGCCCGGCGGCATCATCCTGCTGCACGACAACGCGCCGGACGGCCTGGCGGCCCTGCCGGACCTGCTCAAAGCGGCGCGGGAGAAGGGCTACCGGGCGGTTCCCGCGGGAGCGTTCGTCCGGTGAACCTGAACCTCTGGCTCTCCGGCCTGGACCCCACGCTGCTGAACGCCGCGACCTTCGGCCTGCTGACGCTGGAAGGGGCGGGGATTCCCGGCGTCCCCGGCGTCCTGCCAATGCTGGCGCAGTCGGCCCTGATCGATGCAGGACGCACCACGCTGGCGGCGGCACTGACCTGGGGGGTGCTGGGCAACTGGCTGGGCAGCCTGCTGGGGTACGCGGCGGGGCGCTGGGGCCAACGCTGGCTCCCGCCGCGCTGGCAGGCGGCCATCCGGCGGCAGCGGAACCTGGACCTGCTGGAACGCTGGGGCGCACCGCTGATTGTCGTCAGCCGCACGGTGGGCAGCCTGCGGACGCCCGTGACGCTGGTGGCGGGCATGACCCGCTACCCCTGGCCGAAGTACCTGCTGCTGAGTCTGCTGGGGGCCTTGTTGCACGTTGGGGTGTGGCAGACCGTGCTGTGGCGGTTCGGCCCGGCGGTCCTGCCCCACATCGAACACTACGGTGCAGAGGTGCTGGCCGCCGTGTTGCTGGCGGCGCTGCTCCTCTGGCTGCTGCGCGGGCGGATGGGCCGCATCACCCCTCAGCGGTAGTTCCCGGTATGCCCCAGCGAGTAGCGCCCTGGCTGGGGGAAGAAGGTCAGGCCGTGCGGCCCCTGTCCCACCCGGACCTCGTGGATCACCTGGCCGCTGCGGGTGTCGAACACATAGACGACGTTGCTGTAGCGCCCGGAGAGCCAGAGCTGCTTGCCGTCCGCCGAGACGCTGCCCATATCGGGACTGCCGCCGCCCGGAATCCGCCACCTGGCCGTCACCCTGCGCGTGGCGAAGTCCAGCACGCTCACGCTGCCCTCGCCCCGGTTCGAGACAAAGAGCCGCGTCCCGTCCCGGCTGGGGTACAGACCATGCGCCCCCTTCCCGGTGGGCACGAAGCCGAGCTTGCGGGGCGTGGGGCCGCGGCCGTCGATCAGGTGCAGCCCGCCCAGCATCATGTCGGCCACGTAGTACACCTGACCGTCGGGCGAGAGGCGCACGTCCTGCGGCATCCCGCCCACGTGCA
Organism: Deinococcus metallilatus; assembly: GCF_004758605.1. Taxonomy (NCBI): domain Bacteria; kingdom Thermotogati; phylum Deinococcota; class Deinococci; order Deinococcales; family Deinococcaceae; genus Deinococcus; species Deinococcus metallilatus. The sequence continues at coordinate 2,069,711 of NZ_CP038512.1, forward strand.
GCTTGCCGGTGACCTTGCGGGCCAGCAGGTCCAGCTTGATCAGGTCCCCGCTGAACTCGCACGCCGCCAGCACGTGCTGTCCGTCCGGGCTGAAGTCCAGGTGGTTGACGCCCTGGCAGGGCACCGGAAGGCTGAAGACCAGGCGCATGGTCCGCGCGTCACGGAAGTCCAGTCGGCGCTCGTTCTCGGCCACCACCAGGGCATAGCGCCCGTCGGGGGTGAAGTAGAGGTTGTAGGGGTCGGGCGTGGGCACCGGCTGGCCGGGTTTGCCCGTGCGCGGGTCGATGGGGGTCAGCGACTGCCGCCCCTGGTCGCTCGCCACCCACAGCGTCTTCAGGTCGTGCGAGGCGACCACGTGCTGCGGTTCTTTGTCCACCGGAAAGGTGCGGATCACCTTGAAGGTGGCCGGGTCGATCACGCTCACGGTGTTGTCCTTGCCGTTGGGGACGTACACACGCGCCGGGATGCCCTTCACCGCCGGGCTGAGCATCCCCGCATGCGTGTGCGCGTAGATGGACACGGCGGAGGCCGGACTGCTCAGGAGCAGCAGACCGAGGAGCCATTTCATGGAATCACCCTCACCAGATGCGCCTTGACTTCCCGAAGCTTGTGCTGATGGATCAACGTGTGAACTTTCCGCAAGGGAGTTCCGGCGGGCACGCCCAGCGAGGACACGTCCAGGGCGTAGAAGTCCACGTAAATATCATGCCGTCCCCTTGCACAGAGGGCGGTATACCCCGGTTGCCCGGCGTCGTTGAGGGCCACCTTGCCGCCTCCCACCTGAAGGCGTGAAGCGTCCTGCGTGTCCAGCCGGGTGGTCTTGAGCGGCAGGTCGAACACCAGCCAGCGGCCACTCAACTGATTCGGCCTCTGATCCCACAGCAGCACGGCCAGACTGCGGGTGCCGGGAGGAGGCGGGCCAAAGGTGAGGGCCGGGGTGGACGCCGAGTGGCAGGCCAGCGCCGGGTCATGTGGGAAAAGGGTCACGCTGAAGGGCGCCGTTCCCGCTTGCGCGGCGGACAGGGAGAGAAGGGCGAGAAGGAGCGGCTTGAGCGTCGGCATAGAAGCACCTCTCCGTCAGTTGGGGAACGGCGCCAGGCATCCACGGTTCACCTGCCTGGCGCGTTCATCAGGCCGCCCGCAACACTTCCGTGACCCTGCGTCCCGAAGCCCTGCGGGCAAAGTTCAAGGCCAGCGTGGTCGCGACGATCCCGGCCACCAGCAGACCCAGCAGGTAGAGCCAGGGCAGCAGCATGTGTTCGGGCGGCGGGTCGAACACGCCTTGCAGCAGCTTGATCAGGGTCTGAGCCACACCCAGGCCGATGACCAGCCCGAACAGGCCCCCGAACCCCACCACGACCAGCCCCTCGCCGTTCAGGAACGCGCCGAGCTGACGGGGGCGGGCCCCCAGGGCATTCAGGACCGTGAAGGTGCGGCGGCGCTCCGCGAGGCCCAGGGCCAGCACCAGACCCGTGGAGGCGGCCAGCAGCAGCACCGCGAAGGCCAGTTCGAGGCGGGCCAGCCCCGACAGGTTCACGGCGGTCAGCCCGGACGCGATCCGGCTGCGGACGGTGGCGAGGTCCGTGACCTGCACACCGGGCAGAGTGCCCGTGGCCTTTCGGGCGGCCTGCACGACGGCTGCCGGGTTGCCGCTGACCTTCAGCAGCGCGACCTCCGCCGCACCGTTCCCGGTCATCCGCGCGAGGTAACTCGCGTTGGCGACCAGGAAGGAATCCTTGGGGGCGGTGGGAAACTCGCGCACCACGCCCACGAAGGTGAAGGGCACCACCTGATACCGGTGCGTCCGGGCATTCAGCAGCCGGAGCCGTAGCGGGTCCCCCAGCGCGAGCTGGTAATCGTTCACGGTTTCCTGGGACACGAAGACCGCGTCCGGGCGGGCCTGAAGTTTCGCGAGGGCCTGCGCGGCGGACAGGTCCTTGAAGTACGTGTCCGAGAGATGGCTCACGTCGGTGAAGTGCCGGGCATCGATGCCAAAGAGGTCCTGAAGATCGGCGCCGACATACGCGAAGCGGTGGATCAGGGGCTGGGCATCGGTGACGCCAGGCAGGCTCTTCAGCATGGCCAGGTGGTTTCCTGCGGGCGCATTCGCATTGCCGGTCACGGTCACGTCCGCGCCGTTGGTCAACACCGCGTCCACCCGAGCCTGGTCGTTGTAGGTGGCGTTGAAGATCGAGGTGGACACCGCGAAGGCGGTGGCGAGGGCCACCAAAGCCGCGCCGCGCATCAACAACGGGCGTTGCCGACTCAGCGAGGCCGCGACCACGCCGGAGAGCGGGCCGCTCAGAGGACGCAGCAACCGGGTCAACAGGTTCTTGGCGAGCAGCAGGCCCAGCAAACGCAGCGCCAGCAGCGTGCCGCCCAGCCACAGGGCGAGGGGAGCGACGAAGGCCTCGAGTTGCAGACTTGCTTTAGCGACGCCTTCGGGGGCGAGGACCAGTTGATAGCCGCTGGCCGCGCTGCGCCAGAACACCAGGCCCGCGAGGGCCAGCAGCAGCACGTCCAGGTACAGGCGTTGCCAGAGCGGGGTCCCCGCCCGGCCCACGGCCTGCCGCTGCGCCACCACGCTCGCACCGCGCACGGCCCGCAGGGTAGGGAGCAGCACGGCCACGAATGCCAGCCCCAGGCCCACGAGTGCGGGAAGCAGCCAGACAAGCGGGCCGAAGGCCAAACCGCCGGTGAGGTGCGGCGCGATCAGGGCGGCCAGCGCCAGGCCCAGCAGCGTCCCGATGCTGCCAACGGTCAACGCTTCCGCCGCACCCAGACGCACCACCGTCCGTTCGGACGCGCCGCGCACCCGCAGCAGCGCCGCTTCCTGCTGCCGCTGCGCGGCACTCGCCCCGGCGACCGTCAGGGTCAGGGCGGCGGCCAGGATGGCTCCGGGCAAGCCCAGGAAGAGGAACAGCGCCTCGGCGTACAGGGCGTCCTCACGGGCACCGTCCAGCTTCACCGCCAGGTTGTTCCCGACGACGGCAGAGCCAGAGAGGCGCGCTTCCACGTTGTTGGCAAGGCTGGTGACCAGGGCGAAGGCCTGGCCGGGATCACTGGGCAGGGTGCGGGCCAGCCGCACGTGGAGTTGCTCGCGGACAGTGTTCGGGCGCGCGACCTTTTGCGGAGCGAACAGCGTGTCCCATTGCCTGCGGGGCAGCAGCAGCACGTTGTCCGGTGGAGCCTGCGGGGCCAGACCTCTGGGCGCGCCGACGGCCTGGAACAGCGAGTCGGCCTCCGGCAAATCCACGATGCCCGCCACCTTGACCACTGCGGGCGCGGCCCCATAGCGCAGGATATTCACCGTGTCCCCGACCGCCGCATGCAGGTTCGCCGCCGTCTGCTGAGACAGCAGCGCGCCGTCCGCCGAGCCTATCAGCGGGCGAATCTCGGCGGGAAACTGCGCGCGGTAGCCGTCCGGCAGACCCAGCACCTTGCCCGCGCCGGTGGTCTGCACCGTGCCCCCCGTGCTGGCCGTGAAGCCCGCCACGTCCGCGTATCCGACCGGGAGGAGGGTCCTCACGGGCGTGGCGGCCCGGATCGCCTGCTCCGCGGCCTGACGGGTGGTTCCCGCCCCCAGCAGCACCTGCCAGTCCACCGGCACGGACGCCACGGCCCGCCGGGTCATGTTGGCCCGCCCCGCCGAGACGAAGGCGAGCAGCAGCGCGAGAAAGGCGACGGTGAGCGCGACCCCCGCCGCGCTGCCCCAGATGCGCAGGGGACGGCGTGCGAGGAGGCCCTGAAGCCAGACCCGGTTCATGAGGTTTCCTCCTGCCTGCGGGTGACCGAGACGAGTTGCCCGTCCTGCATCCGCCAGATCGTGTCCAGGCGGCGGGCCACGTCGGGGTCATGGGTGGCCATCACCAGCGCCGCGCCCGGGTCAAGAGCGGCGAGCAGCACGTCCAGCAGGTGCTGGGCGGTCGCGGAGTCGAGTTGCCCCGTGGGTTCGTCGGCCAGGATCAGGCGGGGATGGGTGACCAGCGCGCGGGCCACCGCCACCCGCTGCGCCTGCCCGCCGGAGAGTTCTTCGGGCAGGTGGTCGGCCAGGGGCAGCAGTTCCAGGCGTTCCAGCCAGAACGCGGCCTCCTCCTGCGCCTCATTGGGCGGCTTCCCGTTCAGCAACAGGGGCAGCGCGACATTCTCCAGCGCGGTCAGGGGCGGCATCAGGCTCTGCGCCTGGAAGACGAACGCGACCTTGCCGGGCCGCAGGTCCTGCCCGTTGCCCAGCGCGGGCCAGGTCACCGTGCCGCTGGTCGGCGTGTCCAGTCCCCCCAGCAGGTGCAGGAGGGTGCTTTTGCCGCTGCCGGAGGCTCCCAGCAGGGCCACCCGGTCCCCGGGGCAAATCTGAAGGGTCGCGCCTTGCAGGGCCGTCACGGTCTGTCCAGCCACCTGGAACGCCCGCGTGACCTGCCGCGCGTCCACCAGGGGCACCGCCGCAGGTGCCGTGAGGTGAGGTTGCCCCCGGGGGCGTGCCTCTGCTTCAGGCATCCTGCCACCGCCCGTCCTTCAGGCGCAGCACCCGGCTGGCGTGGGCGGCCAGGCGCGGGCTGTGCGTGGCGATCAGGGCGCCGTGCCCCGGCTGACGGACGAACGCCTCGATCACCTGCGCGACCTGCACCTCGGTCTGGAGGTCCAGCTCGGCGGTGGGTTCGTCCGCCAGCAGGATGGCCGGGCCATGCGCCAGCGCCGCCGCGAGGGACACGCGGGCCGTCTCCCCGCCGGAAAGCTGGCTGGGATAGGCCGCCAGCCGCCCCGCCAGACCCAGTTGGGCCAGGAGTTCGCGTGCCCGGACCTCATCGGGTTTGCCCAGGATGCGCCCGGTCAGCAGCACGTTTTCCAGCACGTTCAGATGCGGGAGCAGGTTGCCGCTTTGCAGCATCACGCCCAGGTGTTCGGCGCGCAGCCGGGCACGCTGCACCTCCGGGCGGCGCGAGAGGCGACGGGAGGCGACGGCGACCTCCACCTGGCCCCCATCGGGGTCGTCCAGTCCCGCCAGGCAGGCCAGCAGGGTGCTTTTCCCGCTGCCGCTGCGGCCCAGCAGCACGACCAGTTCGCCCGCCCGGACCTCCAGGCTGGCCCCGCGCAGGGCGCGGGTTTCATCGTCTCCAACATGGTAGAAGCGGTAGACGTCGGTGGCTTGCAGCAGGGTCATGCTCTCACCTCCACTGGATGGACTGGGCCATCTGCTTCCAGGCGTCCACGTTGTCCGCCCCGAGCGGCGCACTGAAGCGCACCCTGAGCTGCTGCCCGTTCCACGCGAGGACGTACAGGTCGTTCTCCACCGGCAGGCTCTTGCCCGTCACGGCGTTCGGTGCCCCAGCGGACGTGAAGCGGGCCAGGACCGCCGGGCCAGCGGGCAGACGGACCGCCTGGACCGAGGTGACCTTCAGCCCTGGAATGGTTTTCGCCAGCGCGGGCAGGAGCGAGCCTTTCACGTTTTCCACCGTTGGGGAAGCCGCAGCCTTGCCGCTGCTCACCTCCACCGCGCCGAGTTTGGATGTGAAGCTCACCCGGTTGCCCTGCACGCGGCGTGCCCAGCCTTCCGGAACCGTGAGGCTGTAATGCCCCGCCGCGCCCGTGTAGCGCACGAAGACCTGCGAGTCGGGAATATCGCCGACCGGATGGGTTTCCGGGGCCACCTGGGATTGCGCGTGGGCCGGGCCGCCCAGTGTCATGGCGTTCAGAGCGAGTGCCAGCAGAAAGGACTTGTTCATGGAACACCTCCGCCATGACCGTAGTCCCGGAACGTAAAACGCCGGTATAGCGAAAAAAGAGCGTCACCCGGCGCCTGTGAGTCGGGAACCGGGTGACGCATCGCCCTGCTGTTCTTCGCTACGCCGCCTCCCGGACGGCGATCTGAGCCTGCCGGTCAGCCCCAGGGGCAGCTTCATGTTCAGGAGCCAAGACGCGAGTCGGGCCGACCGCCCCGCCCTGAACGGAATGGGGGGATGACGTGCAGCATGAGCAGCGAGGGGGGTGTTGGTAACGTCGCCAGAGCAGCCAGGCCGCGCGGAACGCGCCTCACTCTGCGAGCGATGAAGCCGCCGGGTCCCCCAAGGTCGGGGAGGCGCGCCCCAGCAGTTTCATGCGGAAGGCGTGCGTGTGCCCGTCCAGCCGCTCCACGACGGCGAAGCGGAAGCGGGCGCCATCGTGCATTTCGAGGATGCACTCGCTGCCTTCCTGGACGGGAAGGGCATCCACGTCCGGGTCGAGGGCGACGCGCATGAAGCCCCTTCCCCCCTCCAGGGCCTCGATCCGTCCGGGAATGGCCGCGTTGCCGAAGTGCGCGACGATGCTGTTGAACTCTCTCATAGGATTCTGGCGCGCATGGCCTTTAGGCGTCCCCCATCATCAGGCCCTCGATGGTGTGGCCCTGAACGATGGGTTCGAGTTCGTCGACGACGCGGCAGATCAGGTGATCCTTGACCTCCTGCGGCAACCGCTCGTAGTACGCGCGCGTGAATTGCAGGTCGTGCCACTCGTCATGCCCGGCGCCCGGCGCGTCCACCCCCAGGACCAGGACCGGGCGGGGCTTGTCGCTGTGATTGGCGGTGCCGCGGTGAATGGTCAGCGCGCTGCGGGCGGAGATGTCCCCCATTTTCGGCATCTTGCGCTGCGCGAGGGCCTGATAACGCGGAAACAGCGACACCGGGGGGAACATGCCGTGGTCGAAGGCGCTGGGGTCATCCCACTGGGTGCCGGGCGCGATCTCGAAGGGCCCCATGTCCGGCTCCACATCCACGGCGGTGAGATTGAAGGCCAGCGAGTTCAGGCGGCGGTCCACCAGCGTCTCGTCGCCCGCCCGGAAGTCGCGGTGCCAGGGCTGGTCCTTCGCGCCGGGGTTGGGCACGTCGAAGCCGATCTCCACGATCTTGTAGTCAGGCCCCAGGACGCTCTCGCACACCGTCCTGACCCACGGATGGGTCACGAGATCGAGAAAACCGCTGATGTCCTCGGGGTGAATCTCGACATAATGGCGGTTGGTGCCGCGCCCGACGGCGCCGCCGGGCCGGGCCAGCGCCGCCTCGTACAGCACCGGGAGTTCCCCGGCGAGTCTCGCCACCCACTCGCGTGAGAATGCGCCCTTGAGGCCAATGATGCCGTCGCCGTAGATGCCCGCCATGATGGTGGGCACGTCGTACTGTGGATCGGCGTAGGGCGTGGCATTGATCGGGGTCTGGTCGGCGGTGGGCGGCGTACTCGGAGCTTCGGCACTCATGGACGCGGCGGCCTTGGCGTCATTCGTGACAGTCATGGTGTCCTCCTGAACGGGATACGCACGAGGGGCGGAAAAACGGTTGGCGGTCCTCTCATTGTGCGCCTCTCCCAGGGTGCGTGAATGAAACGTGCGGCGTCAGGGTTCAGGACCCGCCCCCAGCCGCCCGGCGGGTCAGCCGGTTTTGCAGCACGACCACCAGCAGCAGGAAGGCTCCCCGGATCACGCTCTGCCAGTACGCGCTGAGGCTGATGGTGCCGCGCCCGTTTTCGAAGTTGAGGATGTTGAAGATGATGCCCAGGAGCAGCACCCCCACCAGCGTGCTTCCCACCGACCCCAGGCCCCCGGTGAGGAGCGTGCCGCCCACGACGACGGCGGCGATGGCGGTGAGTTCCCACCCCAGGCCCTCGGTGGGCTGCCCGGCCCCGAACTGCGAGGCCAGGATCACCCCCGCCAGGCCCGCCAGGGCGCCGGACAGGGTGTAGACCAGCACCTTCACGCGCTCCACGTTCAGGCCCATCAGCCGGGCGGCTTCCTCGTTGCCGCCCACCGCGAGGACGTGCCGCCCGAACGGTGTGGCGCGCAGCAGCAGGGCACCCAGCACATAGGCCACCCCCAGCAGGACCGCCGTGAACGGCACCCCGCCCACGTTCCCCTGTCCCAGAGCCGTGAAGCCGTGGTCGTAGTCCACGCTGACCGACTGGTTGTTCGCAAACAGCAGCGCCAGGCCGCGCGCGGCGAGCAGCATCGCCAGCGTGGTGATGAAGGGCAGGATGCGCGCGTAGGCGATCAGCAGGCCGTTCACCAGCCCCAGCAGCGTCGCGGCGGCCACCGCGCCCAGCAGGGCGGGCCACAGACCGTGCGGGCTGAGGAGGGCGCCGATCACGCTGGCAAAGGCCGCGATACTCCCCACCGAGAGGTCGATGCCGCCCGTCATGATCACGAAGGTCATGCCCAGCGCGATCAGGCCGAACATCGAGTTGTAACCCAGCACGGTGAACACGTTGTAGGCGCTCAGGAACCCCGGATAGCGCAGCGCGCCGAACAGGATCAGCAGGGCCAGCGCCACCAGCACGCCGTAGCGTTGCAGCAGGCTCACGGCGCGGGCGCGGCGGTCCCGCGCCAGTTCGCGCGGGGGATTCAGCAGGGACATTCAGCTCCTTTCCGTGTCAAATTGTCGAACGGTCTGACGGTCTAACTGTCTAACCGCTGAAGGATTCAGATCAGCGAGGGCCTGAGCGGTTCGGCGGTTAGACCTTTTGACAGTTAGACCCTCCGCAGGAGGTCTAATGCTGCTGCCGCTGCACGTACACGGCGAGCAGGATGATGGCCGCCTTCACCACCAGGGCCGCCGCGTCGGGCACGCCCTTGGCGAGCAGCGTGAAGCGGATCAGTTGAATGATCAGGGCGCCCAGCAGTGTTCCCAGGATGGTCGCGCGCCCGCCGGTGAGGGGCGTGCCGCCCACCGCGACGGCGGCGATGGCGTCCAGTTCCATGTTGAGGCCGACCTGATTGGCGTCCGAGGAGGAATTGATGGCAATCACGATCAGGCCCGCGACCCCCGACAGCAGGCCGCTGATGGTGTACACCAGCAGTTTCACCCGCTGCACGGGCACCCCGGCGAGGCGCGCGGCCGCCTCGTTCCCGCCCACCGCCAGGACGTAGCGCCCGAACACCGTCCGCGCCATGATCCAGGCGAAGAGCGCGACAACCGCCAGCATCAGGATCACCTGGAAGGGAATCCCGAAGGGACGGCCCAGGCCGATGTACTGGAAGGGGGCGTTGGCAAAGGTCTGGAGCTGCCCGTTCGTCATCACCTGCGCGATGCCGCGCCCCGCGATGAACAGGATCAGCGTGGCGATGAAGGGCTGGAGGCCGAAGCGCGTGATCAGCGTGCCGTTGAAGAGGCCAAAGCCACCCGCCACCAGGACCGGCACGGTGAACGCGAGCAGCACGCCCAGCGCCGCGTTCCCGAAGGGCGGGTGCCCGAACAGCATCGGGGCCAGCGCGCCGCTGATCGCCATCAGCGCGCCCACGCTGAGGTCGATGCCACCCGTGGCGATCACCAGGGTCATCCCGACCGCGACGATCACGGTGGTCGCCACCTGGGTCAGGTTCACGTTGAGGGTCTGGACGCTCAGGAAGTGCGGCGTGAAGAGGGCATTGAACAGGAAAAGCAGCACCAGCGCGGCCAGCGCGGCGTGAATCTGCGTGTGGCCACGCCACCACCCTGCGCGCTGCCGGGCACGTCCGGGCGCCTGCGGGGCGACGGGTCCCGCGTTGGAGTCAGCCACGCGCCCCTCCTTCCGGTGCCCCGGTCACGGCGAGGGGACTCGGGTCCTGCGCCATCGCCGCCATGATGCGGTCCTGCGTCAGCTCCTCACGCGAAAGTTCCGTCACCGTGCGGCCCTCGCGCAACACCACGACGCGATTTGAGCCTTCCGCGAGTTCCTCCAGTTCGCTGCTGATCATCAGCACACCCAGGCCTTCCCGCGCGAGTTCGCTCAGCAGGCGCTGAATCTCGGCCTTGGCCCCCACGTCGATGCCGCGGGTGGGTTCGTCGAGGATCAGCAGTTCCGGGTTCAGGCACAGCCAGCGGGCCAGCAAGACCTTCTGCTGGTTGCCGCCGGAGAGTTCACGGATCTTCTGATCGGGTCCGGCGGTCTTGATGCCGAGCTGGGCGATGAACCGGTCCACGATCTCCGCCTGCCGCGCCGCGTCCACGACGCCAGAACGCGCCAGGGCAGGCAACAGCGCGAGCGTGAGATTCTCCCGGACGGTCATGTGCGGGATGATGCCTTCCGTCTTGCGGTCCTCCGAGCAGAAGCCGATGCCGCGCGCGATGGCGCCAGCGGGCGAGCGGAAGCGCGCGGGCGCGCCGTTCACCCGCAGCTCGCCCCCGGTCAGGTCGTCCGCGCCGAAGATCGCCCGCGCCGTCTCGCTGCGCCCCGAGCCGAGCAGGCCCGCCAGGCCCACGATCTCCCCCGCACGCACGTTGAGGCTGGCGTCTTTCAGGGCAGGCCCGGTGCGGAGGTGCCAGGCTTCGAGCAGCGTCTCGCCGGGCGGCCCGCTGCGCTCGAAGGCCGTCTCGCCCTCGCGGCGCACCTCCCCGATCTCCTTGCCGAGCATCTTCGCCACCAGTTCGAGTTTGCTGATGTCCCCCATCGCCCGCTCGTCCACCGTGCGCCCGTCGCGCATGATGGTGACGCGGTCACACACGGCATACAGCTCGTCGAGGCGGTGCGAGACGAAGACCACGCCCACGCCGTCCCCCTTCAGTTGCCGGATCACGCCGAACAGCGTCTCCACCTCGCGGTCGTCGAGCGAGGAGGTCGGTTCGTCCATGATCACCAGGCGGCTCTGGAAGGACACGGCGCGGGCAATGGCGACCATCTGCTGCACGGCGACGCTATAGGACGCCAGGGGCCGCGTCACGTCCACCCGCACGCCGAAGCGTTCCAGCAGTCTGCGCGCCTCCGCGTTCATGGCGCGCCAGTCTATGAAGAGGCCCCGGCGGGGTTCACGCCCCAGGAAGACATTCTCCGCGACGGAGCGGAAGCCGACCAGATTGACCTCCTGGTAGATGGTGCTGATGCCGCCGCGCTGCGCGGCCTGCGGGGAATGGAAGTCCACCTCCTGCCCGGCGAGGCGGACGGTGCCCCGGTCCCTGCGGTACGCGCCCGTCAGAATCTTGATCAGGGTACTTTTCCCCGCGCCGTTCTGCCCGATCAGGGCGTGGACCTCGCCCTGCCCCACGTGTAGCGAGGCGTCTTGCAGGGCCAGGACGCCGGGAAAGGTCTTGGTGATGCCCTCCATCACGAGGAGGGGTTGGGCGTCGTTCACGTGGCCCCCTGGGAACGCGGGCGGGAGGTTCACGGACAGGAGACTCTCCGTGAACCTCCGGCTCCGCCGTCCGTCAGTACGAGGTGCTGAGGCTGGCCTTGGCGTTGTTGGCGTCGAAGAAGCGGTCGGGGTTGATGATCTTGGCGGGAATCTTGTCACCCCTGGCGTAGCGGATCAGCGTCTCGTAGGCCTTGGGGCCGAAGCGCGGGTTGCATTCCACCGTCGCGCCGAGCTTCCCGTCGATGATGGCTTGCAGCGCGTCCTTTTCCCCGTCGATGGACACGACGGTCACGTCCTTGCCGGGCTGCTTGCCCGCCGCTTCGAGGGCGGCGATGGCACCCAGCGCCATCTCGTCGTTGTGGGCGTACACGGCGGTCACGTCGGGGTGCGCCTGGAGCAGCGTCTCCATCACCTGGCGGCCCTTGTCGCGGGCAAAGTCGCCGGACTGCGAAGCGACGATCTTCATGCCGGGGAACTTCTTGATGTAGGTGTCGAAGCCGGTCTTGCGGTCATTGGCGGGGCTGGAGCCGGTGGTGCCCTCCAGCTCGATGATGGTGGCCTTGCCGTTCGTCTTCTTGGCGAGCCAGTCAGCGGCGCGCTGGCCTTCCTGCACGAAGTCCGAGCCGATAAAGGTCACGTAGTCCACCCCCGGCTTCGCCAGCTTGGGGTCCACCGTGCGGTCCAGGAGAATCACCGGAATCCCGGCGGCGCGCGCCTTTTTCACGGCGGCGGCCAGGGGTTTTTCCTCACGCGGCGCCAGGAAGATGGCGTCCACCCGCTGCGCGATCATCGAGTCCACGTCGCTGACCTGCTTGGCGGCGGACCCGGCGGCGTCGGTGTACACCAGTTGCCAGCCCAGCTTCTTCGCCTCGTCCTGCATGCTCTTGGTCTGGGCGAGGCGCCAGGGATTGTTGCTCTCCGTCTGGGCAAAACCGACCTTGTAGGTCTTCTTCTGCGCCAGTTTGGGCAGGCCCTGCGCGAGGGCGAAGGCGGACAGTCCGGCGGCGGCGAGCATGACCGAGAGGGCGAGGGGACGCTTCATGGTTCTTCCTCCTGTCTCCACGGGGGAACTTCGGCGCGGTGGCACGAGCTTCTCAGGCTGAAGGCGGGTCAGGCAGCGGGTGGGCGTCCTCCCTTCCGGCAGGCGGGGGTTGGTCAGGGCCTTGAATTGCAATGCTTTTCACAGCCTGCGCCTCCTCTGGGGCACTGTCAAGCCCCCTCATCCACGCGGGTCAGGCGAGCCGGTCCGGAGGCCCAACCTCAGCTTCGCGGTTGCCCTGGGGACAGTCCATTGATGCCCAGGTGGTGTTGATAGACCGCGCGAGGGCCTGACAGGAAGTTCCTTCCGGGACGTGCTTGGTCGTTCTGAAGGGAGCATCCCCGCCTGCACGGGGAAAACACTCTGGAATACCGAAGCCTGACAAGTCTCAAGACCCCAGAAGTCTCTTTATGGTGATACTGAACACAATTTTCATAGGGCACGGGCTGAAGCTCCCTCTCCCAGGCGTACGGAGAGGGATCATCGCCCGTCACGCAGTCACACCCCGAGATAGGCCCGGATGATGTCCGGGTCGCCCATCAGTTCGCGGCTCGGCCCTTCCTTGACCAGCCGCCCCAGTTCCAACACGTAGGTGCGGTCGGTGACCTTCAGCACCTGCCGGACGTTCTGCTCGACCAGCAGGACGGTCAGGCCCAGTTCTCGCAGGGAGCCGATCACCCGCATCACCTCGGACACGACCAGCGGCGCGAGGCCCAGGCTGGGTTCGTCCATCAGGAGGACTTCCGGCTCGCTCATCAGCGCGCGGCCAATGGCGACCATCTGTTGCTCCCCGCCGGAAAGGGCCGCTGCGGGCGTCAGGCGTTTTTCCGTCAGGCGCGGAAAGAAGTCGTAGACCTTCTGGAGATTGGCGGCCCGGTTCGCCTTGGTGCGCGGCAGGTAAGCGCCCATCAGCAGGTTCTCCTCGACCGACATCTGGCCGAAGAGCTGGCGGCCCATCGGCACATGCGCCACCCCCAGGTCGGTGATCTTGTGCGGCGGCACGCCGTTGAGGTTGTGGCCGCGGTAGGTGGCGGTGCCCGCCCTGGCCTTCAGCATCCCCGAGAGCACCCGCAGGATGGTGCTCTTGCCGCTGCCGTTCCCGCCCACCAGGCCGACCAGCTCGCCCTTGTCGACATGCAGCGAGACGCCGAACACCACCTGCACCTCCCCGTAGGCGACCTCCAGGTCTTCGGCGTTCAGCACGCGGTCACGGACGGGGACGGGGACAGGTTGGGGCTGGACGCTAGTCATGGTCATCTCCCAGGTAGGCGCGGATCACGTCGGGATGCGCAGCGACCGCCTGCGGCTCACCCTCGGCGAGCAGTTCGCCAAAGGCCATGCAGATCACGTGATCCGAGAGAGACATGATGACGTGCATGATGTGCTCGACCATCACGACGCCGAGGCCCGACTGGACCAGCGAGCGGATCAGGGCCACCATTTCCTGTTGGGCGGGCGGGTTCAGGCCCGCGATGCTCTCGTCGAGGAACAGCAGGCGGGGTTCCAGCGCGAGCGCCTTGGCGAGTTCCAGGCGGCGGCGGCGGGCCAGGTTGAGTTCGGCGGCGGGCTGCGCGGCGCGGTCGGCCAGGCCCACCCGTTCCAGCACGGCATACGCCTGATCCTCCGCCACCCGCCCCCGGTGGTGCAGGAAGCTGGCCACCAGCACGTTTTCCAGCACGCTGAGATTCTCGAAGGGCCGCTCGACCTGGAAGGTGCGGGCCATGCCCAGCCGCGCCCGCGCCTGCGGCGGCACCTGGGTCACGTCGCGTCCGTCGAAGGTCACGCGGCCCGCGCTGGGGCGCGCGAAGCCGGTCAGCGCATTGAACAGGGTGGTCTTCCCGGCCCCGTTCGGCCCGATCAAGCCCAGAATCTCGCCGGGCCGCACCGCGAGGCTGATGTCCTTTACGGCGGTCACGCCGCCGAACCGCACGGTGATCCCCTCGGCGGTGAGAAGGGGTGGCCCCTGCGGCGCGTGGACGGGCTGGCCGGGGAAGGGGGTGACTGCGGGGAACTCGGGCGTGGTCATCTTGCCGTCCCCAACTTGCGCCCGGTGCGCCCGAAGAGGCCCATGATGCCGTCCGGGGCAAACAGCGTGATGACGAGGATCAGGACGCCGTAGATCAGCAGGTTGGCGCTGGCGAAGACTGTGCGGAACACCTCGCCGAACACGCTCAGCAGCAGGGCGCCGATGATCGGCCCCTGGATACTCCCCCGCCCGCCGATGATCGCCATCAGCGCGATCTGCACGCTGAGCGGCAGTTCCAGCAGCGTGTGCGGCTCGAAGGCTTGCAGGTAGATCGCGTAGAGGCTCCCGCCCAGGGCCGTCAGGGCCGCGCTGAGCATGAACGCGAGCACCTTCATCCGCGTGGGATCGATGCCCAATGCCCGCGCCCCGTCCTCGTCCTCGCGCACGGCCTGGAGGGCGTAGCCCAGCCGCGAGCGGCGCAGCAGGTGCGTGACCAGCAGCGTGAGGGCCACGAAGGCGAAGGCCAGGCCGTATTCCACCTTGCGGTCGAACAGGTCCAGGCCGAAGAGTCGGGGCAGTTCCGGCATGAAGAGGCCCTCCGCCCCGCCCGTCCACGAGCTGTTGATCGCCACCAGCCGCAGCACCAGCGCGACCGCGATGGTGGACAGCACGAAGTAACTCCCCCGCAGGCGGAACGTCAGCGCCCCCCACACGGCGGCCAGCAGCGCGGCCAGCCCCATGCCGATCAGGGCGCCCCACCACGGCGCCACCGGGCCGCCGAAAAAGGCCGGGACGCGCTCCGGCGTGGCCAGCAGCGTCAGGGTATAGGCCCCGACCCCCACGAAAGCCGCGTGCCCCAGGCTGAGCTGCCCCGCCCAGCCGCCCAGAATGTTCCAGCTCATCGCGAAGCCCGCGAAGATCAGGGTGGCGACCCCGAAGTTCAGCGCCTTGCCAAAGACGAAGGGGTACAGCAGCATCACGGCCAGCAGCACCAGGCTCAGCCAGACGTTGCCGAAGGTGAGGGCGCGGGGCCGGGCGGCGGGCAGCGGTGCGGCGGTCGTCACGCGGCTCCCTTCCCACTCGCGTCCGCCCGGAAAAAATGCGGGGAAAACGCCGATTTTTTCGGAATCATACGCGCTTCACCGTCCTCCCGAACAGCCCTTCCGGGCGCAGCAGCAGCACCAGCAGGAAGGCGATCAGGCCGTAGGCGTCCCGGTAGTTGTTGCTGATGTAAAAGGCCCCCAGCGACTCGATCACGCCCAGCACCAGCCCGCCCACGACCGCGCCGGGCAGGTTGCCGAGGCCTCCCAGCACGGTCACGATAAAGGCCTTGGTGGTGTAGTTCTCGCCCACCGTCGGGAAGGCGTACAGCAGCGGCATCAGCAGCACGCCCGCGATGGCGGCAAAGGCCACGCCCAGCCCGAAGACGATGGCCTGGATGTGCCCCGTCTTCACGCCCTGCAACTCGGCCCCCAGGGGATTTTGCGCGGTGGCGCGGATGGCGCGGCCCAGCTCGGTGCGGTAGAGCAGCAGGTTCAGGCCCACGATGGCCGCCACCGTGCCCAGGCCCGCGATCAGCAGCGGGATGCTGACCTGTACCCCGCCGAGCTGAAAGGTGCTGGTCGCGTAGGGCACGTTGATGCTCTGCGGCTGCGCCCCGAAGGTCAGCAGCAGCGTGTTGCTGATGATCAGCCCCAGGCCCAGCGTGGCGAGGATGCTGCCCTCGTTCAGCCGGTCCCCCAGCCGCGAGAGCACCAGGCGCTGGATCACGAAGCCCAGCGCGAAGCCAGCCGGTGCCGCCACCAGCAGGCTGAGATAGGGGTCGAGGTGAAAGGTGCGAAAGAGCGCCAGCGTGATGAACATGCCGATGGCCAGAAAGTCGCCGTGCGCGAAGTTGATGATGTTCATCACGCCGAAGATCAGACTCAGGCCCGTGCCGATCAGGGCGTACAGCCCCCCGGTAAGGAGGCCCTGCACCAATGTTTGAAGGAGTGCCGTGACGGCGGCTTGATCCATGAAGGCTCCTTTGGGAAGTGGTCAGTGGTGAGTGGGAAGTAGGTTGTCATTACCCTCCACTGACTACTCACCACTTCCCACTTACTTTCTCGGAAAGACGATCTTGCCCCGTGCCGCCGTCGCCGGGCCGACCGTCACGAACTGGCCGTTCTGGACCTGCGTGATCAGGCCCACGACGCTGTTCTGGTTCTGGTAGCCGCCATAGGTGCGGAAGTTGACGGGGCCGAAGGCGGTGCTGAGGCGGGTCTGCATGAGGGCCGCGCGGACCTTTTCGGGGTCGGTGCCGCCCCGCTGGATGGCGTCGGCAGCGGCGAGCATGGCGGCGTAGCTCTGCGCGGCGTGCTGGGAGGGTTCCTCGCCGTTCAGCGCCTTTTTGAGGCGGGTGTAGAGGCTGCGCGCCCCGGGATACTGCACGTCGGGGTTCCAGACCATCGTGACGAGGTAGTTCTCGGCGGCGGTCCCCGCGCCTTTCAGGAAGTCGGGGAGGGCGAAACCGGTGGCGATCCCGGCGATCACCTTGGGCGAGAGTCCCACCTCCTTCACCTGCTTGGTGAGCGCCACGGCGTCCTCCTCGTAGCTGGCGAGGATCACCACGTCGGGGTTCTGGCCCCGGTAGCGGTTCAGCAGGGGCCGGAAGTCGGTCAGGCCCTTGTCGTAGGTGTCCTGGGCGAGCACCGTAAAGCCCGCGCGGGGAAGCAGGCTGGCCGCGTCGTTCAGCACGCTCTTGCCGAAGGCGTCGTTGCTGGTGAGGATCACCGCCGTCTTCATGCCGCCCAGCTTCCTGAGCTGGTCAATCAGGCTGCGCGTGTAGACCGAGGACTGGTTGTTGACGCGGAAGGTGTAGGGGTTGCCGGGCTTGGTGATCGTCTCGTCGATGGCGGTCGCCACGATCAGCGGCACCTTGACCCGCGCGAGGTACTGCGACAGGGGCTTGGTGATTCCGCTGGAATAGGCGCCGATCACCACCGGCACCTTCCGGTTCACCAGCCGCTCGGCGGCATTCAGGGCCTTGTTGGTGTCGCTGGCGTCGTCCTCCAGCAGCAGTTCGAGGCGGTTGCCGTTGACGCCGCCGCGCGCATTGATCTCGTCGAGCGCCACGCGGAAGCCCGCCTGCTGCATCCGCCCAAAGGTGGCGAAGCGGCCAGAGAGACTGGTGATGGCGCCCACCTGGATGGTGTCGGCCAGGGCCAGCGAGCCGGTCGCCAGCAACGCGAGGGCGGCGAGGGTGCGGCCACGCCGCGAACGGGACTGCCTGGGGCTGGACGGTGTGGATTTGGACGGTGTGAGGCTGGACGGTGTGAATCTGAACATGGGGCCTCCGGCGGCTCAACGCTCGAACTTGATGGGGCGGGGCACGACGCTCGCGGGGTAGACGGGCACGAAGGCCCCGTTCTGGACCTGCTGCGCGACCATGGTCAGCGGGTTCTGGTTGCGGAAGCCGCTGTAGTCCTTGAACTGGATCGGGCCGAAGGCGGTCTGCATGTTGAGGCTGCCCAGGGCTGCCTTCACCTTCTCCCGGTCGGTGCTGTCCGCGCGGCGGATCGCCTCGGCGGCGGCCAGCACGGCGGCGTAGGCCTGCGCGGCGTGGTAGCTGGGGTCCTGCCCGCCCAGCGCCTTTTTCAGCTCGACATTGAGTTTCTGGGTGCCGGGGTAGCGCAGTTGCGGAATCCAGGCGGTGGCCGTCACGACGTTCTCGGCGGCCGTTCCCGCATCCTTCACGAAGTCGGGCAGCGCGAAGCCCGCCGCGCCCCCCGCGAACAGGCGGGGCTTCACGCCCACCTCGCGCGCCTGGCGCATCAGGGCCACGCTGTCTTCGGCATAGGACACCATCAGGATGCCGTCGGGGTTCTTGGCCTTGATGCGGTTCAGGACAGGGCGGAAGTCGGTCAGGCCCTTGTCGTAGCGCTGGTCCTCGACCACGGCGATGCCGTACTCCTTGGCGATGTCCTGCGCGGCGTCCGCGACGCTCTTCTCGAAGGCGCCCGTTCCCGCGATGATCGCCATGTTCTTGAACTTGTTGGCGCGGAAGATGTTGAGGATCGCGCGGGCGTACTCGGTGGCGGGCTGGTTCAGGCGGAAGATGTAGTCGTTGCCGGGCTTGGTGATGTCGTCGCCGCTGGAGCTGAAGACCAGTGCCGGGACCTTCTGGCGGGCGAGGTACTGCGCCTGCGCCTTCACCAGACTCGACGAGTATTCGTTCAGCACCAGCGGCACGCCCGCGTTCACCAGGCGCTCGGCGGCGGCCAGGCCCTTGTTCACGTCGCTGGCGTTGTCCTCGATGACCAGCTCGATTTTGCGCCCGAGGACGCCGCCCTTGCGGTTCACCTCGTCCACGCCGACCTTGAACCCGGCGAGCTGCATCTTGCCGAACTCGGCAAAGCGGCCGGTGACGGAGGTGATCGCGCCGATCTTGATGGTGCCCTGCGCGTGCGCGGCGGACAGGGCGGAGAGAGCGAGGGCGAGGCCGAGGGTCAGGGTCTTACGCATGGGTTCTCCTTGGGGAATCAGGGCCTGGTTGGTTGGGCACGGACGGCCTGCGCGACGCGGGTCAGGTGGGCGCGCATGGCGGCCTCGGCGGCGGGGCCGTCCCGTTGCCGCAGGGCGCGCTCGATGGTGCGGTGTTCCTCGTGGCTGCGGCGCAGGTGCGCGGGAGTATTGAGCAGCAGCGGCCCCGCCAGACGCATCTCCCGCGCGAGCAGTTCGGCGTGCCGGGCCAGCCGGGCGTTCCCGCAGGTCTGGACGATGATCTGGTGAAACCGGGCGTCCAGCTCGCGGAACCGGCCCGCCTCTCCCAGCGCCGCCGCCCCCTGCGCGTCCAGCACGCCCCGGAGGGCGGCGAGGTCGGGGGCGGTCATCCGCCCGGCGGCCAGGCCCGCGGCCAGGCTTTCCAGGGCCGCGCGCAGTTCGTACAGCTCCAGCAGGTCACCCAGGTCCAGCCGCGCCACTTCCGCGCCCCGGCGGGAATGCTCGACCGCCAGGCCTTCCCCCACCAGCAGCAGCACGGCCTCGCGCACGGGCGAGCGGCTGACCTGGAGATGGCGGGCGAGTTCCGGCACACTCAGGCGGGTCCCCGGTGCCAGCTCCCCGGCCAGGATGGCCGCGCGCAGCCGTTCCCGCACCACGTCGACGACGCGGTCACTGGCGACAGGTTGAAGCACGGCCAACCAACCTCCCTTCCGGCGAGGCGTGAGGCCCCCGGCGATAACTCTGATGTGAAACACGGTGAGTGTTACATGTAAGAGTGCTGAATTCAAGCGGGAGTCAGGCCCACGCGGGAGAGCTGCGGGGCTGTCGCGGGTGCAGGAGTTCTCTGGAACGTTACGCTTCTGCCCGCTTTTCCCAGGCGAAGGCGGCGATGGCGGCGGCCAAGGCGAGGGTCGCGAGCACCGAGGCGACGACGGCTGGCCAGCCGGACGCGGCATACGCCAGACCGACCAGAACCGCGCCGAGGGCACCCCCCGCGTAGTACGCGAGGTTGTACAGGCCGGACGCGAGCGAGCGCCCAGACCTGACGCTCGCCGCGACGTACCCGGTGGTGGTGGCCTGAGCGATAAAAATGCCGCTCGAACCGACCGCCAGGCCCAGGATGATCAGCGGCAGCGGCGCGGCGAGCGTGGCCGCGAAGCCCAGCGCGGACAGCGCCAGTGCCCCCAGCAGCACGCGCCGGTACCCGAAGCGGGCGACCAGGCGCCCGGAGGGTGGGGTGACGATCACGCCCAGCAGGTACACGGTGAACACCGCCCCGAGGGCCGCGGAGGTGAGCCGGTAGGGGGCGGCCGCCAAGTGGTAGTTCACATACGTGAAGGCGGCCACCAGCGCAAACAGCAGGGCGAACCCCACCGCGCAGGCGGCCAGCAGGGCCGGATTCCGCAGGTGGCCGGTCAGGGTGGGCAGGGCCTGCACGGCGCTCTGGGGAACAAAGTTCTTCGCACGCGGGAGAACCACCCAGGCCACCAGCGCGATCAGGACGTTGGATACGGCAATCACATGGAACGCCTCACGCCAGCCGTACGCCTGGGCGACCAGGCCGCTGATGAACCGTCCGCCGAACCCCCCGACGACCGTGCCGGTGATGTACAGCGCGAGCGCCGCCGGAACGCGGGGGGCGGGGAGTTCCTCCGCCACGTACGCCGTCGTGACGACCATCACCCCGGGAATCAGAAGGCCCTGCATGAAGCGCCAGAGGATCAGGTGCCCCAGGGAGTCGGTGCGGGCGATCAGCAGGCACGGCAAGGCGAGCAACAGCAGGGCGCCCACCATCAGGCGTTTGCGCCCGGTGGCGTCCGCCAGGAGGCCCACCAGCGGGGCACAGAGGGCCATAGCGAGGGTGGTGGCGCTGACCGTGACGGACGTGACAACGCTCGATGCGGCGAATTCCCGCGAAAGCTCGGGCAGCAGGGCCTGGGTGGTGTAGACATTCAGAAACGCGCCACACCCCACGAGGGCAAGGACGGGCAGAAACGCGCGGGAAGCTGTGGAGGACTCTGGAGGATTCGCCACGCGCCCATCATGCGGCGTGCAGGGTGACCCGTGAGGGGCTGGCCCACCCGTCCACTGTGATGGACGTCCTCCAGCAACGTCCGCACCCCTCCGCCTGAGGCGAGGAGCTGTCCCACGTTCCCTTCCGGGTAGGGTTGGCGCCTGTCCCAGACGCGGCCCTTGTCCTGGCGCGGCCTCACATTCTGAAAGGGATCGTCCCGGGGTGCCCTCGCCCAACGCGGGGCCGCGTAGAGCGTCCGGGCCCCCGCGAGCAGCCGTATCGACGTCTTCAATACAGGCCTGTCGGCAGTTCAGCACCTGGCGTTGTGTCCGCTGGCGTCCCGGGCGACACTGCTGTATGACCGCTCCTTCGACATTGTGCGCCTGCGTTCAACCACCGTCCGATGACCGCCCCTCTGGCCAGGGAAGCGCACGGCAGGCGCGAGCGGTGAGTTCCATCGGCCTGTCCCAGGTACCCCCGGGGCTGCATGATTCATGGGGCGCCCAGGGGCACTCTGGCACGCCGGTTTCACCCCGGATTCGGGCTGCACGCCCGTCCCTGGGCGCACCGTGAACGCGCGCCGCTTCACGCAACTGGACGTCTTCGGCTCGGCCCCCTGCACCGGAAACCCCCTGGCCACCGTCATCGATGGTGCGGGGCTGACCACGGCCGCCATGCAGCGGTTCGCCCGGTGGACCAATCTCAGCGAGACGACGTTTCTGCTGCCTGCGACGACGGAAGCGGCCGATTATCGCGTGCGTATTTTCACGCCTGTGCGTGAGCTGCCGTTCGCGGGGCACCCCACGCTGGGTTCCTGTCAGGCCTGGTTGGAAGCGGGTGGACAGCCGAGGGCCGAAGGAATGGTCGTGCAGGAATGCCAAGCGGGCCTCATCGAAATCAGGCGGGGGCCAGGGGACGGACGCCTGGCTTTCGCGGCCCCGCCCCGTCGACGCACCGGTCCGCTGGACGCGCCGCTCCTGAACGACATCGTCAGGGTCCTGCGAATCCCGGCCACCGACGTGGTCGCGCATCAATGGGTGGACAACGGGCCCGGGTGGGTTGCCGTGATGCTGCGTTCCGCCGCTCAGGTGAAGGCCTTGAACCCTGACTTCAGCCAGATGAACGACCTGGAACTCGGCGTGATCGCTCCCTATCCGGCGGGAAGCGAGGCGCAATTCGAGGTTCGGGCGTTCATTTCGCAGGGAACGGCCGTTCCGTATGAGGACCCGGTGACCGGGAGCCTGAATGCCAGCCTCGCCCAGTGGCTCATGGAGGCCGAACTGGCACCCGCCCGATATGTCGCTTCTCAGGGGACGGCGTTGGGGCGCCAGGGCCGGGTCTACCTGGAACGCGACTCGCACGGAGGCGTCTGGGTAGGTGGTCACACGTTCACCGCAATCCACGGAACCGTTTACCTGTGACGGCCAGCAGATCCGCCGTCGACGTGACAGGTCACGCTGGCGCTGTATCCCTGGCGTCGCCCAGGAACAGGTCGGCCGTTCCTGGATGACGGCGTGCTCGCGTCCATCAGGCGGGGTCGAGAGCGTTCCACTTCTGAGCCGGTAAAAGCGAATTGAGAAAGCGCCTGACGATGGCAGAGAAGCGTTCCGGCTGATCAATGTGAAGCGCGTGACCAGCTTCAGGGACTTGTTCAACCTGAAGGCGAGGATTAAGACCTTGCAATTCTTCTGCCACAGTGGCGGAAATGACGCCTTTTTCAGCGACGACGAGCAAGGTGGGCAACTGGATGTCCCGCACCAGAGGTCTGAAGTCCGGGTTCGGTGGCGTTAGCACATCGAACGCACTCATGCGGGTTTGCAGGCGTGCCCGGGAGAAGAGTTCAAGGGTTTCCTCTGCCCGCTTGGGATGCCTGCGGCGTGCGTCCGCCACAACGTACTCAAATGTCTTTTTGAGTATTTGCCGATGCTGATCCGCCACATCACTGTCACGCACTTCTCGCTGAACCGCCGAGCTTAGAAAAGAGGGATCAGCCAGGATCAAGCCCCGCAGGAGGCCTGGCTGACGCTGAGCCACCAGCCCCGCCGTCATCCCTCCCATGGAATGTCCGAGGAGCACTGGCGGGGACAACCCTAGGACTTTGATCAGGCCGGAAAGGTCATTGGCATGGTCTTCATAACGGTATCCATAGGCAGGCGCACTCGACTCGCCATGTCCCCGGGCATCCGGCATGATGACGTCATAATCGGTGGCCAGGGTGCGCGCCAAGCCCGTCCAGCACAGCCCGTTTGTCATTAAGCCGTGCAGGAGGATCAAGGGCGGTTTGTTGCCCCCGGTTCTGGTGTAGTGAATGTTAATTCCATTGGTTTCGCAGACTGCGGAATGCCAATTGTTCATCTGTCTCCTGCTTCTGACGTGATTCACTTGTCTCCCCATTAGGCCAGGCTGGGGCTGAGCGCAAGGGACAAAGGCGGCAGTGGTGTGAATCGTCACTCATGCTCAGCCTGGGTTACACGTTCCAGGGTCCGACAGCGTGGTTGAGGCTGGCCCATGGCCCCCGCTTTACATCCGGATCAACCGTGCGTCTCGGGCACATAGGTCAACAGCAGGACCCCTGAGCCCAGGTCCCTGGTGGACGCCAGCTTCATCGGCAGTCGGTCACCGCCGGAGAAGAGGCGTTTGCCGCTCCCGAGGACGAGGGGGTAGACCATCAGGCGGAGCTCGTCCACGAGGCCGTGGCGCAGCAGCGTCTGGACGAAGGTGCCGCTGCCGTACACGAGGAGGTACGGGCCGTCCCCTTCTTTCAGCGTCCTGACTGCCTCGACGACGTCTCCTTCGAGGGCGGTGGCATTCCAGGAGAGGTCCTTGAGCGTGGTGGTGGCCACGAACTTCGGCAGGCTGTTCATCCGCTCACCGAATGCCCCGGTTTCGGTGGCGTTCGGCCAGTACTGGGCGAAGCCCTCGTAGGTCACGCGGCCCAGCAGGAGGCCGCCACTCTTGAAGAGCTCCTCGCGCTTGAACTGGCCGATCTCCGGGCTCTCGTAGCCCCGCTGCCACGGGGTGGAATCCTCGTACACCCCGTCGAGGGTCAGGAACTCGGTCACGATCACTTTGCGCATCTGTGCTCCTTTCGCTGCTCATCGGCCGCTTCAGCCGGGTCGGGAGAATGGAATGCGATTTGGACATCCATAAGTCCTATCGCTGTCGAGTGCGGCGTGCTAGCAGTGGCCGCCGTGCTCGCCCGGTGGGGCCGCGCTGCCGAGGTCGTCACTGTACCCGGCGGCGAGGCCCGACCACCGGGGCGCCGGAACGCCCCTCCCGTGGGAACGAAGAGCCGAGGTCCAGCCCGATCTCCTTCAGGCGGAGGCGAATATTCCTGAAAATCTGCCGGGCCTGTTCCGGGGCTCCTCCCTGCACGAGGGTGGCGCTGGCGGGGTCCTGACCCACCCGACCGGACAGAGAGACGAGTTTGCCGCTCTGGACCACGTCAGAGAACGGGCCAGTCGCGGGAGCGAGACGGGAGCCGACAAAAGCTTTCCTCGGCATACTAAAGGCTGCGCGGCATGGAATGAGGCACGTGCCCCCGCAGCGTGCAGCCGCCCTGATTGAGCTGCGGACGACACCCTCAAGGCTTACTGACTGAAAAATTGCACCAGTTTCGGGGCGATCACCGCAGGATCAACGTTGTGGTTCTGCCCCTCTAGGATTTCCAAGTAGGCGTCGGGCAGCGCCGCCGCCAGAGCCTCGGCCGACTCCCGCATCCAGGGGCTGGACCCGCCCCCGGCCAGGACGAGCGTCTTGGCTGGCACGCGCGCCGCCAGTTCGGTCGGCACGCGACCATCCCCCATCACTGCCGCGTCGTAGACCAGTGAGGGCGCCAGGGCCTCCACCCTGGGCCACCACGGGGCGGAGCGGAACTGGGCGATCTGTTCGGCCGGGGTGCCGGTCAGCAGCATGAAGTGCTGCGCGGCGTCACCCTTCCGGCCAGCAGCCACCAGGGCCTCCAGCCGCTCGCTGTAGACCCGCTGACGCTCCGGCGCGCCGGGGTCCTGCTGATAGGGCGCTTCCCACAGCGCCAGGTGATCGACAGGCAACTCCGCTGCCGCCCGCAGCGCCAGGGCGGCCCCGGACGAAAAGCCGAACAGGGACGCTGAGCCACCGATGTCCTGCACGAGGGCCCGCAGATCTTCTATTTCGCGCTCGACGCGCTCCTCGGCCCCGCCAGGCCCTCCCGCCGCGTCCCCGCTCTCTCCCCGGTGCCGCCGGTCGTAGCAGACGACGCTGAAGTTTGGGGCGAGGCGCGTGGCGATCCCACGCTGACTCGACCGGTCGTTCAGGGCCCCGCCGATGAGGACCACCGGTGCTCCCTCCCCCGAACACTCGTATGTGATCAGGGTTCCGTCAAAGGACCGGACTGTTTTCGTTTTCATCATGATCCTCCCAGGGTCGTGAGATGCGGCCCGGCAGATGCGCTGGCCGGGTTCGACGCGGGCCAAACCATCGCCTCATGGACAGGCGCTCCCGCAGGTCACGTTGAGACTGGACACCGTCATCGCGCTGGCGAGGTCCGACGCGGCGAGCACGGCGGCGTCACCGATCTCGGCCAGCTTCGGAAGGCGCTTCAGCGCGAGCCCCTGTCCAAGCTGCGCCTCGAATGCCGCGCGGGTGAGCCCCCGCAGCCTGGCGTGCTGCTCGAACACCTCATCCACGCCCGGGGCGTCAGGTGAACCCGACGACCGCAGGCAGAGCGCCCTCACCCCATGACGCCCGACTTCGAGGGCCAGCTGCTTGAACAGCAGTTCGGTGGCGGCGCAGGCGATGCCGAAGCCGCCCGTGTTCGTTCCGGGGACCTCCGCCGTGATGCCCAGGATCACACCCGAGCCCGCCTGCACCATCTGCCGTGCGGCCGACGTGGCCGTGATGAACTGGGTCTTCACGGCTCGCTCGACCGGGCGCGCCACGTCGGCCAGCGACATCTCCAGCAACGGTGCGCCCTGCACGTCCTCCAGGCCGACCGCGTGAAACGAGATGTCCAGGCGGCCCGTTCGGGCGATGATCCGGTCCAGGTACGACTGCACCTGAGCGGCATCGGTCGCGTCGACACACGCCGCGTCGGCCACCCGGCCGGTGTGCTGGAGCCTGGTCGCCGTCGCCTGCACGGCCGCCAGGGTGCGGCCGGTGAGGTACACCTGCGCGCCGTGCCGGGTGAACGCCTGAGCCACAGCGCCGCCGACGGCTCCCCCCGCGCCGTAGATAATCGCCACTTTGTCCTGGAGCAACATCATGTCGTTTTCTTCCTCCTCTGGCACTCCTCCGTCGGTGCGGGCGGAGTGCGGTGATTGGCTCGCACGTCCCCTCGGTGTCGCTGCCGCCCAGATTCCCGGGGGTGGGGCCCCGAGGCCCTGCGCCGCGGCCTATGCACGTGGAGCCACTGGAACGGAAGGCCGCTTGCCCTGGCGCGGTGATCACTCGTCATGTTCAGGGAGTATTCCGTGACACGAAATTCGCGGCAATGCGGATTCCCGTTCCGAACGGAATGCCGTATCGATGCGGTCAATGGAACAGGTTTTCCGCTGGCTGCCACCGGGGCTGTCCCTTCAGCTCGGTCATCCGAGTGCCAGACAGGGCCGGGGGAACCTAACTCCCGCGTACCGTGACGGACACCGCCTCCATCCTGGCGGCGATGACCGGCGTTCACTGATGCTGGCGCCTTCAGAAGCTGGAAGGAACTGGCGGATGGTGCGGTGCCCGGGCGCCGTCAGACTCGGATGACGTGGGGTTTCCTGTCCACGCACGATTCTGAAAACCCATCTTCGCATTCAGCGATTCCCTGACGTTCTGGGGCGCTTCCATCGAATTTCGCCATAGAATGCCGCATGGGTTCCACCTCGCCCTGGCCGCACGAACCGTCACCCCTCCTGCGCACGCCCTTGACGGCGGTGCTGGCGGTGGCTGAAACCGGAAGTTTCAGTGAGGCGGCGGCGCGGCTGGGCCTCGCCCAATCCACCCTCAGTTACGCGGTCCGGCAGGCGGAGGACGCCCTGGGTATCGTCATCTTTGAGCGGGGGCGCCACGGCGCGCGGCTCACCCCGGCCGGTCAGGCCGTGATGGTCCATGCCCGTCACGCCGCCCTGGCCGTGCAGGCCATGCAGCTCACAGCCCACGGTCAGTTGAGCGGAACGCTCCGCCTGGCGGCCAGCCGCAGCATCCTCCGCCACGTGGTGACGCCCGCGCTGCGTCCCTTTGCCGCGCATTACCCGCAGGTGGAGGTGGTCCTGACCGATACGCGGGGGGAACACGACGAGGTTGCCGATCTGGTGGCCAGCGGCAAGGTCCACCTCGGTCTGGGACGCCTCCCCATGCCCTCCGGGCTCGTGACCACGCCGGTTGTCGGTGATGAATACCTCATCGTGAACGCGGCGTCCGCGCCACCGCTGCGCACCTGGGACGACTTCCATGCCGCCCGCTTCATCGTCTGCGAGGAAGACTGCGCTCCATACGTGGCGGCGCACATTGCGAGGCACTCCCGACCCCCTGCCGCGTCGGTTCGGCTCAGCGACGCTGGCGTGGCCCTGGGAATGGTGGCCGAAGGGCAGGGCTTCACCGTCCTCAGCCGCCTGGTCGTGACGCCCCTCCCGCGGGGCTTGCGGACCGAGTCCCTGCCCACACCGCTGTGGCGTTCCACGGGCCTGGTGACGACGGATGCGGGGGCCTGCCATCCACTGGTGACCGCGTTCAGTCAACTGGTGCTGACCCCGGACGCCGTGAGGGCCCAGGTGGGACCCCTGGCGCGATTGCTCCAGCTTCCCGAAGGGCAGGCTCACCCCCAGCCGGACCCGTCGGTTGACGGGCAAGCCTGTTAGCCGCTGCCAGGGAAGGCGTTGAAGTTCAGGAACCGGGCTCGCTGGCGCGCCGGGGAGCTGGGCGCTCCAGTGGGTTCTGGCAAGTCGACGAGGAGCAGGCCGACGGACATGGCAGGCAACGTGAACCTCAGGCGGCCGGACTATCCATATTTTCGATGATGCCGGGGGGTTTCATCTGCCTCATGCATTGCTGGCTCGCCTGCGGCACCCCACAATGGGATCGTTTTTCTCCCTCCGCTGCTTTCCCCTTACCCGGACAAGGAAGGTACGATGTCGCGTCCATTGCTTCTTACGCTGCTCCTGACGACCGTTCTCAACCCTGCCGTCGCCAGCGGAACGGGCGGCGTTCAGACGGTTGCCCCACCGACCTTGCCGTGGGCCACACCGGTCCGGGACCTGCAACTCGCGGCAGATTCGCGTGGTCAGCTCACGCTGGCCATCATCACCGACACCCGTGAAGCCAGCAGCGGCCGGGGGACCTTCATGGCGCGCGCCGTCAGCGCCTGGCAGTGGGCGGCGGGGACCTGGACGCCGATGGGCGGCATCCTCAACTATGACCAGCCGCGCCCCGCAGCGAACCTCAATCTGGCACTCGACGCCGGGGGCACCCCCATCCTGGCATGGAACGAGAATTACGGAGACAACGATGTCGTCGTCTTCCGAGCCTGGCAGGGCGGGGCCTGGACCGACTGGAAGACCCGGTATCTGGGGATCAGTTCACCGCAGGCCGCCAAGATGCGGGCCCTCGCGGCCTGGCAGGGCACACCCATGCTGCTGTGGGGCGAAAACGTGCGCGAAGGCGTCGGCACCGTGCTCACGCTGCGCCGCTGGCAGGACGGCGAGTGGCTCCGCAGCCCGCCCCTCAACGAAGGCACCGGGTACGTCCGGCAACCCGCCCTGGCCCTGAACGGCCAGGGAGAAGCCACCGCCGCCTGGGTCAAAGGCCCCATCGAGGCCGGTCAGGTGGTGGTGAAACAGCAGTCGGGCGGTCACTGGACGCCGCTGGGTCAACCCTTCAGCCGCCATCCTCAAAGCTACGTCGCCTCCCCGCACCTGGCCCTGAACAGGGACGGCCAGCCGACGGTGGCCTGGCTGGAAGACCGTGGAGGCCGCGACACCCTGTTCGCCTCCCGCTGGACAGGCTCGCGCTGGGAAGCCCTCGGCGGGGCCATCAGTACGGGCTTCGCCTCGGCGCCGTCGCTCGCCCTCGACCAGGGCGGCCAGCCCGTGATCGCCTGGATCGAGGAGCGGGGCGGGGTGGGCCAGGTTCGTCTGGCCCGCTGGACTGGCCGGGCATGGCAGACCTACGGGCCGGTCAACCTGGACCCCGCGCACGACGCGCGCTCACCGTCGGTCGTGGTGGACGCCTCCGGGGCGCCCGTCCTCGCCTGGCGCGAGGACCTCGGCGGGATGTACGGCCTTCAGCTCCGCCGCTTCGCTCCCTTGACGGCGGCGACTTCCCCTTTTTGATCCACCGGATGACCGTCTGCCGGTGACCCCCAAGGGCGCGCCGGACACCGCGCAGGCTCATCCGCTCGCGGAAGGCATCGAGAATTTGCTTCCGGGTCACTTCACTGCGCTACGGGTTTGGCGTCTGGATGGAAACGACGACCACACCCGGCATCAGTACGTGCGGGTGCCATTTTTCGCCTTCCCATTCTTGACTGTCTGGCTGCGGTGGCAGGCCGGACACTCGGGCATCCCTTCATTCCATCACCTCCCCGCAGCCACGACCCGTACTTTCTCTGCTTCGCAGCTTTGCAAGGCCCTTCGGTCAGATTTCCAGGTTTACAAGTCAACCTTTCGGAGTCCGTATCCATCACGACTGAGCAGCCTACCCGAGTGAAGGTGCCAGAACCGCCGAACCGGTTCTGGCAGCGCGAACTCCTGCCCTCACCTACCTGTTTTGCGGGAAGCCCAGGTCCACCCGGCTGCTCGCCGGGTCCGGCCAACGCGAGGTGACCACCTTGGCGCGGGTGTAGAACTTGATCCCCTCCGGCCCGTACATGTGGCTGTCCCCGAAGAGGCTCGCCTTCCAGCCGCCGAAGGAGTAGTACGCCACCGGCACCGGGATGGGCACGTTGATCCCCACCATCCCCACCTCGACCTCGAACTGGAAGCGCCGCGCCGCCCCGCCGTCCCGGGTGAAGATGGCGGTGCCGTTGCCATACGGGTTCTCGTTGATCAGGCTCAGGCCCTCGTCGTAGCTGTTCGCGCGCACCACGCACAGCACCGGGCCGAAAATCTCGTCCTGATAGGCGTCCATCTCGGGCGTCACCCGGTCGAGGAGCGAGACGCCCAGGAAGAAGCCGTCCCCGTCGAACGGCTGTTCGCGCCCATCCACCACCACCGCCGCGCCCTGCTGCCGCGCGCGCTCGATGTACCCCGCCACCCGGTCGCGGTGCTCGCGGGTGATCAGCGGCCCCATCTCGTTGCCGGGTTCGTCCCCGGGGCCGACCTTGAGGGCGGGCAGACGTTCCTGAATGGCCGAGACGAGGGCGTCCCCCACCTCACCGACCGCCACAAGGACGCTGATCGCCATGCACCGCTCGCCTGCCGAGCCGTAGGCGGCGGAGACGGCGGCGTCGGCGGCCATGCCCACGTCGGCGTCGGGAAGGACGAGCATGTGGTTCTTCGCCCCGCCGAGGGCCTGCACCCGTTTGCCGTGCGCGGTGCCCTTCTGGTAGATGCTGCGGGCGATGGGCGTGCTCCCCACGAAGCTCACGGCGGCGATCCCGGGGTGCTCCAGCAGGGCGTCCACCGCCTCCTTGTCCCCGTGAACGACGCTGAATACGCCGTCCGGCAGCCCCGCCTCCTTGAGCAGCTCCGCCAGGAAGAGGCTCGCGCTGGGGTCCTTCTCGCTGGGTTTGAGGATGAAGGCGTTGCCGCAGGCGAGGGCGTTCGCCAGCATCCAGAGGGGCACCATCGCCGGGAAGTTGAAGGGCGTGATGCCCGCCACCACCCCGAGCGGCTGCTGGATGGAGTACACGTCCACCCCGCTGCTCACCTGTTCGGAGTAGCCGCCCTTGAGGAGGTTCGGCACCCCGCAGGCATACTCGACATTCTCGATCCCACGGGCAATTTCCCCCAGCGCGTCGGCACGAACTTTGCCGTGCTCGCGGGTGAGGATGCGGGCCAGTTCCTCGCGGTTGCGGTCGAGCAGGTCGCGGAAGCGGAAGAGGACCTCGGCCCGTTTGCCCAGAGGCGCGGCCCGCCACGTCTTCGCGGCGACCGTGGCAAGCTCGACCGCCCGGTCCACCTCGGCACGGCTGGCCAGCGGCACGAGCGCCTGCACCTCCCCGGTGGCCGGGTTGTAGACGGGAGCGGTGCGCCCGGAGGTCCCCTCGGCGGGGCCACCGGAGAGCCAGTGGGTGAGGGTCTGGACGGCGGGCTTTTCAGCGGTACTGGTCATGGGGGAACCTCCGGGGTGAGGGCGAAAAGTGCTTTGGCACTGGCATTTTTGCTCCTCCCCCTTGAGGGGGGAGGCCGGGTGGGGGTGAGTAGGCCGGGCGTCGGAAGGCCACTGAGAAGGCTCTTGAACCCCGTTTTTAGGGCAAGCTCCGCTTGCCACCCCCCTCCCAACCTCCCCCGCAAGGGGGGAGGAGTAAGGGCGCATTCAATCCGCCGCCACCGGCGCCCCGATCATCTCGTCCACCAGAGCCAGCGCCTCCTCGTAGACGGCGAGTCCGGCGTCCAACTCCTCCTTTGTAATAACGAGAGGTGGGCAGACCCAGAGCATGTTGAAGCGGCTGAAGGCGTAGACGTGTTTGGACTTGATGTGGGCGGCGAGCTTCGCCATCTCCGGCGAGGTACCGTTGTAGGGAGCGAGCGGCTCCTTGGTCTTCTTGTCCCTCACCAGCTCCAGCACGCTGAAAAGCCCGATGGAGCGCACGTCACCCACACAGGCGTACTTGCGCTTCATGGCCTCCAGGCGTTCGCCCAGGTAGTTCCCCAGCTCCAGGGTGTGCTCGAAGAGGTGTTCCTCCTCGTATACCTTCAGGTTGGCGATGGCGGCGGCCAGGGACACCGGGTGACCGCTGTAGGTCAGGCCACCTGCCAGAAAGTGGTTCTCGAAGTAGTCCGCGATCTTCTGGTTCACGACGACGGCGCCGAGCGGCATGTAACCGCTCGTGAGGCCCTTGGCGCAGGTCACGATGTCCGGCACGATGCCGTAGTGCTGGGTGGCGAGCCATTTGCCGGTGCGCCCGAAGCCGCTCATCACCTCGTCGTCGATGAGCAGGATGTCGTACTTGTCGAGCAGCGCACGCAGCCGGGGGTAATAACTGTCCGGCGGGATCAGCACGCCGTTGCTGCCGGTGATCCCCTCCACCAACATCGCCGCGATGGTGTGCGGGCCTTCGAGCTGGATCACCTCCTCGATGTGGGTGATGCAGCCGTCCTCCCACTCTGAAGCGCTGCCGCCCATCGGCGGGCGGTACATGTAGGGGTCGAATACCCGCACGATCCCGGGAATGCCCGGCTCCACCGGCCAGCGCCGGGGATCGCCCGAGGCGCTCATACTGCCCATGGTCGCGCCGTGGTAGGAGCGGTAGCGGGTGATGATCTTGTCGCGCCCCGTGTAGAGCTTGGCTATCTTGATGGCGTTCTCGTTGGCCTCGCTGCCGCCCAGGGTGAAAAAGCTCTTGGCGAGGCCCGTGACTTCCGCGAGTTTCTTGCCCAACTCTGCGCGCACATCGGTGGCAAAGCTCGGCCCGGCGAAGCACATGCTGTCCACCTGGGCCTTGATCGCCTCCAGCACTTTGGGATGCTGGTGCCCCACGTTGAGGTTGATGAGCTGCGAGGAGAAGTCGAGCCAGGTGTTCCCGTCCCCGTCGTAGAAGTAACTGCCCCGCCCGCCCGTCATGTGGATCGGGTGGGTCTGCTGCTGCACACTCCACGAGAAGAGGGTGTATTCGCGGTTCTCGGCGATGACCTGCTGGGTGTCGGGCCTGGGTTCCGGCATAGGGCGCCTCCTGGGTGGGGCGAAGGGGGATGAGGGACGACCTGATGGTAGGTTCCGGGGGCAGCCCTGCCAAGAGACAGAGTGTCCAGGCGGAGTCAGGAGTCATAACCTTCTTTTCCAGAGCTGGGATGGCGTTGCCGTCCACCCCCCTCTGCTCCGCAGCTCGACGAGTCCCCGACCCCTCTGCAAGCAGCTCTGCGAGTCCCCCGCAAGGGGAAAGGGGCTTCTTGCGCCTTACACACCATTTTCGGGTACCCCGGCGCAAGAGGAGGCAAAACTGGCCGCACCTTTGATAAGGCCGGGGATCACGGCGGGGCGGAAGTCTCCGTGGTCCGCAGCAGTTCGAGCGCCAGGCGCAGCCCGAGTTGCCTCCGGGCATCTTCCAGTTCCCCCAGCATGACCCGGAGTTGCTCCATGCGGTAGTACACGGTCTGGCGCCGCACGCCGAGCCGCCGGGCCGCTTCGGCCACATTGAAATTGACGGTCAGGAGGGTGTCGAGGGTCGAGAGCAGCGTTGCGCGGGGCCGGAGCGGCAGCGAGAGCAGCGGCCCCAGATGGGCCGTGACGAAGTCGGCCCCCCGCCCCGTTTCGGCCAGCGCCAGCCAGAGCGGCTCCAGGGACGGCTCGGCGGGGGCCGTGACGGGGGCCAGGATGCGGGCGTGCGCGGCCTTCGTGAGCTGCTCGAAGCTGACCTCACGGCGGGCGACGAGCAGCGGACAGTCGAGCTGCCGGGCCGCGGCCAGCAGGGCGGGAGGCACCTCCTGAACGTTCCGCACGAGTTCCAGCAGCAGCCCCACCGCCCCCCCCTGGGCGAGGGAGTGCAGGTACGTCTCCTGGGCGCTCTCCGTCATCGTGAGGAGCGGCAGGCCCGTGCTGAGCAGCAGCTCGCCCCCCGTCAAAAACCGCGCCGCGTCGGGGAGTTCGGAGATATGCACCCACGTCACCGGCTGGCCGAGCTGCGCCCTGCCGCACGCGACCTCGATCTCCGCGAAGGCGGGGAGGGCCAGCAGGTCGTGGAGGGTGGTCTGCATCAGGGGCACCGGGTGCGGCGTGTGGCAGGAGAGGACCGGAGCGGCGCCTGGGTGGTGAGCCGACAGACGCTCCGGTTGATCCCTCACGGGCGCCACCTTAACCGACGGGCCTTCAGGATGAAGACCGGGTCCCGGCTTGTCAAATGGCAAGACAGACCCAGTAGCGTCTGGGAAGTAGCTCTGGTGCGGCGCTTTCCTTCCACCCCTTCCACTTGCGCCGCTGCTGAGTCGCTGGCGCGGTGCAAGCGCAGCCTGGAGCCTTTGTCCTCAAGAGAGCGGGTTTCCCGTTTTCTTTCTGGCAACTGGCGACTGGCTTCTTCTCCAAAGGAAATCTTCCGACCAATCCACTAACGGCAGGCCGTCGGGAATTTGTCGCAGTAGCTCTGCTGGGAACCGACGGTCTTGGCGTTGAGGATGGCGTGGACGATGGCCCGCGTCATGACATCGGCGGCGGCGGCCCCGATGGCGCTGAGCTGACCCACGTCCTTGACCTCCACCTCGCCGGTCCCGAGGGCAAAGACCGTGTCGCCGTCGAACATCGTGTGGACTGGCCGGATCGCGCGGGCCAGGCCGTCCTGGGTCATCTGGGCGATCTTCTGGGCCTGCGCCTTGGTGAGTCTGGCATTGGTGGCGATGACGCCGATGGTGGTGTTCTGGCCGACCTGCGCGTTGAGGACGTAGGTGTTGAGGCCCGAGGCCGGAAGGACGCCCGTCGGAGCCTTGAGGTTGCCGAATTCCTTGCCGATGCCGAACGAGCGGCCATACAGGTCACCCGTCTGGGGGTCAAAGACGCTCCCGGCAGGATTGACCGCCACGATGGCCCCCACCACCACACCCCCGTCGAGCACGATGCTGGCGGTGCCCACGCCGCCCTTGACGGCCCCCGCGTAAGCGCCCGTGCCCGCGCCCACATTGCCCTGGGCGACGGGTCCATCTTTGGCCGCCTGCGCGGCGCGGTACCCGAAGTCGGCGGTGGGGCGCTTTTTCCAGTCGCCGCCGCGCCCCAGGTCGAACAGAATCGCGGCGGGCACGATGGGCACCACCCGGCCTTCCCCGACGGGATACCCCAGCCCCTTTTCCTCCAGAAAGCGCATCACGCCGTCCGCGGCGGCAAGGCCGTAGGCGCTGCCCCCCGAAAGCATGATGGCCTGCACCTTCTCGACGAGGTTCATGGGATTGAGCAGGTCGGTTTCGCGGGTCCCCGGCGCGCTCCCGCGCACGTCCACGCCGCCGACCGCGCCCTGCTCGACCAGGACGACGGTGGTGCCGCTCAGGATGGCCGGGTCCTCATACTGCCCGACCTTGACCCCCGGAACGTCGGTGATCGCGTTGAGCGGCCCCGGCTGGCCCGGTGCGGAGGCCGCCAGGGTGCCCGAGAGAAGCAGGGCTGGCAACAGCGCGCGCAGCATGGTCATACAGTCCCTCCTTTGGAAGTGGGCCGGGTGGCCCAGGTGGATGACGGGTGAACGGGGCTACGAGAGCAGGATCACAGTGGCGGTGTGAAGCGCCCGTCGATGGCCGTCCAGCCGCCGTCGACATACAGGATCGTGCCCGTGATGTAGGAGGCAGCGTCGGAAGCGAGGAAGACCACCGCTCCGGCGAGTTCTTCGGGCTTGCCCCAGCGGCCGAAGACGCTCTTTTGCGCGTAGGCGTCGTACCACGCCTCGTTTTTGCGGATCGGCGCGGTGAGCGGCGTGTCGATGACGCCCGGCGCGATGGCGTTGGCCCGCACTCCCCTGGGGCCAAGCTCGCTCGCCAGGCCGCGCAGCATCTGGAGGGTCCCGGCTTTGGTCGCGGCGTATACGCTCTGCCCCGGCTCGACCACCTGGGAGCGCACGCTCGAAAAGGCCAGCAGGCTGCCGCGCCCCTGACGCGCCATGACACGGCCCGCGCTTTGCAGCAGGTGGAAGGTGCCCCCCAGATTGACCCGCAGCACCCGCTCGAACTCCTCCTGGGTGTAGTCCAGCAGGGGCTTACGGACATTGATGCTGGGGCTGCTCACCCCGATGTCGAGGTGGCCGTGCTGCCGCGCGATCTCGTTGACCGCCGCCTCGACCGCCGCCGCGTCGGTGAGGTCGAGTGTGCGGCTTTCGGCGCTGCCCCCCTGAGTGGTGATCGCGTTCGCGACGCGCTCCGCCCCCTCACCGTCGAGGTCCGCCACGACGACGTGCGCCCCATTGGCCGCGAGGGCTTGCGCACTTGCCTCACCGATGCCGCTCGCTCCCCCCACCAAGAGCGCTACCTTGCCGTCCAGCCGAAACATGTTGCTGTAGTCCATCCAGTCGCTCCTTTCACCTCTGGCTTCACCTGGCCTGGCTGGGTTCACGCTCCAGCGCCGCGAGCAGCGCGTCCCCGACTTCGTGTGTGCTGCAAGACCCCCCGAGATCGGGCGTAAAGACCTGCTGGCGGGTGACGTCCTCCATCGCCCGCTCGATGCGCCCGGCGGCCTCCCGTTCGCCGAGGTGCGCGAGCATCAGGGCCGCGCAGGCCACCGCGCCGAGCGGATTGGCCTTCCCCTGCCCGGCGATGTCGGGGGCCGAGCCGTGGACGGGTTCGAACAGGGCGAGCCGCTGGCCGGGGCACAGGTTCGCGCTCGCCGCGAGGCCCAGGCTGCCCTGCAAGCCCGCGCCGAGGTCGGTCAGGATGTCGCCAAAGAGGTTGGAACCCACCAGCACCCCGAAGCGCGCCGGGTTCTTGACGAGCTGATACGCCACGGCGTCGACATGCATCTTCTCGAAACGCACGTCCGGATGCCGGGCCGCGACCTCGGCGGCGACCTCGTCCCAGAGGGGAAAGGCGTGCCGCAGGGCATTCGACTTGGTGACGCTGGTGACCAGGCTACCCGGCGCGGCGAGCGAGAAGGCGTACTCGACCACCCGCTGAATGCCCCGGCGCGTGAACACCCCGGTCTGCACCGCCAGCTCGTATTCCCCCTGCCCCTGCCGCCCCCCCAGGCCCGCGTACTCGCCCTCGGTGTTCTCGCGGACGAAGGTGAAGTGGGGTTCACCGACTTCGGGCCGCAGCGGCGTGGGGACGCCCGGATAAAGCCTGACCGGGCGCAAGTTGACGTACAGGTCGAGTTCCCGGCGCATAGGCAGGATCAACCCCCAGACCGTCAGGTCGTCGGGCAGATCGGGGCGACCCACCGCACCGAAGTAGATGCTGTCAAAGGTCCGCAGGGTGGGAATGGCGTCCCCGGGCATCATCCGCCCGTGGCGGTCGTAATAGGCGCTGCCCCAGGGCAATTCTTCGAGTTCGAGCGAAAAGCCCGCGTCCGCACCGCCCACCGCGCGCAGCACCCGCAGCCCCTCGGCCACCACTTCCGGCCCGATGCCGTCACCGGGAATCACGGCGATCCGGTAGGTGTTCATCCGCTCCTCTTCCCCAGCAGGTCGCGCAGGCCGTCCCCAAGCAGGTTGAAACCCAGCACCACCGCCGCCACCGCGAGGCCGGGAAAGACGGTGGCATAGGGCGAAAGGACCATGAAGCTCTGCGACTCGCGCAACATCCGGCCCCAGCTCGCCGTGGGGGGCTGGATGCCGAGGCCCAGGTACGAGAGGCTGGCCTCGATCAGCACGGCGGCGCCCATCGTGAGGCTCGCCTGCACGATCAGCGGCCCCAGGATGTTGGGCAGGATGTGGCGCAGCATCACCCGCCGCGGGCGGGCACCCAGCGCCGTCGCCGCCTCGACGTAAGGCATAGCCCGCACCTGCAACACGCTCGCCCGCGCCACGCGGGTAAACGCCGGGATGGCGGCGATGCCGACCGCCGTCATGGCGCTCACCAGACCCGGTCCCCACGCGGTCACCAGCAGCATGGCGAGCAGCAGCGCGGGGAGGGAGTAGAGCGCCTCCAGCAGCAGCATGATGATCCGGTCGGTGCGCCCCCCGAAAAACCCGGCGAGGAGGCCCAGTGCCAGCCCCGCCCCCAGCCCGATCCCCACCGCCACCGCCCCGACCAGCAGCGAGGCCCGCGCGCCGACCAGGATGCGGGCGAGCAGGTCGCGCCCGTACTGGTCGGTCCCCAGCAGGTGCGCCGCGTTGGGCGGTTGCAGGCGCCCCAGCAGATCCTGGGCGTTGGGATCGGCGGGCAGCCACACCAGGCTGAGGAGGGCCATCAGCACGACCAGGCCCACCAGAGCGCCGCCCAGCCGCAGGGCGGGGGGCCAGCGGTTCAGGGGTATCCGCCACGCGGACGGAGTGCCCCGCCCCGCCGCCGACTCAGCCATAGCTGACCCGCGGGTCGAGCGCCGCGTAGGAAAGGTCGACAAGCAGGTTCGCCAGGATCACCAGCGCCGAGAGCACCAGCACGATGCCCTGCACCATCGGGTAAT
This sequence comes from Deinococcus metallilatus, assembly GCF_004758605.1. Classification (NCBI taxonomy): domain Bacteria; kingdom Thermotogati; phylum Deinococcota; class Deinococci; order Deinococcales; family Deinococcaceae; genus Deinococcus; species Deinococcus metallilatus. Next base: position 2,107,425 of record NZ_CP038512.1, read on the forward strand.
CGCGGGCTTCAATCGCGGTCAGCACCAGCGTGCCGAACCCCGGAAGCGAGAACACGACCTCGACAATCACCGAGGCGGTCAGCAGTTCGGCGAACTGCACGCCGAGAACAGTGACGATGGGAATCAGGGCGTTGCGGAGGGCGTGGCGGTAGAGGACCCGCCGCTCCGGGACGCCCTTGGCACGCGCCGTGCGGACATAATCCTGACCCAGCGCGTCGAGCAAGCTCGCCCGCACCATACGCGCGAGCACCGCCACCCGCGTGAGCGTCAGGGTGAGCACCGGCAAGGTCAGCGCCAGCAGCGCCCGGCCCGGGTCCTGCCAGCCGGGAAAGCCGCCCGAGGGCAGCCAGCGCAGCCACACCGCGAAGGCGAGCATCAGCATCAGCCCCACCCAGAAGCTCGGCAGGGCGGAGACCAGCACCGCGAGCGTCGTGATCAGGGTGTCGCGTCCGCGCCCCGTTGGCCGCGCCGCCGCGCGGGCCGCCGCGCCCCCCAGCCACAGCGCGAGGAGACTGGAGAACAGCAGCGTCAGCCCGATCAGCGGCAGGCTGACGCCCAGGCGTTGCCCCAGCAGTTCGCCCACCGGCGCGTCGTAGCGGATCGACTGCCGCAGGTCGCCGTGCAGCGCCCCGGAAAGCCACTCCGCGAAGCGCGTGAGCGGCGGCTGATCCAGCCCCAGTTGATGACGCAGCCGCGCGAGTGCCTCGGGTGCGGCGTCGAGGCCCAGCACCGTCTGCGCCGGATCGCCGGGGATGGTCAGCAGGATGCCGAACACCAGGGCGGCGGCGATCAAGAGGGTCAGCGCCGCGCCGAGGAGCCGCTGGAGCACGTAATTCAGCACGGCCTAGAGCCTGTTCGGAAAGGGTCTGTGGCGGACGGAGACAACCTGGCTTCCATGCATGTAGGGCAGGCTGCGCCTGCCACCCCCCTCCCGGCCTCCCCCGCAAGGGGGGAGGAGAAAAAACCTCGTTTGTTTCCCAGATAGGCCCTTACTTACGCAGGTAGACCTGGGTCACGTTCAGGCTCGGCAGGGGCTGGTCGGTCCACCAGCCCACGACCCGGTTTTTCATGGCTGCCATGTACGGCAACTCCTGAACCCAGACATTCACCGCGTCGTCCGCCAGACGCTTTTGCAGGGCGCGCATGGTGAGGCAGGCGGCGCTGCGGTTGGTGCTGCGCAGGTAGCTGTCGAACTGCTGCCGGAACTGGGGGCTGTCGTAGTGGAAGTAATAGCTCTTGTTGGCGTAGATCCCGATGTCGTTGGGTTCGGCGTGGCCAATCACGCTCATGTCGTAGTCGCCGCCCTGGAACACCTGCTTGAGCCAGGTGCTGAAGTCGACCAGCTTGATCTCGGTCTGGATGCCCACCTTGTTGAGCTGCGCCGCCACCGCCTGCCCGGTCCGCACCGCGTAGTCGTACTGGGAAGGCAGCGTCAGTGTGATCTTGAGGGGCTTCTGGGCGGTGTACCCGGCCTGCTGCAAGAGGGAGCGGCTGAGCCGCGGATTGGGCTTGTACAGCCCCGCGAGATCGTAATAGCAACTCTCGACGGGGGTGCGGTGCGTCCCGATCACGGTGCCGTTTCCGAGCATCACGCCTTGCAGGATCGCGTTCTTGTCGACGGCGTACTGCACGGCCTTGCGTACCCGGATGTCGTTGAACGGCGCGCGGCCATTGTTCATGCTGACCGTGACCTTGTTCGTCGAGTTCCCCACGATCACGTTGAAATCGCCCCCCTGCTTGAGGCTCAGGGCATTTTCGGGGGCCAGCCCGTAGCCGATCACGTCAATATCCCCGGAACGCAGCGCGGCGAGTTGCGCGTTGGGGTCGGAAATGAAGCGGAAGGTGACCGCGTCGAGGTACGGCAGCGCCTTGTTGTAGTACGCCGGATTGCGCTCCAGCGTGATGGCGCTGCCGCGTTGCCACGACACGAACTTGAAGGGGCCGGTGCCGATGGGCGCCGACTTCATGGCGTCGGTCTTCCCGGCGGGCATGATCACCGAGTCGGCGCGGGCGAGGTTGAAGAGAAAGTCGGCATTGGGGCGCGCGAGCTTGATCACGACCGTGTTCGGGCCGCTCGCCGCCACGCTCGCCATATCGGCGTAGTACTCGGGGTGGGTGTGGCCCGACTTGGGGTCCATCGCCCGTTTGAGGGCCGCCACCACGTCGTCGGTCCCGAAGGCGCTGCCGTCGTGGAACTTGACGCCCGGACGCAGGGTGAAAGTGTACGTCTTGCCGTCCGCCGACACCTGATAGCGCGAGGCGAGGGAAGGTTCAATCTTCCCGTCCGGCCCCAGCTTGACGAGGCCTTGGAGCACGTTGTCGTACAGAAGGCGGCTGATCTCGGCGGAGGTGCTGCTGGTGGGATCGAGCATCGGCGGCTCGGCACTCACCGAGACGGTCAGCCGCCCGCCCCGCGTGGGCTGGTCCGCTGAAGACTGGGCATTCGCGCCGCCAGCCGCGAGGACCAGCATCAGAGATGCACCCAGGGCCATCCTGCGAGTTGGGATCATCGGTCTTCCTCCCTTTCCAGAAACAAGGTGGCCGCTGCCGCGTAGGTTCTGGCGGCCCGGATCAGGTCCTGAACCTCCACATACTCGTCGATCTGGTGCGGAATGTCACGCCGCCCCGGCCCGCACGTCACGATCGGAAGACCCGCCCAGGCATGCAGGAAGGTGCCATCGGTGGCGCCCGGCACGCCGCCGTAGCGCACCGGAAACCCCAGCAACTCGGTCGCACGGGCCAGAGCTTGCACCACGGCGGCCTCCGGGGGCGTCTCGGTGGCGGGGCGGTCCTCGAACACGTTCATGGTCACTTGCATACCCTCGTCGAGACACTCCTCCGCCAGACGCAGCAGCGCGGCCTGCAAGGCGGCGTGGTCCGTGGCTGGCACCGTCCGCACGTCCAGGCCCACGGTGCAGAGTTCGGGAATCACGTTGTTCTGCCCTTCGCCCGCGCTCGCCTGCATGACGGTGGGCGTGACGTACACGTCGCCCAACTGTGGATGACGCTCGCCAGCGTACGCCGCCTGCACCTCGGGGAGCCGCGCCACGAACTGGGCGGCGGCGGGCAGCGGATTAAGACCGGCATAGGGCATCGCGCCGTGCGCCATGCGTCCCCGGAAATGCAGCCAGATACGCAGCGCCCCCTTTTGCCACAGGCAGAGTTCGTGTTCTTCGGGTTCGCAGATGATCGCCCCGGCAAAGCCCGCCGCGTACCCTCCCCGCACGAACGCCTTGACGCCGAGCATCAGGCCTTCCTCATCACACAGGATGGCGAGGCGCAGCCGCCGTGAAGAGCGCGGCAGCACCCGGCTCACCGCCACCGCCGCCGCGACCGCGCAGGCCACGCCGCCTTTCATATCCGCGCTCCCGCGCCCGTGGAGGACGCCGCCTTCCACGCGCCCCTCGAAGGGGGGAACCCGCCACAGCGCCGGGTCACCGCTCGCCACCACGTCCGTGTGCCCTTCGAGGATCAGCCCGCCTTCCCCCTCGCCCCAGTCGGCGATCAGGTTGGGGCGTCCGGGGGCCACCTCCTGCCAGGTGGTCTGAAAGCCCTGCGCCCGCAACACTTCCTCAAGGAGCCGGGCGGCCACCTCTTCACCGGGGTGGGGCGCCTGACTGTCGACGGCCACCAGACGCGCCGCCAGGTCGATCAGAAAAGCCTCGTCCATAGCGGCAGCGGCACGCAGGGCCAGCACCTCCGGGTGGGAAGACGGGGAGACGGAAACCGGCGAAGACATGGACGCTCCTCTCAGATGAAGCCCGACTTGAAGGTTGAATGGCATTATCCTCAGCCACTTCAAACAACTCAATGGACACTGTGTACAAAAGCCCGACATGGGAGGCAGCCTCTGCTGGTCTGCCCCCCGAGAATTGGACAAAGCTGACTGGAAATTATCGGCTCGCCCTGGCGGGGAAAGGGAGCTTCCCCTTCCCGCGACCAGAAAGCGAGGATGACTTGTGGAACATCAGCGCAGCAGAGGGGGTGATCCCCGCCCAACCCTCACCCGCCCTGAATCCACGCCATCGCCCGGTCCGTCAGCCGGTCCAGCGCCACCACGCTCAGCTCAAGGTGTTCCTCCAGTGTGTCCTCAATCCTGTTGTGGCTGATGCCCCGCAGGCTCTGGACGAAGAGCATCACGGTGGGTACCCCCGCGCGGGCCACCTCCGCCGCGTCGTGCAGCGGGCCGCTGGGGAGGCGGTGGCTCGTCGGCACCGTCTCCAGGATGGCCGCCTCCGCCGCGCCGATCAGGTCGGGGTCGAAGGGGATGGGTTCGATGTTCCACAGCCTCCCGACTTCGACGGTGCAGCCGCCCTCCTGGGCGAACCGCCCGGCCGCCTCCTGCGCGTCCTGCCACATCGCTGCCAGTTTCCCGGCGTCCAGATGCCGCTGGTCAAGGGTGATCTCACACCGCTCCACTACGCTGGTGACGATGCCGGGCCAGGTCTTGACGCTGCCAATCGTGCAGACCCCGCCGTGCCGCTCCGCGATGGCGTAGATTTCCTGCCCCAGCCGCGCCGCCGCCAGGAAGGCGTCGCGCCGGACGTTCATCGGCGTGCTGCCCGAGTGCGCCGCCTGCCCGTGAAAGGTCAGGACGTGGCGCTCGACGCCCACCGTGCCGAGCACCGCGCCCAGCGGCAGGCCCAAACCCTCCAGCACCGGCCCCTGCTCGATGTGCAGTTCGAGGTAGGCGGCGGCGTTCTTCAATTCCTGCCGCGCCTGCTGGGCGTCTTCCAGCCGCACGCCCACCCCTGCGAGGGCGTCCGGCAGGCTCACCCCGTCCCGGTCGGTCAACTTCGACATCTCCGCCACGTCGAAATGGCCGCTCGCCGCGCTCGACCCGTACAGGGAACGGCCAAAGCGCGCCCCCTCCTCGTCGGCCCAGTCCACCAGGCGCAGGGTGACGGGCGGACGGCCCGCGTACTGGGCGCTCACGCGCCGCATTACCTCCAGCCCGGCCAGCACGTTGAGGGCACCGTCGAGCCAGCCGCCGTTCGGCACGCTGTCGAGGTGCCCGCCGATCAGGAGTTCGCGCCCCGACTCGCCCTTCAGTGTCGCCCACAGGTTCCCGGCGGGGTCCTGGTGAACCTCCACGGGAAGTTCGGCGAGGCGCTCTTTCAGAAATGCCCGCGCGCGCAGCCAGGGGTCGGTGAAGGCGACACGCTGGGCGCCCTGCTCGTCGCCGGTCAGCCGCCGCAACTCTTTAAGTTCGGCCACGGTGCGGGCGGGATTGAGTCCGGTCCGGGGCGCCGGGGCGACCTCTCCCCCACTCACCGCGGGGCCTTCTTCCCGGTCGCCGCCTCCCACACCGAGTACGTCACCGCCGCGGGGTCGGGGTCGGCCTTCAGGATGCCCAGGTTCCTCAGGAGCGCCACGTTGTTGCGGTACACGGCGGGGTCGAGGTAGCCCGCCATACCCCGGGTCGTCGGGCCAATGTTGTAGAGCTTGGCGACTTCGGCCATCTGCCAGGTCTGGTGGCCCCTGGCGTCGGCGCGGGTACCGCTCCCCTTGCAGGTGTTGCCACACAGCGGCAGGACGATGTTCACGGCCTCGGCCTGATGCTTCACCGCGTAGTCCCAGCCCTTCAGGCTCGCGCGCACCAGCCGGGCGGCGATCTGCTGGCCGCTCTGGCCGCTGCCCTTGAAGTTGGCCGTCTTGAGGGTGCGGTCGGTGGTGAACATCAGGTCTTCGAGGAGGTTGATCCCGTAGTCGGCGGCGCGGAAGATGCGCAGCTTGTCGAGGCTGTACCCCAGCCCCACGATCTGGTCGATCTCGTTGTAGGTCATGGCCGACACGAGGTCCACCTTGTCGGGGAACACGATGCTGGGGTCGAAGGGATAGGTCACCGCCTGCACGTCCGGGTTGCTGACGGTGCTGTCGAGGCTGGTCGTCAGCCCGTACTTCTTGAGGAGGGCCACCGCCGGGTACTCGTTGCCGCTGGGCCACACGCCCACCCGCTTGCCCTTGAAGTCCTGCGGCTTGGTGATGCCGCTGCTCTTCAGGGCCACGAGGGTATAGCCGCTCTTCTGGAAGATCTGCGCGATGTGGACCACCGGGATGCCCTGCGCCCGCGCGGTGAGCAGGTCGGTGATCCAGGTCGTCCCGAAATCGGCGGTCCCGGTCGCCACCGTCTGGATCGGCGACTGGTCCCCGGTGGGCAGGAACTGCACGTCCAGCCCCTCCGCCTTGTAGAAACCCTTCGCCTGCGCCACGAAGAAGCCCGCGAACTGCGCCTGCGGAAACCACTTGAGCTGCACCTTGACGGGCACCAGCTTCTGGGCCTGGGCACCGGGAGCCAGCAGGGCGGCGGCAAGCGCGGCAGTCACGGCAACGGTCAGCTTGGAATGCTTCATGTGTTCCTCCGGGGGGAGAAGAAATGCGAGTTGTTTTCTTTTGCCCCTCCCCCTTGAGGGGGGAGGCCGGGTGGGAGTGAACGGGCCGGACATCCAAGAAAAACGGTTCTTCCAACAGTCCTTCACGAGTTCTGAGACACCGGCGCAAACCGCCGCTCCAGCACACTGATCAGCCCGAAGAACGCCAGCCCCACCACGCTCGCCAGCACGATGGCCGCCCACACGACGGCGAGATTGAAGCGCCCGACCTCGATCTGGATGCGGAAACCCAGCCCGTGCCCGTTCGTGCCGAAGAATTCCGCCACGATGGCCGAGATCAGGGCGAGGGTGCTGCCCACCTTGAGGGCGTTGAAGACGAAGGGCAGCGCCGTCGGCACCCGGACGTTGCGGAAGGTCTGCGCCGGGCTGGCCGCGTAGGTGTGCAGCAGGTCGAGGTGCAGGGGCTGGGCCGCCTGAAGCCCGCGCACCGCATTCACGACCACCGGAAACAGCACCGTGATCGCCACGACGACCGCCTTGCTGGGCCACTCCAGCCCCAGCGCCTTCACCACCACCGGGGCGAGCGCCACGATGGGCACGGAGCTGAACAGCGCCGCGTAGGGCAGCGCTCCGCGTTCGAGGAAGCGGAAGCGCACCACCAGCAGCGCCAGCGCCAGCCCCAGGACGGTCCCCGCCAGGAAGCCCAGCAGTGCCTCCAGCACGAAGGTGTAAAAGGTGTCGAGCAGGAGCACCGTTCGGGCCTCCCACAGCGCGGTGAGGACGCGGCTGGGGGTGGGGATCAGGCCCGCCGGGACCCCGTAGGCGCGCAGCAGAACCTCCACGCCGAGCACGGTCAGCAGCAGCGTGAAGGCGGCGGGCAGGACCCGCGCGGCCCGGCCTTCTCCCCGCGCCGCCGAGTGGATGCCGAGGACGCCCAGGAGCAGCAGCGCCAGCACCCCCAGCAGCCAGGGGAGCGGGCGGCCAGGCGCCGCCCCCTGCCGGGAGAGCGCGACGGCGAGGCCCAGCAGGCCGAGGGTACTCAAGGCCAGCGGCAGCGCCGCGCCCAGCCCAGGGCGGCGCACGGCCCCGCGCCACGTCACCGCCCCGCTCGCCACGGCGTCACCACCCGCTCGAGGAGGCCCACCAGGGCGACCAGCGCCACACCCAGCGCCGCGCCGTAGCCCATGATGACCCACAGCGCGATGGTGTCGGACGCCCGCGAGTTCTCGGCCAGCATCTTGCCCAGACCGGAAAAGGAGATCGTGCTGATCTCGGCCACGATGCTGCCCACCAGCGCCGCCGTCACCGCCACCTTGAGCGCCGTGAAGAGGTACGGCAGGCTGGCGGGCAGCCGGAGCTGGAAGAACACCCGCCCCGGCGACGCGCTGTACGTCCGCATGAGGTCCAGTTGCAGCGCGTCCGGGCTTCGCAATCCCCGGCTCATGCCCACCGCGACGGGAAAGAAGGCGATATACGCCGCGATCAGCGCCTTGGGCACGAACCCCTGCACCCCGTACTGCCCCAGCAGCACCGCCAGCATGGGCGCGATGGCGACGATGGGCACCGTCTGCGACGCGACCAGCCAGGGCAGGGTGGCCCGCTCGAAGGACCGACTCAGCACCAGCAGCGCCGCCAGAATCAACCCCAGCCCGGTCGCCAGAACGAGTCCCAGCAACGTCTCCCCGCCCGTCACGACGGCGTTGTAGGGCGCGGAGGTGGGGGCCGTGGGCGGCACGCTGAGGGAGCGGAATCCTTGCACGAGCTGACCCGGCGCGGGCAGCACCGGGTTTCTAAGCTGAGTCGCACAGGCAATTGCCGTCGGGCACCCCAGGTCTGCCCCACTCGCCAGCGCCCGCGACGCCGGGCCGACATTCGCCCACAGCATCAGGGGGAGGTAGAGCAGGATGGCGACCACCAGCACCGCCAGCATCGGGAGGAGGGGGGACGCGGCGAGCCTTCCTCGCCTGGGTGCGGCGGTCATGCGTGCCCTTTCCTGAGCAGTTCCCGTACCTGGGTCATCCGCTCGAAGAAGCGCGGTAATTCTCGGGTGTCGTCGCCCCGGGGCTGCGGCAGGTCGATGTCCACCACCCCCTCAATCTTGCCGGGGCGGGCGGTCATGACCACGACCCGCGTGCTGAGGAACACCGCCTCACCGATGCTGTGCGTCACGAAGATGACGGTCTTGCCCGTCTCGCGCCACAGCCGCAGCAGTTCGAGGTTCAGGTGCTCGCGCGTGATCTCGTCGAGCGCCCCGAAAGGCTCGTCCATAAAGAGCAGCGGTGGGTCGAAGGCGAGCGCGCGGGCGATGCTCACCCGCTGCTGCATCCCGCCCGAAAGCTGCCAGGGGTAGCGCCGCTCGGAGCCTGCCAGCCCCACGAGCTTCAGCATCTCGCGGGCGCGGGCCGCCCGGTCGCCGGGCACGTTCATCACCTCCAGCGGCAGCAGGACATTGCTCAGCACCGTGCGCCACTCCAGGAGTGCCGGGGCCTGAAAGACGTAGCCGTACTGCCGCTCCCGCCGCGCCTGCCCCGGCGGCTGTCCCCCGATCAGGATGGTCCCGGCGGTCGGTTGCACGAGGTCCGCCAGCAGCCGCAGCAGCGTCGTCTTGCCGCACCCCGAGGGTCCGATCAGGCTGATGAACTCCCCGCGCCCGATGGTGAGGTTCGCGTCCTGAAGGGCGACCGTCTGCCCGCCCGGATGCGGAAAGACCATTTGAAGGGCACGGACGGCGACGATGGGGTCAGAGGAGGGAGGGTGAACGGCCTGGGAAGTGAACACTTGTGTCACGGGGCGGCTCCTCTGGGGAAAGGCTTCAGGGATTTGTCTTTTCTCCCCCTCCCCTGGTGGGACTCGTAGCGCCGCTTGCGGAGAGGGTTGGGGCGAGGGGCGTGTGACCGGCTTCCGCGCTCTCAAGATGGCCTGCCTCATCTACTCGCCGCGCCACGGGTCGTTTGCGTTCACCCCTTCTGCTGCGCAGCTCTACGAGTCCCAGCCTCCCCCCTCTCCTGCGGAGCTGTGCCAGCCAAGGGGGAGGAGCTATAAAGCCTCACCGCCGCAGCAGTTGCCCCCGTCCAGGGTCCCCGACGAATTGCCCGCCCTCCACCGCCACCTCGCCGCGCACCGTCACCACGTCGGGGCGCCCCTCGATCTCCCAGCCCTCGAAGCCGCTGTAGTCGTTGTTCATGTGGCTCGTCGCCGCCGAGATGTGGCCCCGGTAGGCGGGGTCGTAGATCACCAGATCGGCGTCGCTCCCCACCTCGATGGTCCCCTTGCGCGGGTAGAGGCCGAAGAGCTTCGCCGCCCGGGTGCTCGCCGCGTCCACGAAGCGCGTCAGGCTCAATTCCCCCCGCTTGACGCCATAGGTGTAGAGCAGGTTCACCCGGTCCTCGATGGCGGGGATGCCGTTGGGAATCCGCGTGAAGTCGCCCTCCCCCATCGCCTTCTGGCTCAGATCGAAGGGGCAGTGGTCGGTCGCCACCGTGTCGATGTCGCCCCGCGCGAGGGCGTCCCACAAGGGAGCCTGGTTGCGTCTGTCACGGAGCGGCGGACTCATCACGTACTTCGCGCCCTCCACCCCGGGCCGCTCGGCGCAGGTCTTGTCGAGGAGCAGGTGGGGAATGACGACCTCGATGTGGAGGTTCACCCCGCGCCCCCTGGCCTCTAACGCCGCTTCCAACGCCCGCAGGTTGGAGAGGTGGACCACGTACCCCTCGGCCCCGGTCATCTCCAGAAAGGCGGCGAAGTGGGCGGTGCCCTCGGCCTCCACTCCCTCCGGGCGGCTCGGCTCGTGCCATTCGGGGCCAGTCCTGCCCTCCGCGAGCAGCTTGCGCTGGAGTTCCGCCACCAGATCGGCGTTCTCACAGTGGGCCGTGACGATCACGCCGAGTTCCCTCGCCAGCTTCAGCGTCTGGTAGAGCGCGTGATCGTCGATGCCAAAGGCGCCCTTGTAGGCCAGGAACACCTTGAAGGACTTCATGCCCTGCGCCACCAGCTCGCGCAGGGTGGCCTCGGTTTCATCGTCCCAGCGCGTTACGCCCAGGTGGAAGGTGTAGTCGCAGGCGCTGTGGCCCCCGGCCAGCCCGGTCCACCGCTCCCAGCCCTCCCGCAGCGGCTCGCTCTGGGAGGGGACGAGCATCTCAATGTAGGTCGTCGTCCCGCCGATCAGGGCCGCCTGGCTCGCCGTTGTGTGGGTGTCCTTGGCGAAGGTACCCATGAAGGGCAGGTAGACGTGGACATGCGGGTCGATGAAGCCGGGGAAGACGTACTTGCCGCTCGCGTCGATGACGCGGGTGCCCTCGGGCGCGGTCAGCCCCTCCCCGATAGCGGTGATGGTTTCGCCCTCCACGAGGAGGTCGGCCTTATACTGCTTATCTGCCGTAACTATCTCGCCGTTCTTTATAAGTAGGGCCATACGTTAGCCTCCGCAAAAAGGGTCAATTCACCAAACTCCTACGTAGGCTACTGCCACCGGAGACGCCAGCAGAACATACACGCTCCCTTGTTCATTCACATATTTCTGTCGTTCAAAAATGTAGGAGGGGGGAATAATAGCCTCCATTCGAGTGGCTACCCTTTCATCGAATAGGAAGCTGTGCATTTGGGACAGTGATCCTTCGATGTCAACATCAGGTCTCCATTCCCCGACATGGTAATTTGGGTCTATCAGATGCCTCTCCTTCAAGAATTCCAAAATCTTTGGTCGGATTGTATGGACAAAGGAACCTCCCACTTTATGAGAATCCGCAGGCAAGCTCTCATAAGTCAGGTTTGATTCTGAGCCGAAAAGAATGATCTTGTCCCCCTCCTGCGTCTTTCCCAAAAACAGCGCGAAGCCTCCAAACTCATCTGTGTAGACACCGTCAAAACTCAACGCAAAAATGGAGTCAACCCGATTCTGGCGAATGGAGTCTAAGCCAAGATGTCTTTTTAGAGACTTCTCAAGTCTTAAAAGTCCTTCTCTTGTAGGGTTGTCCACTCTGTTTCCGCCCGGCTTGTAGTTAAACTCCAACAGAGCAGGAAGTTTAAAACTTAAATCACCAAACCCATGCATGAAATTCTCAAGCAAACTCGTCTTCGAAACGAGGGCTTCTACTTTCGATTTGGAAATGTACACATAGTTCATTCGTTTACCCTCAGTGAATCTCGATCCCCGCCTCCTCGCGGTACGCCTCCATCGCGCCCCACTCCTGGGTCACGGCGGGGCGGGTGGCGGTCAGCTCGTCCCAGGTGACGGACGGGCGCCCGCTGGGCACGCTGACCATCTCGATGCAGCCGTCCACCGGGCAGACGTTGGCGCACAGGGCACAGCCCACGCAGTCGGGTTCACGGATCACCGGGCGGGGGCGACCGTCCGCCACATGCTTGCCTCCGTCGCGGATGTCGAAGCCGGGGTTCACCCGCACGCCCTCCGGCGAGTACAGGTCGATGCACTGGTGGGCGGTGTCGTTGCAGGCCACGTAGCAGAGGTCGCAGCGGATGCACTTGTCGGGGTCGATACGCGCGACCGCCTGGTAGCCCAGGTCCAGCCCGCCGAAGCTGCTCATCTGCGGCAGGCTGCGGCCCGTCACCTCGGGGATGCTGGCAAAGCCCTTGTCGTCCATCCAGTTGCTCAGCCCGTCGATGAAGTCCTCCACGATGCGGTAGCCGTAATGCATCGCCGCCGTGCAGACCTGGAGGGCCGAGGCGCCCAGCAACAGGAACTCGGCGGCGTCGCGCCAGGTCTGGATGCCGCCCATACCGCAGATCGGCACGCCGCTTTTCCGCACGGTGGGATCGCACATCAGCTCGCTGAGCATGTGCAGCGCGATGGGCTTGACCGCCGGACCCGCGTACCCGCCGTGGGTGGCCTGCCCGCCGATGCTGGGAGTCACCAGCAGCGTGTCGAGGTCCACCTTCATCACGCTGTTGATGGTGTTGATGAGCGAGAGCGCGTGTGCCCCCCCCGCCAGCGCCGCGTGCGCCGGGTCGGTGATGCGGGTGACGTTGGGCGTGAGCTTCACGATAACGGGGAGGCGGGTCACGCTCGTCACCCAGTAGGTGTTGAGCTGGCACATCTCGGGCACCTGGCCCACCGCCGCGCCCATGCCGCGCTCGCTCATGCCCTGTGGGCAGCCGTAGTTCAGCTCGATGCCGTCTGCCCCGGTGTCCTCGATCTGCATGACGATCTCGCGCCAGGCCGCAGGGTCGGCGTCCACCATCGCCGAGACGATCAGCGCCCGGTCGGGCCACAGCCGCTTGATCTCGGCGATCTCGCGCAGGTTCACCTCCAGCGGGCGGTCGGAGATCAGCTCGACATTGTTGATAGCAAGGAGGCGCTGCCCGCCCAGGGTCAGGCCGCCGTAGCGGTTGGAGATGTTGAGTACGGGAGCGCCGATGGTCTTCCACACCGCCCCGCCCCAGCCGTACTCGAAAGCGCGGTGAATCTGTGCCCCGCTGTTCGTCGGCGGCGCGGAGGCCAGCCAGAAGGGGTTGGGCGCCCGGATGCCCGCGAAGTTCACGGAAAGGTCAGCCATGATTCGCCTCCAGGGGAGAGGAGTGGGAGAGCGTCAGTCCGCCGCTGCGGGGGCGGCACCCAGCATGGCGTGGATGCTCGCCGCCGCCAGCTTGCCGTCCTGCACGGCCATCACGGTGCTCGCGCTGCCGCGCACGCGGATGCAGTCGCCGCCCGCGTAGACGCGGGGTTCGCTGGTTTGCAGGCCGTCGTCCACACAGATATAGCCCTTTTCGAGGGCGAGGCCGAGGTCCACCGCGAGGGCCGGTTTCTCCTGCCCGATGGCGGCGATCACGGTGTCGCAGGGAATGACGAACTCGCTGCCGGGTACGGGTTCCGGGCGGGGACGGCCCGAGGCGTCCGGGTGGCCCAGGCCCATCCGCACGCAGCGCAGGCCGATCACTCGGCCCCCCTCCACCTCCACTCCGATGGGCTGGGTCAGGAAGGTGAAGCCCACCCCCTCGTGCAGGGCGAACTCGTACTCGTGGCGGTAGGCGGTCATCTCGTTCTCGGTGCGGCGGTAGACGATCTCCACCTCGGCACCGTGCCGCCGTCCCACGGTCGCCGCGTCGATGGCGGTGTTGCCCGCCCCGATCACGACCACCCGCTGACCCAGGGCGAGCGGCCCCACCTTCAGTCGCCAGGGTTCCACCTTGCTGGCCTCGATGACCGCCAGCCCGTCGAGCACCGCCTCCTCACCGGGGACACCGAGGGCGGGCACCGCGCCGAGGCCGAGGGCGAGGAATACGGCGTCGTACTGGGAGAGCAGCACGTCCAGCCCCTCGCGGTCGGTCAACTCGACCCCGGTGCGGACCTCCACGCCGAGGTTTTGCACCGCCTCCACCTCGCGCAGCGACACCTCCACCGGCTCGCGCAGGCCGATGATCCCGTAGGTGCTCAGGCCGCCGCCGAGTTCGCGTTTCTCGAAGAGGGTCACCTGATGCCCCAGCTTGGCAAGTTCCGCGCTGGCGCTGATCCCCGCCGGGCCGCTGCCCACGACCGCCACGCTCCGCCCGGTGGGGGGCGAGGGGGTGAAGACCTGGAGGCCGCGATCAAAGATGTGATCGGTGGCGTACCGCTGGAGGCGCCCGATCTGGATAGGCTCGTGGTCCTTGCCCAGCACGCAGGCACCCTCGCACAGCTCCTGCACCGGGCAGACGCGGGCACAGGTGGCCCCCAGGAAGTTCGCCTCCAGAATGACGCGGCCCGACCCGCGCAGGTTTCCGGTCGAAATCTTGCGGATGAAGGTCGGGATGTCGATATGGGTGGGGCAGGCCTGCATGCACGGGGCGTCGTAGCAGTACAGGCAGCGGTTGGCCTCGGCGGTCGCCTCGTGGGCGGTGAGCGGAGGCAGGGCCTCCTGAAAGTGATACACCTCGGACTCGGGGACGACTGGACTCGAACGTTCCATGACGGACCTCGCTTCTCTGGAGGCGGGTCGGTTCGTGCCCTCACCGGAGCCGACTTAACCGAAACTTGATGAATTCTTACTCTAAGGCCGGATATACACTGCGTCAAGTTCTTGACCGGCGAGTCAGGTCGGTGCGCGGAGAAGAGAACAGAGATGGTGGTGAGGGCGGCCAGAAGCTGATCTGTCGGAATGCGGAAGCGCTATAAAAGCGAGCTTGCTGTGGGCACCGGCGACATCCGTCGTCTCGGCCAGCAACGAACCGCTCCCTTCCGCCGTTCCCTCCAACGTGAAACCGAGTACCTGCTGCCAGAAGTTGGTGGCGTGCTGCAAGTCGCTTACGGTGAGTCCGATATGGGCGATGGCCTGGACACTTAGGGACTTCGTATTCTCTATTTGGCATGTCGGGCAGGGCACGTTCCCAATGCCTCATCCTCAGGAGTTGCAGCATGACCAGTGCCATCTGCAATGCGGGCCAGCGGCCGCGCCCGTAGCTTTCCTTTCCCCACCGTGAAGCAGGCACCCCTCCCCACAGCCTGGGCATTGACCGAACAAACGACCACCAGGCAGGACCCTACACTCGGCAGATGTTCGTTGTGTCTCGACCCCTGGGAGTTCGCGCACGTGTCTGACGCGGCCCTCTCCTCCCCCGCTTCCAGCCGCGCCGTGCTGCGCCTGCCCGAGTTCCGGGCCATGCTGCTCGCCACCGTCTGTAGCACCCTGGCGGGCCGCGCCGTCGCGCTCACGGTGGCCTATCAGCTCTATCAGCTCACCAAGAGTCCGCTCACCCTGGGCATTCTGGGACTGGTCGAGGCCATTCCGGCCCTGAGTCTCGCGCTGCTGGGCGGTGTGGTGGCCGACCGGAACGACCGTCGCCGCATCCTGCTGATCACCACCGGCGTGGAAGTGGCCTGCTCACTGCTGTTCTTCCTGTACGCGCCGCACGCCCCGGCGCTGGGGTACGGGCCAATTCTGGCGCTGATCTTCCTGCTGGGCACCGCCCGCGGCTTTTCCGACCCGGCGCTGCCCGCCTTCGAGGCGCAGGTCGTTCCCCGCGAGCTGCTGCTGCGCGCCTCGGCCTGGCAGTCGAGCGCCTGGCAGGCGGCGGCTATCGCAGGTCCGGCACTGGGGGGCGTGCTGTACGCAGCAGTGGGGGCACGCGGCTCTTACCTCTTTGCTGCGGGGCTGTACGGGTTGGCGCTGGCCTGCCTCGCCTCCGTCAAGGCCAAGCCGCGTCCGGCGTTCACCCCCGGCGAGCCGGTGTGGAGAAGCGTGAAGGAGGGTCTGGCCTTTGTAGTGCAGCGGCAGGTGCTGGTGGGCAGCATGGCGCTGGACCTCTTCAGCGTGTTGTTCGGGGGCGCGGTGGCGCTCCTGCCGGTCTTTGCCTCCGACATCCTGCGGGTGGGGCCGCAGGGGCTGGGGGTGCTGGTCGCCGCCCCCAGCATCGGGGCACTGGCCGTGATGCTGTATGCCACCCGCCACCCACCGGGGCAGGGCGCCGGGCGCACGCTGCTGCTGGCGGTGGCGGGCTTCGGGGTGTGCATGTTGGTGTTCGGGCTGTCACGCCACTTCTACCTCAGCGTGGCGGCGCTGGTGGCGGCGGGGCTGTTCGACGGCATCAGCATGGTGGTGCGCAAGGCGACGCTGCGGCTGAAGGCGCCCGACCACATGCGCGGGCGGGTGAGCGCGGTGAGCAGCATGTTCATCGGGGCCAGCAACGAACTGGGCGCCTTCGAGAGCGGGCTGGCCGCGAGCTGGCTGGGCACCGCGCGCAGCGTGTGGCTGGGCGGCATCGTCACCCTGCTGGTGGTGGGCGTGACGGCGTACCTCGCTCCGGAGCTGCGGGCGATGGACCTCACCGATATCGCAGAGGACCGACCAGGATGACGGGGCAGGGCGAGCCTCAAGGGTACGTTTGGACGGAAGAGGAGCTGCTCAGGCACGGGCTGCTGTAATGGTACGAGGCCTGGGTCAGGGCACGGCTCGAACAGGGGTACACGCGGGCGCAGTTGGCTGCCGAGTCATGCCGAGCGGGCAGTGACGGCCTACCTGCTCCTGTGCCAGGTTGAAGCGCTCCACCGGGTCACGCGGCTTCCACGGATCGAAGGCGACCAGCAGCGGCCCCACACCTGTGGGGAACACTGGGCAGCGTCCTCGCGGCCCTGCAAGGCATCCGGTTCATCCCCACACCTGTGGGGAACACGTCGGCGCTCACGGCCAGGTTCTGCGCGACAACGGTTCATCCCCACACCTGTGGGGAACACACGTCCCGCACGGCGGTGATGACGGGCTTGGCCGGTTCATCCCCACACCTGTGGGGAACACGGATTAATTCCCTGGTCAAGCGGATTGCCCCACGGTTCATCCCCACACCTGTGGGGAACACGGCCCAGGCGGAAGGGGGTGCCCTGTGAGCGCCGGTTCATCCCCACACCTGTGGGGAACACGTATGCCGTGGCGGTATTGCAACTGGCGACAGCGGTTCATCCCCACACCTGTGGGGAACACATCCATGCCGCCGTGGCGCTGGGGGCGCCGCCCGGTTCATCCCCACACCTGTGGGGAACACCCCAGTTGGAAGCGGGGGAGACGTACTCCAGTCGGTTCATCCCCACACCTGTGGGGAACACCGAACACCGGGCCAAAGGACACCGATATGGGACGGTTCATCCCCACACCTGTGGGGAACACGGCCTGAGCGTGCCCGTTCGCGTTGACCTGGACGGTTCATCCCCACACCTGTGGGGAACACACCCCGACACCTACCCCGACGAGTACGCGCGGCGGTTCATCCCCACACCTGTGGGGAACACGTCTTAATGAATGGGGAAATAGGGCAGCGGGGCGGTTCATCCCCACACCTGTGGGGAACACGTCGCTCCTGGGGACCGGGCGGGTGAAACCTGCGGTTCATCCCCACACCTGTGGGGAACACGTTTTTGGTACGCTTCAAGGGAGCCTCCCTCGCGGTTCATCCCCACACCTGTGGGGAACACTCCTTGACGGCCTGACCGTGCTGGACACGCAAAGGTTCATCCCCACACCTGTGGGGAACACACTTCAGAAACACAAGGTCGCCCGCTTCTCACCCTGCCGCAAGTCCCTCCACACGGTCTGGAATTGGCTTACATTTTCATGCGGCGCGGGGGACAGACCCCGACTCAGTCTAGCCGCTCATAGGTCAGGCCGAGTTCCGGGTCAAGGCGGACGCGAGTGTTTCCCAGCGTGGCCTCGCCATTCACAAGCACCAGCGGTTGGACGTCGCGCAGGAGGGGATGGGCGGCCCAGCCGACGTGCGCCGTGCCGAGCCTGACGCCGTGCCGGTCGTGGTGCGCGCCCATGTGGCGCAGGAGGTCGTGCCGGGACACCTGGAGGCTGCGGGCATACACCGCACGGGCCGTGTCCCAGTCGTCTTTTCTGAGGGTGACGGTTTGTGCGGGGTGGTTCGCACATTCATCCAGGAACAGGCCGCGCTGGATGCAATGGACCGGCACGATCCGCAAGTTCTCCTCGCCCAGCCGCGTGCCGTGGCGCGGGCCTTCCGGGGTGGGGTCCGCGTCGTCGTGGGTAGGTTCTCCGTCGGGATCGCCTTCACCCGGGGGCGGCGCCAGGTCGAGCAGGGCCTCGGGCGTGCCGATGTGGGCGAAGGCGCCGGTCAGGGCGTCGTTGCGGCGCCGGTGCGCGAGTTGGAGGTCGGCGCGCTCCAAGGCCGTCTGCTGCGCCGCGTCCAGGCCCACAAGCAGCGGGGAGGTGGGGTCATAGACTGTCTGCACCAGGGGGTCGAGGTCGTCCGGCAGTATCAGGTGCGGGCGGTCCTGGAGGGCGTGCCAGGTGCGGTACATCAGGGCTGGCTCGTACACGTACTTCCAGTGGTACTCGGTCAGGGCCGCTTCGGGCCAGCCGTCCAGACCCGCGACGTACAGCATAGGCGTCTCGTGCGCGCCGCGGCGGCCCGTGTTGTCGGCATGCCGGTGCAGCCGCCCGGCACGCTGAAGCAGCAGGTCCACGGGGGCCAGGTCGCTGAGCATCACGTCGGCATCGAAGTCCAGGCTCTGCTCGGCCACCTGGGTGGCGATCAGGATGAAGCGCTCGGGGCGAACGTCGCCGACGTGTTCCCGACCGTTCTTGACGTAGCGGGCCGGTTGCTTGCCCAGGTAGCGCAAGACCCGTTCTTCGCGCTGGGCGCGGTCGTCGGCCGGGTAGCGGGCGTGGTAGAGATGCACGCCAACGCGCCCGGGGTGTTTGCTCGCCTGGCACATGCTCTGAAAGCGCCCGCCCAACTGCGCCCGCACCTCCCGCAGTATGTCCTGCGCGCGCTGCACCGTGTTCACGATGACGGCCACGGTGCCGCCCGCCTCGGCCAGCGCCACGGCCTGCCGGGCCAGAGCGGCCGGATCGGGGGCAGTGGCCCGGAGGGTGAGGGTCGTGCGGCGGCGTGGGCCGGGGACGTGACGGCTCCCGGCCTTCGTGTCGCCGCCGCGGGCCACGGTCAGGCGTGGATAGGTCGGGGCGGGGTCGGGCGTGGCCCCCCAGGCGTCCAGCAGGTCGCGGCGCGTCTGCGCGGGCAGGGTGGCGCTCATGATGATCACGCTCGAATCCAGGGCGCGCAGCCAGCGGCACAGGGCGTAAATCAGTTGCGTCGTGTACGTGTCGTAGGCATGCACCTCGTCCAGCACGACCACGCGGTTGCCCAGGCCCCACAACCGCACGAACTGGTGCTTCACCCCCAGAACGCCCAGCAGGGCCTGGTCCACGGTGCCCACCCCGTACTCGCTCAGCAGGGCACGTTTGCGGTGGCTGAACCATTCGGCGGCCCCCACACTGCCCCCCGGGCCGTCCGCGTCCAAGGCGTGGGGGGCAGCCCGGCCCGCCTCCGCCACGTTGGGCGTCACCGGCAGGGCCTGCTGGGCCGGGGGACGGGCCTGCGCGCGGGAGGCCCCGGCCAGGTGCGCCTGATAGGTGTCATTCAGGGCCGCGCCGCCGTGCAGCAACTGTAAATCCACCGTAATGGGGCCTGAGCGGGCACGAGCCTGCTCGCCCAGGAACGTCAGCAGGCGCGTGTACATCGCGTTGCCGGTCGCCTGGGTGGGCAGGGCCACGTACAGGCCCCGGTGCCCGGCCGCGTTCTGGAGTTGCAGGTAGCTGTACAGGGCCCCCTCGGTCTTGCCCTCGCCCATCGGGGCCTCCACCAGCACCAGCGCCGGGCGGGGGTCGTCCGCGTTCAGCAGGTCGGCCAGCAGCGTCTGGAGGGGCCGCGCCCGGAACCCGGGGAGGTAGGCAAAGGTTTCGTCCACGCTGCCCGGATCAGGATTCAGGGGCTGGCGAACGGTCCAGCCGAGGGCGTCCAGCGCGCTACGCGCCCGTTCGGCAGCCTCCTGCACGTACCCGGCCGGGTCAGCGAAGGCCAGCGGGTCGGGCGTGGGGGCCAGAGGAAAAGAGCTGCCGATCCAGTCGGCGAAGCTGGTCAGGCCCGCCAGGCGCATAAAGGCCGCGCCGGTCAGGGCCGTCACGGGTGGGGGCGCCGCGTCTTCCAGGCCAAAGCCCTTCAGCACCAGCTCCAGCAGTTCGGCCTGCACCGCCGCCCATCCGGGACCGGTGCCCCGGTCATGGGCCGGAGGGGTGGGGGCACGGAAGCCGTGGTGGCAGCCCAGGGCGTCGGCCACGCCGCGCGCCAGCGGGCCGGGCCAGCCGCGCGCCGTCAGCAGGCCGGGCAGCAGGTTCTGGGTGACCAGGCCGTGGGGCGTGGCGGGTTTGTGCGCGGGCACGCTCAGGTGGGAAGCGAGGCGCGCGGCCCCCTCGGGCCAGAGGTGCTGAAAGGCGGGGCTGGCCTTGCCCAGGTCATGCAGGGCGGCCAGGGCACAGGTCCAGCGCAGGGCCGTGGCCTGATCCGCAGCGGAATCCGCGCCGAGGTCCGCCGCGAGCAGGGCGCGGGTGCGGGCAGGCTCGCGCTCCAGGATGGCCTGCGCGCAGGCGCCCACATCCAGGAGGTGGTGCAGCACCGGCAGCCAGCCCGTCTGGGCGCCGTCCTGATGGGCCGACTTCTGGCCGCTCTTGGCCCACAGCAACGGCACCGCCGCGCTGACCGGGGTAGGGGGTGGGGTCATGGTGCCCAGCGTAAGGCGGCGGGACGGGGGGGCCGTGCCGACTTTTGGCTCACTGAACCGGACGACGCGTTTGGACGCCTGGGGCGCGCACGCTGCACCTGTCGCCGCAAACGCTGCCCCTGAGCGCGTTTGGACGGGGTAGGCCCGCGCCTGCGCCCACGCGCGACCTGTCTGTTCCGGTCCCCGCCCGCGCTCCCATCCCCCGTTTTGCCGTGTTCTGGCCGCCACTGCCGTGGGGGCCTGGGGGCGCCCTTGTCCCGCGCGTTCATGGCCAGACCGCGCCCCAGGAGTCCACCATGCCGCACCCCACCGCTGTCCGCCGCGCCCTGCCTCTCCTCCTCGGCCTGTTCCTGATGCTGAGCGTGCCGTGGAGTACGCCCACCCAGCCCATGCTGGCCGGGGACGACACGAAGATCGGCACCGGCGGCGGCTGAACCGCGATCCCTGAAAGGGGGAGGGGCCACGCAGCAGCCGTGGCCTCTCCCCCTTCTCTCGCCGCACAGCCGGTACGCTGTCGCTGATGCCCACGCACCGCCGATCCCCAATGCGCCCGGCCATTCCCTGGGCCGCCTGGGAGGAGTCCATCCGGACGCTGACCGAGCTGGGGCAGGTGGAGGCCGCTCTGCTGAGTATCGAGCGGGCCATTCCCGAACTGCAAGACGCCGCGCAGGGCGCTGCGCTCCTGGCCCTGCTGGACACGGCGGATGCCGGGGGACGCCTGGGCCGCGCGGCCCTGCGGATGCGGTTGCGGCTGTGGTCGAACGTGCCGGGCGGCGCGGCCGAGGTGGAGCGTCTGGCAGGCCAGGCGCTGGAGCATGGCCCGCCGGACGCCTTTTTGCAGGTGTTCCTGGCCTGGGCGCTGGCGCAGCGTGAGGCCTATGCCGAGGCCCTGAGCGCCGCCGAGCGTGCCCTGCTCCACGAGGCGGACCTGCGGCCCAACGAACGCACGCTGGCCTGGCGCATGAAGGGGCTGAGCCTGAACCGCACCCAGCCGGACGGTCCGTGGGAGGCGGCCTTCGCGCAGGCGCTGCAAGGCACCGAAGGGCACGCCCGCGCCCTGATTCTGATCGACCTGGGCGGCCTGCACAGTCGGCGCGGCGACGAGGCCGGGGCCATGATGGCTTTTTCCGAGGCCCTGCCCCTGGTCCGGCAGCCGCGGTACCGCGCGTGGACGCTGAACAGCATGGGGCTGATCTGCCTGCGCGCGGCGCGTCTGGACGAGGCGGAGACGTACTTTCAGCAACTCGCGCGCCTGCCGGGCGCCTTCCAGAGCCGCGCCCTGTCGGGTCAGGCGGGGGCGCGCCGGGCGCTGGGCGAGTGGGCGCGGGCGGGCACCCTGTACGAGCAGGCCGCCGCGGTCGCCCGTGCAGCAGGTGACGAGGACGACCTGCGCCAGGCGCTGCGCGGGCTGGGCCACACGCAGCGCCTGGCCGGACACCTCCTGCTGGCGCTCGACACGTTGCGGCAGGCGTCGCGGGTCACGGCGGCCGACCGGGCCTCCGGGCGGTCGTGGGTGAACGTGGACCTGGCGGCGACGCTGGTGGGGCTTCCAGCACTGGATGCCGCCAGCGTGCGTGACCACCTGGCCCGCGTTGGCCCACTCGACCGCGAGGACGGCGACCGTGCCCTGATCGTGGGCGCCGAGCTTGACCGCCGCGAGGGCCGCACCGAACAGGCGCGGGCGGCCCTGGGGGGCCTGGACCGCAGCGTGCTGTGGGTGCGCGAGGAGGCGCAGGCCTTCCCGCTGCTGTTTGGTCTGTTGTCAGAGCAGCAGCGGCCCGCCCCACTGCCCCGCCCCCCACAGACCCGGGTGGTTCTGCGCGTGCTGGGCCTGCCCGAGGTGCAGGTCAACGGCAGGCGCGTCCCTCTGCCGGACCTCGCGCTGGTCATGCTGGCCGCGCTGGTCGAGGCGGGCGGCGAACTGACCACCGACGAATTGACCGAGGTGCTGCGGGATCACCGGCCCCGCACCGCTCGCCTGGCCGCCCAGCGGGTGTCGCGCACGGCCAGGCAACTCCGTGATGCGCTGGGCTGGCCGGGCAGCGTGCAGGCCCAGAGCGGCCGCTACCGGCTCGACCCGGACACGGCGTGGGCCTCGGACCTGGACGCCGCCCGCCGCGAGGGCCGCGAGATCGAGGTCTTTCTCAGCGGGGTTTCGCTTCCCTGGGCCACCGAGCGGGAACAGGAGTTGCGTCAACAGGACACAAGTTTGCTGACATAAATATCCCGCCTCAAGAGGGCGCGACAGGGGTGCGACGGCTCTCCCCTACTTTGTGGGTCATGGGTGATCCTGTCCCCCCTCCATTTGGCCCCGAAGTCCTGCCCGGCCGACACCCACGCGCGCCCCGGCAGGCCAAAACCTGGGACAAGGCCCGCCGCCTGTCCCGGCTGGTGCATGAACTGGAAGCACGGCGCTCCACGACCGCGCAGCTCGCCCAGCGCTTTGGGGTAGGCCAGCGCAGCATTCAGCGGGATATCGAGGCGCTGCGCGAGATGGGCCACGACGTGGTGGAACACCGCAACAAGGAATACTCCATTCCGCGGAGCGGCACTCTGCTGCGCCCGGCAGAAGCGCTCGCCGCCTACGCCGCCATCCGCCTCGCGCACCACCATTCCCCGGCCCTGAACAGCCACTACCGCCAGGCCCTCCAAAGCATCTCGCTGACCCTGCCCGAACGCATCAGGCACACCCTGAACGCCAGTGTGCGCGACAATGGGGCCACGCCCTTCGTCGAGCGTCAGATGGAACAGGTCGCCGCCGCCTGGATGGACCAGCGCGTCCTGAGCTTCGATTACCGCCGCCCGAACGGCACGCTGGAGACGGGCAACGAGCTGTGCGTGTACTTCATCGAGATCAGCCGCACCAATCTCGCGCCGTACGTCATCGGGCTGGAGCGCCGTCACCGGGGGAAGGTGCGGACGTTCAAGCTCTCGCGCATGCACAACCTCTGCCTTCTGCCCGACACCTATGAACCCGACCCGGAGTTCGAGCCGCGCGACTTCCTGAGTGACGCCTGGGGGGTCATCGGCGGTGAGGCGACGGTGGCCGTCACCGTCCGCTTTGCCCCGGAGGCCGCCTACCGCGTGCTGGAGGGCGGCTTTCCGAACGCCACCCTGATTCGCCAGGACGGGCACGTGGATATGGAGTTCCGCGCCGGGACCGACGCCACGGGCCTGCCCCGCGAACTCCTGCCCTTCCTGCTGAGCTGGGGTCCCCGGGCCGAGGTGCTGTCGCCGCCCGATGTGCGCGAAGCGTGGCTCAGCGAACTGCGCGAGGCACTCCGCCGGTACGACAGGCCGGGGGGAGGCGAGATCGAATGAAGGAGAGAAGCGGGGAGCCAAAGTGCAGGAGTAGGATATGTATGGGTGGCAGCTCCCCATCTCGGTGGGGATGGACCGCTACCACTCAAGGTTGGCAACAACCAGATGGTCTATCCCCACGCTTGTGGGGATTGGATGTAAAGCTACCACTCAAAGTTGACACTCCTTCAACAGAGTTGTACGCTCTGAGGGCATACAGAGAGCGTCCCCGGACGGCAATCCGGGGGCAGCACGCATCTCTCATGCAGCCGTTGAGTTTCAACTGCACTGGGAGTTTACCTCCCGTGGTGCCTCGCCTCTCGTGTTGGAGGTCACAACTATGCCTGACGACATGTTCGAGCAGGAGGTCCTTTCGGCGGTGGAAGCCGCGTGGCGACGGGCGGCATTCCGCTGTGCTCGCAAGATTGAACCCTGGGCATTTCTCAAGATGTTCCGGGCCGAGCTTGCTCTTGAGCTGGCAGAACGTCGCCTGGAACGTTCGGGCTACCTCCTCTGAGTGCCGGGGGCACGGCTGGGGCAATTCCCCGCCGTGTCCTGGCATCGGCCAGTGCAAGTGTGCCCACCACAATTCGCCGTGCAGGAGGTGCCTTTGTTTTCTTTCAATCTACTTGACGAACCCTGGATTCCCGTCCGGCCAGGGGACGGCGGCCCTGTCCGCGAGGTCGGCCTGCGTGAGCTGCTGACCCAGGCCCGCGCGTTTCAGCGCATTGACGACCCGTCGCCGCTGGTGACCGTGGCGCTGCTGCGCCTGAGCCTGGCGCTGCTCCACCGCGCCCTGCGGGGGCCGAAGAATGCCGAGCAGGCCGCCGAATGGTTCAGGGACGGGTTTCCCGAAGACCGACTGGAGGCGTATTTCACCGCACACGCGCAGAACTTCGACCTGTTTCACCCCGAGCGGCCCTTCTGGCAGGTGCGCGACCTGACGCCCGATCTGGAAGGCGGCAAGTACCGCAGCCACTGGACGCGCCTGGGCAGCGAGGTCGGCAGCGCGAACACCTCGCCGCTGTTCAACCCGGCGGCCCGGCCCGGCGGGGAACGCAGCGACCCCCTCAGCCCGGCCGAGGCGGCGCGGCGGCTGGTGGAGGGGCAGACTTTTTTGCTGGGCGGCCTGATCAAGCGCTTCACGACGTCCGCCAAGGCCGCGCCGGTCGCCACCTATGCCCTCACGGCGGCGCAGGGCCACACCCTGCACGAGACGCTGTGCCTGAACCTCACCCCTTACCCGGAGTACGGGACCGATCAGGCCGTGTGGGAGCGCGAGCCGCTGACGGTCGCCGCCGTGAAGCGGTACTACGAACTGGAGCTGGGCGACGTGCCGCTGGGCCGCGCCGACCGCTACACCTGGCCCGCGCGCAGCGTGCGGCTGATCCCGGAAGGGGATGAGGCGGGTTCAGTGCGGGTGGCCACCATCGGCTTCGCGGCGGGCCTGCCCCTGGAGGGCGCCCCGGAAGGCGCGGGCCGCAACCTCGACCCGATGGTGACGCTGCGCGCCCCGGCCGACCCGAAAAAGCCCGAGCGGTTTCCGCTCAAGCTGCGGCGCGAGCAACTGCTGTGGCGCGACCTGAGCGCCCTGCTGCCCGACCCGCACCACGAGATTCAGGTGGCCGGGCAGGGCGGGGACACCCACTTTCAGGCCAGCTCCGGCGGCCAGGCCCCCGGCACCCTGACCCACGCCCGCCTCGTGCTGGAGGGGGTGCGGGGCCGCCAGGACGTGGCGCTGACGGTCACGGGGCAACTGAGCGACCAGGGCAAGACGTTCGCGTACCGGCAGGAAACCTACACCCTGCCCGCGGCGTTCGTCACGGATGCCGAGGGCTTCACGGCCGCCGTGACCGACGCGCTGGGGGCGGCGCGGGGCATGGCCGAGGGCCTGCGGCAGGCCACCGCCCGCCTCGCCGCCGAAGTCCTTTCCCGTGGCGGCGAGCGCGACCCCCACAAGGAGGACGTGGCCACGCTGGCTCGCACGCTGCCGGGCCTGGGGGCGTACTGGGCGGGATTGGAAGCGCCCTTCCGGGTATTCCTGTCGGAGCTGGGCACCCCCGAGCAGGCGCGGGCGGCCTGGGTCAGCGCCGTGGACCGCCAGGCCCGCCGCGCCTGGGAATTGAACCTCCAGGGCGCGGGCGGGGACGGACAGACGCTCGGCTTCGCGTACCGCCCCCGCCGCACCGACGGCAAATACCAGCCCAGCCCGCAGGCCCTGCTGGAGCGCGCCCTGAGGGCGCTCCACCGCTCCACCGATGTCCAGGAGGTCGCCCCCGCATGACCGATACTGCCACCCCCACCGAACCCACCCCGCACGAGCGGCTGCTCGTCTCCCTTTCGCGCCTCGACCGGGGCCAACTGGCGCACCTGCGCCGCTCGCTGGGCGACGACCGGCCCGGCCAGAGCGTGCCCTGGCTGGAGGGCGTGTTCCTGCGCTCGGGACTGAACCTCGCCGGGCGCGAGGGACAGTGGCGCGCGCTGGCCGTCGTGGCGGGCCTGTACGCCCTGACCGAGCGCCCCGACGGCACCGAGACCTTTGGGGCCGCGCCGGAACACCGCCCCTCGTTCGGGCGCACCTTCGGGCAGCTCTATCTGGACCAGGACCAGCGGCCCAGCACCGAGAAACGCTTTCTGGCCCTGCTGGACGCCGACGCGGACGCCCTGCCCTACGCGCTGCGGCAGGCGGTCACGCTGTTGGCGGCGGGCGACCTGCGGCCCGACTGGGTGCAACTGATGGCCGACGTGAGCGACTGGTCCCGCGACGGCGCGGGCGACCGGGTGCGCCGCCGCTGGGCGCTGGACTTCTACCGCCGCGCCGAACGCCTGAGCGACCCCGACCCCACCGCCGGGGAGCCGGACGCCCCCACCGGCCCCCTGCCCCTGGACACCCCCACCCCCTCGGATGAGGAAGGAGAGACCCTGTGAAAGCCCTTCTGGAACTGCACTACCTGCAAAACTTCGCGCCCAGCAACCTCAACCGCGACGACACCGGCAGCCCCAAGGACGCCTACTTCGGCGGCACCCGGCGGGCGCGGGTGTCCTCGCAGAGCTTCAAGCGGGCCATGCGGATGGATTTTCGTGAGCGCGGCACCGTGACACCCGCCGAACTGGGCGAGCGCACCAAGCGCGCCCACGAGGCGGTCCGGGACCGGCTGGTCGCGGCTGGCAAACCTGCGGCCGAGGCGGAACAGGCGGCCGTGGAGGCCCTGCGGGCCGTGAAACTCGACGTGAAGGTCAGCAAGCGCAAGGACGGCACCGAGGAGAAGAAGTCGGAGTACCTGCTGTTTTTGGGGCGCGACGAGTTGCAGCGCTTCAGCGACCTGATTCTTCAGCACTGGGACGAACTGGCCCTGCACCTGCAAAAGCTGGAGGAAGAGAGCAAAAAGGCCAAACCCCGGCCGGTGGAGCTGGACAAGAAATTCAGGGCGGTGTTCCTGGGGGCGCTGGACGGCTCCCGCGCGGTGGACGTGGCCCTGTTCGGCCGGATGCTGGCCGACCTGCCCGACAAGAATGCCGACGCGGCAGCCCAGGTGGCACACGCGCTGAGCACGCACGCCATGCGCGGCCGGGAGTTCGACTTCTACACCGCCGTGGACGACCTGAAACCCGGCGACACGGCGGGCGCGGACATGCTGGGCACCGTGGAATTCGGCAGCGCCACCTACTACCGCTACGCCTGCGTGGACCTTCAGAAGCTGCTCCAGAACCTGGGGGGCGACCTGGATCTGGCGGTGCGGGGCCTGCGCGCCTTTCTGGAGGCGAGCGTGTACGCCGCGCCGACGGGCAAGCAGAACACGTTCGCGGCCCACAACGCGCCCAGCCTGATGGTGCAGGTGGTGCGCGAGGACACCAGCCCCCGCAACCTCGCCAACGCCTTCGAGCGCGCGGTCCGCGAACGTGGCGAGGGCTTCGTGCGGCCCAGCATGGAGGCCCTGGCCGCCGAGATGAAGAGGCAGGACGCGGTGTTCGGCGGCGCTGGCCGCGTCCGCTACGTGAACGCCGTGGACGGGCAGGAGGTGGCGGACCTAGAGGGGCGTCTGGACAGCGTGCAGGCCCTGATCGACGCCACCGTCGCGGACGCCGAGGGGTTGCTGCGCGGCCTGAAGGTCAGTGGGGCGCTGGGGTGACCACCCTGCTGATTCCCCTGGGCGGCCCCATGCAGTCCTGGGGCACCCGCTCGCGCTTCGACGACCGCGATACCGGGGCCGAACCCAGCAAGAGCGGGGTGCTGGGATTGTGTGCTGCCGCACTGGGCATCGACCGCGGCGCACCGATCACGCACCTGAGTGCCCTGCGCTTCGGGGTGCGGGTGGACCGGGCCGGAGTTCTCATGCACGATTACCACACGGCGCAACTGCACCCGCAGCAGCGCGGCAGCGGCACCAGCCTG
The DNA here is from genome assembly GCF_004758605.1 of Deinococcus metallilatus. Taxonomy (NCBI): domain Bacteria; kingdom Thermotogati; phylum Deinococcota; class Deinococci; order Deinococcales; family Deinococcaceae; genus Deinococcus; species Deinococcus metallilatus. The sequence goes on from NZ_CP038512.1 coordinate 2,135,452, forward strand.
ACCCGCCGGGCCTACCTGGCCGATGCGGCCTTCTGGGCGGGCCTGTCGGGTGACGGGGCGCTGCTGCGCGAGTTGCACGCCGCGCTGCGTGATCCGCACTGGCCGCTGAGTCTGGGCCGCAAGGCGTTCGTGCCCGCCATTCCCCTGTGGTTCCCGGAAGGTCTGCGCCCGGATGCCCTGCTGCCCGCCCTACGCGGCGCGCCCACCCTGCGCCGACGGGAAGGGGGCGGTCCGGGCGAGACCGGGGACGACCTCTACCGCCTGGTGGTCGACCGGGCCGAGGTGGGTGAGCCGCCCCTGCACGCCACGCCCGGCGAGCGCCGCGACGACCCCAGCGCGCCCTTCCTTGAGCGGCGTTACGCCCTGCGTGACGTGATCGAGTGGGCGGAAGCCCTGCCGCACCTTCACCGGCCCCCGGAGGTGAGTCCGTGACCCTGCATCTGTCCCGCCTCTTTCCGGGTGAACGCCACCGCCACGCTGTCCGCGACTTGAGTAGCCCCTACGCCCTGCACCAGACCCTGCGCTGGGCCTTTCCGGGGGCCGGTCAGCCGGAGGCAGCGCTCCCGACTGGCGAGCGCCTGCTGTGGCGTCAGGACACCCTGACGGACCCCGACTCGGGCGAGCCTGGCCCGGTGCTGCTCGTACAGAGCGTGACCCCGCCCGACTGGGGCGCGCTGAACGCCCGTGACCCCGGGTATCTGCGCGCCTGGAACGTGCGGACGCTCGACCTGGCCCCGGTGCTGACGCCGGGCCAGCCCCTGCGCTTTCGCCTGCACGCCAACGTGACCGTGCGGCGCCAGGATGAGCAGGGCCGCAGTGCCCGCCACGGCCTCCACCGGCCGGAGGACCAGCTCGCGTGGCTGGACCGCCAGGGCGAGAAGAACGGCTTCGACCTGCTGGGGGCCGACATCCGCCGTGCCGGACGTGTCCGCACGCGCAAGGGCGCCCAGGTCATCACCCTGCATACCGTCACCTTCGAGGGCGCGCTGCGGGTGAGACAACCGGACCTCTTTCACGCGGCCGTGCGGGGCGGCCTGGGCCACGCCAAGAGTCTGGGCTGTGGCCTGCTCAGCCTCGCGCCGTTATGAGACGGGCGCTCCGCCGTGGCCGCCGTTCCGGGAGGAGGCCGGAACGCCAGGGACAGAGCGGTGTCCTTCGCGCGGGATGCCTGGGGCAACCGGCATGACCGGGGGCGGCATCATCTGGCACAAGCAGAACTTGCGCGAACTCCCCAAGTTCCGCGATGGCACCACGTACCTCTACCTCGAACACACCCGGCTGGAACAGGACGGGCGGGGGGTGCGCGCCTACCACCCGGACGGCATGGTGACCCTCCCCGTGGCGAGCCTGAGCGTGCTGCTCCTCGGCCCCGGGTGCAGCGTCAGCCACGAGGCCGTCAAGGCGCTGTCGAACACGGGTTGCTCGCTGCTGTGGGTGGGTGAAGGTGGGGTCCGCCTCTACGCGAGCGGCCTCGGCGAGACGCGCAGTGCCGTTCGCCTCCACCGTCAGGCCCGGCTCTGGGCCAACACCCAAAGCCGCCTCCGCGTCGTCCGGCAGATGTACGCCATGCGTTTCCCCGAAGGGTTGCCGGAGGACCTCACCCTCCAGCAGATCCGGGGCCGTGAGGGTGCCCGCGTGCGCGACGCTTACGCCCGCTACAGCAAGGCGCACGGTGTCAAGTGGGATGCCCGCCAGTACAAGATGCAGGACTGGGACCGGGCGACGCCGCTCAACAAGGCGGTGAGCGCGGGCAATACCTGCCTGTACGGCCTGGCCCACGCGGCCATCCTCGCCACCGGGTACAGCCCGGCCCTGGGTTTCGTCCACACCGGCAAGATGCTGTCCTTCGTGTACGACGTGGCCGACCTGTACAAGGTGGAAGTCGTCCTCCCCGTCGCCTTCCGCGAGGCCGCCACCCCGGGCGACGACCTGGAACGCCGCGTCCGTACCGGCCTGCGCGACCACATGACCCAGCTTCGCCTGCTCGAACGCATGGCCGCCGACCTTCACCACCTCCTCGGCGGAGACGAACCGGACGCCGACGACCTCGCTCCGGGCGACCTCTGGGACCCGGAAGGCGACGTGCGCGGTGGGGTGAATCACGGATGATCGTCATGACGCTCGAAGCCGTGCCGCCCTCCCTGCGCGGCGAACTCAGCCGCTGGCTGCTGGAAGTGCAGCCGGGCGTCTATGTCGGCAACGCCTCCGCCCTGGTCCGTGACCTGCTGTGGGACAAGGTCGTGCAGCACGCCCGCACAGGTCGCTGCACCCAGCTCTACCGCGCGAACAACGAGCAGGGCTTTGCCGTCCGCCTGCACGGCGACCCGAAACGTCGCCTGGTCGAACTGGACGGCTTTCAACTCATTGCCGTCCGCAACGCCCGTCATGCAGAATTGGACCGGGAGTATGCCCCTCCCGAGGACGATGACAAATTGTGATGCGGATCCAGGGCTGAACAGGGGCCTTGGCAGGGGGTGAAGCGGGAGAAACATCGTGTTTCTAAAGTGTGTTCCCCACGTGCGTGGGGATGGACCGCTCTCTGGTTTCGACATCGCGGGCATCAACGGGTGTTCCCCACGTGCGTGGGGATGGACCGCTGCTGACATCGGCGTGCATGTCCATGTAGTTGTGTTCCCCACGTGCGTGGGGATGGACCTTTGAGGTATTCAGGGAACGTGGTGGAGTTCCCGTGTTCCCCACGTGCGTGGGGATGGACCGGGGCCTGCAAACACGCGGGTGGACCAGCACACGTGTTCCCCACGTGCGTGGGGATGGACCGACCTGGAGCTGATACAGCCGGGCGCCGGGAGTGTGTTCCCCACGTGCGTGGGGATGGACCGCTTGCGCCCCTGCCCCCCGTGTTCCCCCTCCGGTGTTCCCCACGTGCGTGGGGATGGACCGGCGTTGTTCCTGGGAGCTTTGGGGCTGTCCCCGTGTTCCCCACGTGCGTGGGGATGGACCGGCCAAATAAAAAGCCCCCGCGCCGCCAGCCGAGTGTTCCCCACGTGCGTGGGGATGGACCGTCCGACCGGTGCGGCATGTCCCAGAGGCAGACGTGTTCCCCACGTGCGTGGGGATGGACCGGGTTTGTAATTGCAGAGAGCTTGCAGGACGTGGTGTTCCCCACGTGCGTGGGGATGGACCGGGCCGCCACTGGCAACTGCTCCCCCAGGAACAGTGTTCCCCACGTGCGTGGGGATGGACCGTACTGACATGATTACAGAGGCTATCGTGGGTGGTGTTCCCCACGTGCGTGGGGATGGACCGTCTTGCCCTTCCGGTCCCCCATTTCCCAGTCCGTGTTCCCCACGTGCGTGGGGATGGACCGATCGACCGGACGCGGCCCCAGAGGAAGTAGAAGTGTTCCCCACGTGCGTGGGGATGGACCGCCAGTCGTGCGCCACAGCCTGGGGGCGGTAGGGTGTTCCCCACGTGCGTGGGGATGGACCGGCCATCGGGGAACACGACCTCGCCCGCAGGCTGTGTTCCCCACGTGCGTGGGGATGGACCGGCCCGCAGCACGGCGGACCTCGCGGGCGGCGGGTGTTCCCCACGTGCGTGGGGATGGACCGCGTACCGCCACGGTAGCCCAGCCGCACGGCGTGTGTTCCCCACGTGCGTGGGGATGGACCGCCGCGTGCGATTCGCCACCTCGGTGTCCTCCTGTGTTCCCCACGTGCGTGGGGATGGACCGAAGCCATCCCGCAAGTGCTTGCCCATAAGTTCGACCCGAATCTCCCGCAGCACTGTCCTCGCCCACTCGGGTGCTGTCTCGAGGAACGCCCCCAGGGCCTGATGCAGACGCCTCAGGGCCTCCAGACCCTGCTCCAGTTCTGCGGCTGACCCGGGGAGCGGCATCTGCGGGTCAGCCCTGCTGCCTGCACCCAGGAGTTCGCTCATGGGCAAAGCAGCAGCAACCCGCTGGTCATCGTAGATAGGCGTGTACACCTTCACTCTGAAGCTGGCGTCGGCATGTCCCAGCCAGTCCGCCACGACCTTGGGCGGCACGCCCGGCGGCTCAGTAGATTGGCCGCCGGGCGCCGCTGCACCGGCTTCGCCTTGGGGAGGGTACGCAGCAGCGCCCGCAGGACACGTTCCGCCTCCTCGTGGGTCTTGCAGCTCACCGACCGGCGGCGCTGCTTCCCAGTGACGGGGTCCCGGTAGCTCGCCAGTCCCCGGGCACTGACGACGCGGCCCTTCAGGACCACGGGGTGAACAGTGCCTTCGCCAACACGTCTTCTGACTGCCATCCCAGTGGGATCTCACAGCGGGATGAGGGATCAGCCAGAGCTTTAGCGCGCGCGGATGCGGAAGACCGGGGCCCGGGTGGGAATCGCCAGCTCCCCGTGACTGTCGAGCAGCCAGGCGTGTTCGCCGGGCACATGCAACTCCGGCTCGAAGTACCCGTCGGTGATGATCAGCAGCGGCATGTCCGCGGGCACGTCCTTCGCCGTGCGGATCAGGTCCACGCCGGGTTGCAGGACGGTGCCGCCCCCACCGACCAGCGTCACGCCGCTCCCCGCCGCCCAGGGACTGCGCCAGCCCAGGTCGTGCGCGCCCGCGTCGCAGGTCACCACCCGGAAGAGGTCGATGTCCAGCGTCTGCGCGGTGGTGGACAGGGCACCGAGGGCCAGCCCCAGGGTCCGCTCGTCCATACTCCCGCTGGTGTCGATCAGCACGCCCAGCACCTGTGCCTCTCGCTCCTGGTCCACGACGCAGGCCGGGCGGATGAGGTCCGGGGTGGATCCCTGCCGCCTTGACGCCCGTCCATAGCTGCGGCGGGTGTCCCCGGGCCGGAAGTGCTGCCCCAGGTAGCGGGCGAGTTCCACCCGCCAGGGCACACCGTGGGCCGCCCGCTGCCGGATCAGGCGGTCGAGTCCGGCGGGCAGCAGGCCGCGCATCTGGAGGGCCTCCATCTCGGCCAGACCGCGCCGCAACCGTTCGAGCAGGATGCTGTCGTGGTCGTGGGCCACGCTGCTGCCCTGTTCCGCCCGGTTCAGCAGCCGGGCGTACCGCTCGTCCCCGTCAAGGATGTCCTCCCCGCTTCCCCGCAGGGTCTGGAGGCGGCGGGCCAGGCGCACGTTGCGAGCGAGCTTCGAGTAGATGGCCTCCGCGCTGCCCAGCGCCGCGAGGTCCGAATCCAGGCAGCCCCCGGCAGGCATGACCCCGAAGCGCATCTCGGTCAGCCAGGCGTTGATCATCAGGTCACAGGCGATATTGAAGAGTTCCGGGTCCCGGCCCTGGCGCCGCTCGTGGTGGCCCAGGGCGACGTGCAGGGCTTCGTGGGCGATCACGAAGCGGGCCTCCTCCAGGCTCAGCCCCGCCCCGGGATTGATGTAGATGACGCCCCGTTCCACCGCTACGGCGCCGATGCGGATGTCCAGGCGGCGGCAGACCTCGGGGTCCTCGCACAGGGTCATCCCGGCCAGGATGGGACCCAGCAGGGGAAAGCTCTCGCGGAAGTCCCGCCACGCCAGTTGTGCCCGGCTGGGGGGAGGTGAGGCCGCCCGCGCTTCCCGCAACCCCGGCACCTCATCCAGGGTCCGGGTCCCCACCCGTTCGATGCTGGCCCGTAACTGGTCGTGGATGCCCCGCTGCCGCGCTTCCCGCCGCGCCTGCCAGAAGGAGCGCAGGGCGTCCACCTCGGACAGCTTGCACTTCCCGGTGTTGGCCGCCCGTTCCAATGAACGCAGCCGTTCTTCGATGCGGCCCGGCCCCCGCCCGGCGACGCCCGACGGAATCCGGCGCGAGAGAGCCAGAGACGGTCCATGCGGCTCGATGTCGGCGGCGCGGACGGTCCCGGACTGCAGGAGTTCCAGCGCCTGTGTGAGGTCCGTCATGTGCGGTATGCCGGGCGGGACCAGGGCGAGGCGCTCAGCCTCCTGTCCCCTTGCACTGCGGATCAGGCTGTAGGCCACCAGGGCACTTGCCGCGCTGAGTTCCGCTTCCCGCTGCCCGTCTGTACACCAGTTCCCACCAGCTCTTTCCAGCGCCCACAGGGGATGGGCCAGGCCCACCTGATGCACCGCCCGTTCCAGGTGATGCAGGTACAGGCGACGGTTGAACTCGCGCTCCCGGTCGAGCCGCCTCCGGTCGTTGAACACCAGCCAGCCCGCCGGGGAGATCACGATGGGCGATTGCCCCGCCTCGCCACTGTAGGCGTTGATCTGCCTCCACTGCCCGGCGGGGACGTTCCACCAGTGGTCGCCCAGGTCGATGCCCTCCAGAGCGCCGTTCATCGAGCCGAGGTTAAGTTCGCTCCAGCGAAGCTGCATCGCGCGTTCGTCTGCGAGACTGGTGCCCATCAGACCCACGCCCGCATGGCAGGCAGTTCCTCGATCACCTGCGAGACGAACCACTCCGGCAGCCCTTCACGGTTCACGATCAGCATCGCGATCTCCGGACTGCGCAGGGCGAACTCCGCGATCAACCGCTTGCCGCCCAGCGCCAGGGCCAGGCTCTCGCCGCGCAGCCGGACCTCCTCGCGGGGCAGTTCGGTGGCGAGCCTCATGCCCAGCAGGTGGGCGAGTTCGATGGCGACCGAGCGCTGCGCCTCCATGTCGGGAAGCTTCGCCTCGCCGCGCAGCAGGCGGCCCAGGTTCAGGCCCTCATGCCGGGTCTTCACCCAGGCCAGAAAGCCCTCGGCCTGCCCGGCCGAGAGGGTACTCCCGGCCGCCAGGCGGATCAGGTCGAGAGGTTCGTCCTGGCCCTCCTCGGAAACACGGGGCACGCCCATCTCCGTCAGGACGTCGGACGCCAGATGCCAACTGCGCGGCGTGGTGAATACCTCGTCTCCTCCGGGAACGTTGCCACTCAGCACCGAGACACCACGGGCTTCGACATATCCGGTGACCAACGGGTGCAGTCCGGCCTGATGTGCCCAGCTCAGCCAGCCTTTCAGGTCCAGCCGCAGTTCCACATGCACCATCCGGTTGATCAGGGGGGCGGGGAGCGGGCGGGCGACGGCGTTCGTGCCGGCCCCGTTCCCGGCACAGACGACCGCAGAACCCTCCGGCAGGCGGTACTCGCCGATGGTGCGGTCGTGAATCAGGGAGAACAGGGCGCGTTGCACGTCCGAGTGGGCGCCGTTGATCTCGTCGAGGAACAGGATGTAGGGCTCGGGGCGGGCAATGATCGACGGGGGATAGAAGCGGCTGGTGCGGGTGGTGTGGTCGGGGATGGGGACGCCGATCAGGTCCTCGCTGGCCATCTGGGAGGCCATCGCCACCTGGACAGGCATGCCGACGGCCCGGCCGAACTGCTCGACGGCGCTGCTCTTGCCGATCCCGGGTGGGCCCCAGATCATCACGGGGCGGCGGGTGGAGACGTTCGTCAGCAGCTCGACGAGCTGGGTGTGGTTGACTTTCGGGATGTCCTGCAAGGTACTCCTAAGTTGAGGAAAGGGTAAGCCGTGTGCCGGTGACGCCTTTGCTGAGCCTCGGCGTGGGAACCGCGGAGCAGCCCCAGGCTCCACCCGGCACCTTCATGTGCACGCTCAAACGAGCGCCGCCCGGGCAGGCTGCCCTCACAGGATGGAGCTGGCCGCCTGGCCCCTGTCCTCCCGGCTCCAGACGCCGTCCCGGACCATCCTCGCAATCAGAGCCGCAATGTTCCAGGCGTCGTCTGCGCCGCAGTGGTGGATGCCCTCCAGCATGCAGGCCTTCCGCTGGAGGGCACGCGCCATCCCTCGCCGCCTGAGGCCATACCCACTGGCGTACACCTGCTTGGCATTCACGTGCCGGGAGCCGAAAGGATATCGGACCTCTCCCCCATACTGCCGCTCGAACTGTTTGCGGTCGTAGTCGCCCCAGCTTGCCCAGGGCCGGGACTCCGAGGAGAACTCGCGCCGCAGGATCTCGCAGGCTTCGCGAAAGGGAATGCCCGCCGCGACCTTCTCCGGTGTCAGCCCGGTGAGCTGCGTGCAGAAGGCACTGACCTCCGAATGCTCGGGCCGAACGAGCAGGCTGCATTTCTCCAGCCGCTCGAGCGACACGAGGTCCAGCACGCAGAGGCCGATCTCGATGATCTCGCTGCGCTGACCCGGCGGAGGCTCTCCCGCCCAGCAGGTGGCCTCCACGTCCACGACGTTGAGCAGCGTCACGAGAACTCCTCCCCGGTCTCCTTCTTCGCGTAGGCGTCGGAGATCAGCTTCAGGCTCAGGTCGCGCCTGACCTCGGACGGGCGCGGGACCTCGGGCGTGACCACCACACCTTCCCGGATGTGCACTTCCTGGCTGGAGACGGTTTCCATTCCGCCGCGCAAGGCGCGCAGCTTCGCCTCGTCGAACGGCCCCTCGTACAGCACGGGCACACCGCGCTCCACAAACCAGGTCGGCCACTCCGCCCGCGGCAGCGGACGGCCCGCGTGGACGATACGGATGATGAACACCGCAGGGTTCCTCTGACCATAGGAGAAGCCGTTCTGCACCGGCAGCACTTCACCGAAGACCTGGAGTTCCCCGGTTGGAAAGGCCGCGTCCGCCGCCTCGAACAGCCCGGTCCGCCGCGCCGCCCGCCAGTACACGTTCGTATCGCTGGGCTTGAGGGTCAGGCGGTGGCGCGAGAGCCCCTTGCTGGTCACCCGCCACTCGCCGTCCGCCGCGCGGAAGTACACGCCCTGCGTGCCGTGCAGCTTCTCGGTGACGATCACCGGCTCGCCCGGCCGGAACTCGCCCGCGTAGATGCCGAACTGCTCCACGTCGTGGTGCCCGTAATGCGGGGCGGCGGTGAGAGGCGCGACCTCCCCCGCCAGGCTGACGGGGATCGGCGGCTCCCAGAAGGTGATGCCGAGCCGGGCGGAGAGGTCCTCCCCGAAGGGCGCGTCCTCCAGGCCCTCCAGGGGCAGGACCACGCCCTGGGACAGCTCCCCGCGCAGCCAGACGGCGCCGACCCGGTTCTTCTCGGGACCGTGCAGGTACGACACGCCCGTGTCCGCGTTGACATACCGCGCCGCCAGGTGAGGCGGGAGCAGGGCCCGCTCAGGGGCGACGACGATGGGGGTGCCGTCCTGATATTCCCCCTTGCGGACGACCAGTTGAAAGGAACCGACCTTGCACAGCTCCAGGCGTTCGGCATCCGGGTGGGGAAAGAGGCGGGCGCGGTCCTTGATCACTTGTGGGGTGGCCATACGTAGCTTCTCCTGTCGAGGCCGTCTCCTGCGGCCACGGGGAAGCGTAGGAAAGAAGCAGCAGGGGCCGCATCAGCCAACTTCACTGGGCGCTGTAGGCGAAATGAGCGGTCGGTGCGCGGCGCAGGCGGGGCAGCAGCGCAGTTCGCGTACGATCTCCTCGCCCTGGCCACCAGGGTCGTCCCGGCGTTCGAGGTGCTTACGGGGAATCTTGCGTCCGTTCCGGCCGCGCCTGGGAAGGCCGGGATGGGCGTCCTTGCGCGGGGGGTAGGTGCGGGCACGGGTCTGGATGGGCAGCATCACGCTGGGGGTACCGGCAGGTTGAACCTGCAGGCAGCATTCGCATCGGTACATCGTCTGCAGCCGGGGGTCCGGGCAGGGCTGCGTCCCGGGTGGACAGGGCGGAAGGGCCAGGATGATGGCTGGGCTCCGCCAGCAGTCAAATCGGCCAGTTCTTCCTGGATGATCTCAGTTCACGTCGCTCGGCCTTGGTGTCAGGGTTCCCGGTGATGTTGTTTCACCCTGGGAAGGGCCGCGTCCCCGCGCTGGCTGCGAAGATACCACATCTCTCCTCGGACAGCGCCGTTGTACGGCCCTTCCCGGCACTGTCTGTGGCCACGCGGTTCCGGCAACCTCAGCGACCGAGTGTGCCTGACTGGGCGCCGAGGTGCCGATCAGAGCCCCGGATGGGCCTGGGCGGCGGGTTCTCCCGGCGGTTGCGGGCGCAGGGGAAGGGCACAGGGTGAGGTGACGGCGTTCCAGATGGGGCGCATCTGTTCGAAGGGCCGGTCGAACAACCCCGGCTGGCCGCGCTGTTCGAACAGTTGCCGGTACTCCTCGGGCCGCAGGCCCTTGCGGAGGCGGGAGGCGTAGCTGCTCAGCAGGTTCACCGCGTAGTGCCGCGCGTCATAATCCCGCCCACCGGCGTCCGAGAGGACCACCAGACCCTCACCCTGCCGGTGGTACACGTGGAAACTCTCGCCCGCCCGCCAGGTGGCGTCATGAGCGCGCAGCGCCTCGTACACCGCCTCCTTCCGGCCTGACCGCGTGGCGGCGTACTGCTCGGGGGTCTTCGTGACCCGCACGCGGCTGGCGACCTCCGCGTTGGTGAAGCGCCGTTCCTCCAGGTCCCCGAGCGTGTCGAGGTACGCGTCCCGCACTCCGGGGATGTTCCCCTCCAGCAGGCAGCCGAGGGCCCGGCAGAGGAACCGCTGCCCGTACGCCTCTGAACGCCGGGACTCGAAGGCTGCGCCGCGCAGCTCGAGCCGCCCGTCGTACCTGAGCAGGGCGTAGTTCTTGATCTCGTGGCTGAGCATGGCCCTGGCCCGCCCGTCGAACTCCAGGGACACCCCGGCGGGCAGCAGGGCGTCCACCTCGGCGATGAGGCGCCGTTCGTCGCTTTCCGTCCACCCTTCGGGGCTGGAGAAGAACACCCGTCCGTGTCCGCCTCGATCAGGGTCACACCCCGCTCCCCCAGCGCCCGGACCACCTGGTGCAGCACCTCGCGGCCCCGTCTCGTGATGCGGTCAGCTGCCGCCCGGTCCTGGAACAGGGCCAGCCGCCCAGCGCCCAGGTACCCGTACCCCGAGTTCACGACGATCTTCATCGCGCTCTGCATGGCGTCGTGCTCGCCCGGGTCTCCCCTCCTGGCTGCGGCCTTGTGCTGCAGTCGCAGGGCGGTGAGGTGGTCCATCAGGTGCAGGAACACCCCCAGGGGATCACAGCTCGGGCCGATGCGCTCCTCACGGATCAGGCTGGGGTACATGCTCGCGATATCAGCCTTCACCACCCGGGGCAAGACGCCCTCCGCGTACAGGTGTACCGCGCCGCCCTGGTGAGGCGAGAGGTCCCGCTCCGGCTCCCCGGGCAGTGCGTGCCCCGCCAGGAGGTACGCGCGGACCATCATCGGCTCCAGCATTCCCGTGGCTGTGCCCGCGTAGGGCAGGCGGTGGTAGGGCCTCGGCGCCATCTTCGCCAGGGCAAACGAGGGGGCCAACTGGGCCTACCCCGATGGTGGGTAGCTGAAGTTAAGCGGCTGTAGCTTGGCGTTCGAACTCGTGAGGCGTCAAGTCCCCAAGGGTGGAGTGGCGGCGCTGGCGGTTGTAGAAGCCTCAATGAACTCGAAGACCGCTCGCCGGGCGACTTCCCGATTCTCGAACATGGCGTCCTCGAACAGCTCCCGTTTCAGGGAGCTGAAAAAGCTCTCCACGACGGCATTATCCCAGCAATCCCCCTGGCGGCTCATGCTGCCCCTGGCCCGCAGGCGGGCCAGTTCTTCCTGAAAGACCCGGCTGGCGTATTGGCTCCCCCTATCGCTGTGATGGAGCAAACCCGGTGGCGGACAACGCCGTCCAGCGGCCCTCTGAAGGGCGACCAGCGGCAGGGTGGCGGGCATGGACGCGTCCATCGCATCCCCCACCACGACCCGTGACTGCAGGTCCAGCGTGACCGCCAGGTACAACCAACCTTCTTTGGTCGGCAGCTACGTGAGGTCGGACGCCCAGACTTGATTGGGCTGCTGAACCTCGAACTGACGGTCCAACAGCTTGGGGCAGACTGGGCGGGTGGGGTGACGGTCGGTGGTTCGCACCCAGCGGCGCTTTCCTTTGGCGCGCAACCCCCCTGAGCGCATCAGGCGAGCCACGCGCTTTCGAGACACCCGCAGACCCTCGGCCCGCAGTTCCGCGTGAACTCGTGGCGCCCCCTATCTGCCCTTGCTGCGTTAGTGAACGTCCAGGCGGTACTGCTCCCGGTGAGCGTGGATGAACTGGTACCTCACCGCGGGGTCTCTTTAGCGAACAAGGCCGCCGCTTTTTTTAGAAGTTCTCTCTCCTGGCGCAAAATTTCGTTCTCTTTGCGCAGGCGTTGAATTTCCTGCTGCTCTGGGGTCAGCACCTGCTTCCCCTGACCGGGAAAGGCCGACTCGCCCTTCTCCCACTCGGCGTTCATCCACTTCCTCAGCAGCGAGACGTCGATCCCCAGGTCACGGGCGGTGCCCCTGACGTTGCCGCTGGTTCGGGCGAGCTGAACGGCGTCTCGCTTGAACTCGGCGCTAGGCGTTCTACGGTTGGTCATGAGGGTGCCTCCTAATCTTCGAGGCTTATCCCCATCTACGCCATAACGGGTCACCCTCAGTCTCGCGCTACCCCCGGACGCCACCGGAGGAGAGCGGCTCAGCCTGAATCACAGCCGCGTGAGGCACCAACTGCCGCCAGCTCTGCACGTTCCCCACCTGCACCGTCACGAAGCGTTCCAGCGCGCGCCACAGGGCCGGGCGCTGCTCCTCGGGCACGGGATGATCCATGCTGGCGCGCACGGTGCGGCGCACCACATTGCGCAGGAAGTCGAGGCTGGCGGGCGGGTAGGCGGGCAGGCTGGCGCAGGCGGCGCAGAGCAGTTGCCCGCCGAGGGGGTCGGGGTGCGCCGGATCGGCCGTCCCGCAACGGGCACAGCGGGTCGTCTGCTGCACGAAGCCCGCCAGGCCCAGCAGCTTGTAACTCATCACCAGCGCCACCCACTCCGGATCGGGCTGATGGCTGATGCCGCGCAGGGCGCCCGCGAACAGGTCGAACGCCTGCCCGCTGAATTCACCCTCCTGAAACAGCGCGTCGGCCAGTTCGGCCATCAGGTGCGCGAAGGCGTACCGCTCCGGCTCGGCCAGTCTGGGCAGGGCGCCTTCCAGCACGGCCTGCTGCACGGTCGCCAAGTCAGCCTGCGGCGTCTGGTACACCTGCACCGCGACGTGGTGAAAGAGGTTCAGGCGGCTCGCCAGTGCCCCGCGCACGCCGCCACGCGCAATCGCCTTCACCTTGCCCTGCGGCGTGAGCAGCGTCACGATGATGTCCCCCGCAGGCGTCACCCGCCGCCGGATCACGATGCCGCTGCGGTTGGCACTGCGCGACCTCAAAGAAACCGCCTCACGGGGAGAGTCTAGGGCGGGCGGGGCGAAAAGAGGGGGCGCGGGGGCACGGTTGGGGGCCGCTGAAACCTTCCCCACCTTCCCGCGCCGCCTCTCCCGTACACTCGCCCCATGAGTGACTCCCGCCCGAAGCATCACAGCGCCCGCGACGTGCTGCGGGAACTCTTTCCGGAGTCGTACCGGGAACTGTTCGGCGAGAGCGGCGAGGGCGGTCCCCTCACCCTGGGCCTGTACGCCGTCGCGGACGGACGACTCGCGCTGGTGCGGGGTGACCAGCTCGCCGAGTTCACCCCGCTGGACGCCCGGGGCCGCAACGCCCTGCACTGCGACCTGTGCCACTACACCCGTTCGCGGACGGAAGCCGCGCTCTACCGCGTGGCGGTTGGTGCGCGGCGGACACGCTACGTGACGCTCTGCGTGGGCACCGAGGCCTGCCAGAAACGGGCGGGCGAACGGGCGCTAGCCCACCTGGCCGACCGGATTTTCCCCATCGAACGTCTGTACGTGGACTGAACTGCGCCGTGGAAACCTTCTGGACGGAACTGCGGCTGATGCAGGGCCTGCTGGCCGCCTTCGCGCTGAGCGGTCTGATCGGCTGGGAACGCGAGGGGCGCGGCCACAACGCGGGCCTGCGGACACACATCCTGGTCGGGGTGAGCGCCGCCCTGTTCGTGGTGCTGGCCGACACGCTGATCCTGCGCTTCGCGGACGACTCGGCCCAGGTCCGCTTTGACCTGGTCGGCGTGCTGGGGGCAGTGGTCAGCGGGGTGAGCTTCCTGGGCGCCGGGGCCATCTTCTCCGACCGGCGGGGCGAGGGAGCCAAGGGGCTGACGACGGCAGCGGGCCTGCTCGCCACCGCCGGGGTCGGCGTGGCGTGCGGCCTGCACCTGTACGTGCTGGCCACCGGGGCCACCCTGCTGTTCCTCTTCACGCTCGGCTGGCTGGGCCGCCTCGTGGGGGAGAAGGTGCCGGGCAAGGCGGAGGCACGTTCCGCAGGGCAGCCGGAAGACCCGGGCAGCGGCCGCACCTGAGCTGGCCCGAACGGAGATCCAGCCTTTCCAATTCCGCAAGGGTTGTATACAATATCCAAGATGACCTCCTTCGAGCGGCCGACCCTGGTGCGTGACGGTGTCTATGGACACCTGCGCCGCGCCGTGCTGGATGGTGAAATCGCCCCCGGTGAGCGGCTGGGCGAGGCGGAGCTGGGCGAGCGGCTGGGGGTGAGCCGGACGCCGATCCGCGAGGCGATCATGCGGCTGACGCAGGAGGGGCTGCTGGTCGCGGAGGCGAACAAGGGCGTGCGCGTCCGCACCGTCAGCGCCGCTGAGGCGCGCGATACCTACGTGGTCCGCGAGGAACTCGACGGGCTGGCGGCGGCCCTCGCCGCACAGGCGCATAGCGAGGCGGACGCCCAGACGCTGCGGGCCGCGCTGGACGCCCTGAATGCCGCGCGGGGCGGCGACTACCGCGAGCAGACCCGCCTCGACCTCGCCTTTCACCAAGGCGTGGCGCTGGCCGCGCACAATGCCGCCCTGGCCGATCTGGCGCGCGGGCTGGAGCAGCGCGTCGCCCTGATCAAGCACCAGACCCGCACCTACAACGCCCACCCCGACACCGAAGCGCAGCACGCCGCGATCCTGGAAGCCATCCTCGCCCGCGACGCGGACACGGCCCGCGCGGCCGCCCGCACGCACGTCCGTACCTTTGCCGCCCTCGTCATGCAGAACCTCGGAGAATCCATATGATCGACCAGCTCTACCGCAAGGCCGTCCTGACCGTCTCGGGACAGAAGTTCGTGGAAGACCTCGTGCGCTCACGTGCCTGGAGCGTGGCGCAGCGGTTCGTGGCGGGTGAGGACGCCGCCTCGGCCCTCCAGGCCGTCCGCGAGCTGGAAGGTGACGGCATCCTGGGGAACCTCGACCTGCTGGGCGAGTTCGTCGCCTCGCCCGAGAAGGCGAACGAATTTGCCGAAAAGGTGCTGAGCCTGCTGGACCAGGCCAATGCCGCCGGAATCCCCCCCTACGTCAGCATCAAGCTGTCCAGCGTCGGCCAGGGGCAGACCGTGAACGGGGAAGACCTGGGTCTGACCAACGCCCGCCGTATCGTGGGCCGCGCCAAGCAGTACGGCGGCTTCGTGTGCCTGGACATGGAGGACCACCCGCGCGTGGACCTCACCCTGGCACAGTTCCGCACCCTCGTGAACGAGTTCGGTAACCAGTTCGTCGGGACGGTGCTGCAAAGCTACCTCTATCGCAGTGAGGCCGACCTCGCCGCCCTGCAAGACCTCCACCCCAACCTCCGCATCGTGAAGGGCGCGTACCTCGAACCCGAATCCGTCGCCATGCCCGACAAGGCCGACGTGGACGCCAGTTACCGCCGCCTGGTCTACGCGCAGATGAAGGCGGGCAATTACGTGAACGTCGCCACCCACGACGAGAGCATCATCGAGGACGTGAAGCATTTCGTGCTGGCCCACGGCATTTCGCGTGACATGTTCGAGTTCCAGATGCTGTACGGCATCCGGCGCGACCTGCAAAAGGAACTCGCCCAGCAGGGCTACCGCGTCCGCGCCTACATCCCCTATGGGCGCGACTGGTACGCCTACTTCAGCCGCCGCATCGCGGAGAGGCCCGCGAACGTGATGTTCGTTTTGCGGGGGATGCTGAAGGGGTGAGGCCGTGACGCTGATTGGTGTGACGGGCGCGCCCGGCAACGTGGGGACGCCGCTGGTGCAGGCGCTCCTCGCCCGTGGCGCGCGGGTGCGGGTGCTGGCCCGCCGCCCCGAGCACGCCCGCGCCGTGTTCGGGGAACAGCCGGGGCTGGAGTTCGGCCACCTCGAATTCGGGGACCGGCGCACCTACGTCGCGGCCTTCCAGGGTCTAGACCGCCTCTTCGTGACGCGACCGCCCCAGATCAGCCAGGTGCGGCGCGACATGGTGCCCGCGCTCGACGTGGCGCTGGGAGCAGGCGTGAACCAGATGGCCCTGCTCTCGCTGCAAGGGGCGGAGCACAACCCGTTCGTGCCGCACGCCCAGCTCGAAAAGTACCTGATGGGGAGCGGGGTGGAGTACACGCTGCTGCGCCCCAGCTTCTTCATGCAGAACCTCACCACCATGCACCTGCCCGAGTTGCGCCAGGGCGAGGTGTTCGTTCCGGCGGGGCGGGGCCGCACCAGTTTCGTCGATACACGCGACGTTGGTGAGGTCGGGGCCCTGGTCCTCACCGAGCCGGGCCACGCGGGACAGGCGTACGAACTGACCAGCGCGGAGGCCCTCACCTACGCGGAAGTCGCCCAGAAATTCACCGCCGCGTCGGGCCGCCTCATCCGCTACACCGATCCCAGTCCCCTCGCCTTCTACCGCCGCCTGCGGGCGCGCGGCGTCCCCAGGGGCCAACTGCTGATCATGGAAGCCATCTACGCCGCCGCCCGCTTCGGCCTCGCCGCCCGCGTCACGCCCGACACCGCCCGCCTGCTGGGCCGCCCACCCCGCTCGTTTGACGAGTTCGCCCACGACGCCGCGCCCCTTCTGCAAGAGGAGAAAGACCATGCTTAAAGTTCAGGACTACCGCCCCCAGCCCTTCATCGACTTCACCCAGCCCGAGAACGTCGCCGCGTATCAGGCCGCCCTCGCCAAGGTTCGTAAGGAACTGGTCGGCAAGCACTACCCCCTCATCATCAACGGTGAGCGGGTGGACACCGAGGAGAAGTTGACCTCCGTCAACCCCTGCAACACCTGCGAGGTGATCGGCACCACCGCAAAGGCCACCGTCGAGGACGCCCAGCGCGCGCTGGAAGGCGCATGGGAAGCCTTCGAGACGTGGAAGACGTGGGATATGGACGCTCGCGCCCGGATTCTGCTGAAGGCCGCCGCGATCCTCAAGCGCCGCCGCCTGGAAGCCTGCGCGCTGATGACGCTGGAAGTCGGCAAGAGCTACGCCGAGGCGGATGTGGAAGTGGCGGAGGCGATTGACTTTCTGGAGTACTACGCCCGCAGCGCGATGAAGTACGCGGACTTCGGGGCCGCCGAGACGACGTGGTTCGAGGGCGAGGAAAACGGGATGCTGTACCTGCCGCTGGGCGTGGGCGTCAGCATCTCGCCCTGGAACTTCCCCTGCGCGATCTTCCTGGGGATGCTGGCCGCGCCGCTGGTGGTGGGCAACTGCGTGATCGCCAAGCCTGCCGAGGATTCGGGCATGATCGCGGGCTTCGTGGTGGACATCCTGCTGGAAGCGGGCCTGCCCGCCGGGGTGCTGCAATTCCTGCCCGGCATCGGCTCGGAGGTGGGCGAGTACCTCACCACGCACCCGAAAACGCGCTTCATCACCTTCACGGGGAGCCGCGCCGTGGGCCTGCATATCAACGAGGTCGCCGCGAAGGTCGTGAAGGGCCAGAAGTGGATCAAGAAGGTGGTGCTGGAACTGGGCGGCAAGGACGCGCTGATCGTGGACGAGACGGCGGACCTGGACAACGCCGTGACCGCCGCCACCCAGAGCGCCTTCGGCTTCAACGGCCAGAAGTGCAGCGCGATGAGCCGCCTGATCGTGGTGGACGAGGTGTACGACGCGGTGGTGAACGCCTTCGTGGAGCGCGCGAAGGGCCTCAAGGTCGGCACCGGCGAGGAGAACGCCAACGTGACGGCGGTCGTGAACGAGGAGAGCTTCGAGAAGATCAGCCAGTACCTCGCCCTCGGCAAGAATGAAGGTGAGGTGCTGCTGGGCGGTGAGGCGCCCGGCGAGTGGGACGGCAAGAAGGGCTACTACGTCGAGCCGACCATCATCGGGGACGTGAAGCCCACGGCCCGCATCGCGCAGGAGGAAATCTTCGGGCCGGTGGTGGCGGTGCTGCGTGCCCGCGACTGGCAGGACGCGCTGCGGATCGCCAACTCGACCGAGTACGGCCTGACCGGCGGTGTGTGCAGCAACGACCGCGAGCGGCTGGAACAGGCTCGAAACGAGTTCGAGGTCGGCAACCTGTACTTCAATCGCAAGATCACCGGCGCGATTGTCGGCGTGCAGCCCTTCGGCGGCTACAACATGAGCGGCACCGACTCCAAGGCGGGCGGCCCGGATTACCTGGCGAACTTCCTGCAACTCAAGGCCGTGACCGAACGCTGGTAAACGGTCTGTCTCTCTATTCAGGACAGTGAGGGCGGGACGGGTCAGTTGCGATCCGTCCCGCCTCTCCTTCAATCACACTTCCGGACCAGAAGAGGAACCGGGATCAGACCGAAAGGCTGAGGCCGTGGCTGGAGCTTGAACGCTTCAGCCATAATTTTTTTGCCAATCGAAAACCCGGCTTATGAAGGGCCAAATACTGTACATGATGTGTGATGAAGCGGAACATGAACCGCGTCCAGATCGGCCTAGACAAGTCATGAACAGGGGATAAGGAGGGCTCTAGCATTCCGGCCAAGCCCATTTCCTTCAGCCCTCTCCATGTACGGCCCGGCACCACTCAGGTCCGTCCCGGCGTCTTTCCCTTTTCCGGAGGTTCTCATGCAGCACACCCGTACTCTGCTCGCCGCGACCCTCGCCCTCACGCTCGCCGCCTGCGGGCAGCAGGCCCAGATCACGCCCCCCGCCGCCAGCACGCCGGAGCAGACCGCTGTGAGTGGGGACGCTTATCTGGTGGGCTTCAAGGAGAGCAGCCTGGGGGCGCAGAGCCTCAGCGCGCAGGAGCTGGCCGCGCAGGCGCAAGTGCAGGCGCAGGCGATCACCGCCGCCGGCGGCACCCTGACCAGCCAGTGGGCCGACATCAGCGCCGCCGCCGTGCGCCTCAGCCCGGAGGCGCTGGCCCGGCTGAAGGCCAATCCGCTGGTCGAGTACGTGGAACCCGATCTGGTGCGCCATGCTATGGGGATGCGGAGCGGCGTGACGGATGCCAGCCCCGCACGGGCGAGCCTGGGCGCGCAGAGCTTGACGGCGCAGGCCACGCCGGTCTACACGGCAAACGGTGAATACACCTGGGGCGACAACGCGCTGAAGGTGCCCAGCCTGCGCGCCAGCAACTACACCGGGGCGGGCGCGGCCGTCTGCGTCACGGACACCGGCATCGACGGGAATCACCCCGAGTTCGCGCGCAAGCTGAAGGGTTTCAAGAACTTCGTGACGACCGAGACGAACCGCAATGACCCCTACCAGCTCAACGACGTGTCGCACCACGGGACGCACGTCTCGGGCACCATCTTCGCGCAATACGGGGCGGGCACCGGGGCGACCGGGCAGCAGTCGGGCATGGACCCGAACGGCGTGGGCGGCGTCGCCAGCGGCGTGAACCTGTACATGGCGCGCGTGCTGGGCGACACGGGGTCGGGCAGCAGCAGCGGCATCATCAACGGCGTGAACTGGTGCGTGGCGCAGCTCAAGAGCCAGGGGGGCACCGAGAACAAGGTCGTGGTCAGCATGTCGCTGGGCGGGGGCCGCGCCAGCCAGACCGAGCAGCGCGCCTACACCAGCGCCTACAACAAGGGCGCCCTGATCGTTGCGGCGACCGGGAACGACGGGGCCGCCGTCTCCTACCCCGCCGCGTACACCAACGTGGTCGGCGTGGGCGCCATCGACAGCAGCGAGGCCAAGGCCGACTTCTCCAACTTCGGCCCGCAGGTCGATCTGGTCGGCCCCGGCGTGAGCGTGCTGAGCAGCGTCCCGCTGGGGCAGGGCACGGCGGCCAGCGCCAGCGGCGGCGGCGTGACCTTCAGCGATGTGATGGCCGCCGACAAGAGCGGCAAGGGCACCGTCAGCGGCAACGTGGTGGCGGCAGGGGGCACGAACAACGAGTTCTGCGGCACCAGCACCCGCAACGCGGCCCTCAGCGGCAACATCGCCCTGATTGCGCGCGGCACCTGCTCCTTTGAGGAGAAGACTGCCAACGCCGTCGCCAGCGGCGCCAAGGCCGTCATGATCTACAACAACGCGGCGGGCGCGCTCGGGATGAGCCTCACGAACGCCTACAGCATCCCGGTGGTCGGGATCACGCAGGCGGACGGGCAGGCGCTGCTGGGCAAGCTTCCCACCACCGGCACCGTCAGCGTGACCGGCGCGGACTACGAATACTTCGACGGCACCAGCATGGCGACCCCGCACGTCAGCGCCGCCGCCGCCGCCGTCTGGGCCGCCAAGCCCAGCCTCACGAACACGCAGCTCCTCAACCTGCTGACCAGCACCGCCAAGGACCTGGGCGCGGCGGGCAAGGACGACAACTTCGGCTACGGCCTGGTCAATCCCTACAAGGCCATTACCGGGCAGTAAGCGCAGGCCGCCAGGGGCCGCTCCCGAGGTGGGGCGGCCTTTCGCGTTCAGGCGCTACAGGCCCCTCTCCCCCATCAGCCGGTCCACGATGAGCGCCCCCCCGAGAATCGCCGGGATGCCGCCGCCGGGGTGAACGCCGGTGCCGACCTGCCAGAGCTTCGGCTGGGGGTGATACCGCTGGGGGTGGAGGGGGCCGCCGCGCCAGGCGGGGAGGGCCGCGCCGTAGATCGCGCCACCGGGATGCCCGCCCGCCGCATAGTGACTGGGAGGCAGGGCCAGAAGGTCCCGCGCGGAGGCGAGCAGGCCGGGCACGCCCAGCGTCCGTTCGACCCGCTGAACCTGCGCCCGCACCCAGGGATGTTCGGGGCTGAGGTCCTGCGCGGTGGCGGGTGCGGTGAGCAGCACGGCCAGGCGCGGCCCGTCCGCGTGGACGAGCGCGAGGGTGTCGGGCGGCCACGCCCCGGCACGCACGGCGCGGCGGAAGGTGCCGAAATCGGCGGGCGGGAGGACAGAGGTGACGGGGAGCGGTGCGGGGCCGGGCAGCGCGGCATAGAGGGCGACGCCGCTCACCGTCCGGCGGGCGACGGGCGAACGAACAGGCCGCCCGAGCAGCGCCGCGAGGCGGGCCGGGTCCAGGGCGCTCACCAGCAGGTCGTGGCGGCGCACCTCTCCCCCCTTCAGGGTGAGGCGGGCCGCCTCCGCATCCACGCGGACCACCTCCGACCCCTCCCGCACCTGCACGCCGCGCGCCGCACCGAGGGCCAGCAGCGTGTCGAGGAGGGCGCCCATCCCCTGCGCGGGCCGCAGCACGCTGTCCGCGACGAGGGCGGGAACCAGGGCGTACAGCGAGGGCGCGTCCTGTGGCGCGAGGCCTGCATTGAGCGCGTGCGTGCGGACAGCGTGTGCCAGGGCCGGAGGCAATCGCCGGGCACGCACCCATGCCTCAGCGGTGAGGTAGCCCCCGGTGGCCCGGAACAATGCGGCGCTCGCCTGCCGGAAGGTCGGGTCACCCAGACGCGGCGGCGTGGTCAACAACGTTCCGAGGTGCGGGGCCAGGGCCTGTGCAGGCCGGAGGTAAGCCTCCCAGGCCGCGCGCAGCGGATGATCCAGCGGAACGGGCAGCGGCACCGGGCCAAAGGGCGTGTGGTGCACCCCCAGCCCGCCGGGCAGCGGGCGCAGGTCGAGCGGGTCCGCCTCCCCCAGCCGGGCCAGGAAGGCCCGCCACACCTCCGGAAAGGTGAAGAGGCCCGGCCCGGTATCGAACACCAGCCCGCCGACCGTG
Organism: Deinococcus metallilatus; assembly: GCF_004758605.1. Classification (NCBI taxonomy): domain Bacteria; kingdom Thermotogati; phylum Deinococcota; class Deinococci; order Deinococcales; family Deinococcaceae; genus Deinococcus; species Deinococcus metallilatus. The sequence continues at coordinate 2,157,027 of NZ_CP038512.1, forward strand.
ACGCGCCGCAGCTTGCCCCCGGCCCGGTCCCGCTCGTACACGGTGACGGCGTGCCCCCGCTGCCCCAGCAACGCCGCGAGCGCGAGGCCCGCGAGGCCGCCGCCGAGGATGCCGATGGACCGTGAGTGGTGAGTGGGCAGTGGTGAGTGGGAAAGGCGGGGCTGAACGCTGACGGCTGACGGCTGACCGCTCAAGGCCACAGCCCCCGCGCCAGCAGATACACCAGCGGCACCCCCGCGACCGTGCCCACCAGCCAGGGCGTGACGATGCTGAGGGGGTAGAGCCGGGCGGCGCGTTCGGGTGTGGGCTGCCGCAACAGCGCGAGCGCCATCCCGCCGCAGACCAGCCACAGCGCGGCGGCCGTCAGGCGGCTCAGCGGCCACAGCAGCGCCCCGGCGAGCAGGAACCACATCAGGGCGTAAGCGGCGGTCCCGCGCACGCCGAGGGTGGTGGCGACCGTGCGCGTCCCGGCGAGGCGATCGGCGGGCACGTCCTGAGCGGCGTCGAAGGCATGCTTGCCGACCGAAAAAGTCATCAGGGCGGCGAGGGGCAGCCAGGGCAACGGGGCGCCCAGCACCAGCGCGGGCAGGGCGAGCGGCAGCGCGTAGGCGACGTTGCTCAGCCCGTCGAGAAGGGGTCGGCCCTTCAGGCGCAGGGGGGGCAGGCTGTAGAGGGCGAACAACACGACCGCCAGCAGGAGCAGGACGCTGGCGGCAGGCGGCAGCAGCAGCGCGAGCGCCAGCAGAAAGGGCGCGTTCAGCGCCAGAATCGCCCGGAGCAGCGGGCTCCCTTCCCCGGCGGTCAGCCGCGCCCCCTGCCACCCCCCCTTGCGGGCGGACAGCGCGTCCTCCTCACGGTCCGCGAGGTCGTTCAGCCCGTAGATCAGCAGGTTAAAGGGCAGGGTCAGGTAGGCCAGCAGCACCAGCAGACCGGGGTGGAGGGTGTAGAGGTGCCCGGTCAGCCACAGGCCCGTCACCAGCGTGCCCACCGTGTTCACCCACAAGGCGGGGCGGGCCACGGCCAGCAGTCGCCGCAGGGGCAGTCGGGCGGGAAGGGTCAGGGGACGCATGGCGGTGTTCGGACGCGCGGAGGGGCGCGGACAAGCCGCATTGTAGAGGGGAAGGTGTCAGGCCGCCGGGACAGATGCCGGGGCAGGCCCGGACCAGCGGCACGGCACAGGCGGGGGGCCTCCAAAGGCCGCAGACCTCGCCATCAGACGCCAAGATGGCCCGCTCCAGGGAACGCCTTCCCCCGCCTCTGATTCTTCCTCCGGCGGAACCTGCTGGCCTGCGCGCCCGGGTCAAACAGGGGTGATCCTGATTCGGCCCGCAGGCGGATCAGAGGCTCTCGGGCAACTCCTGAAGGTACGTGAGGGGCAGGTTGGACGTTCCCTGCTTGAAGGCGGCGAGGTAACCGGCGACGGTGCCGCCCGCCCGCTCGACCAGCCGCGCCAGTGCCCTGGCGGTCCCGCCCGAGGCCACCACGTCCTGCACGATGGTCACGCGCTTGCCTTTCAGGCGGGCGGCGTGCGGGCCGTCGAGCCACAGCGTCTCGGCCACGCCGAGCGTCATGCTGGGGACATCCTGGATCAGCGGGTCCTGCATGTAGGTGCGGCGTTTCTTGCGGGCCACCACGTACGGCAGCCCCGAGCGGTCGCTGATCTCGTGCGTGAGCGGCAGCGCGTTGGTCACGACCGTGAGCAGCACCTCGGTGCCCGGCGGGATCAGGGGGAGCATCGCCTGGGCCGCCGCGTTGGTGAACTCGCTGTCGCCGATGAACTCCACCAGCGGCACGCGCCCCACGCTGCCGACGCGCACGGTGGGAAGTTCGCGGGTCACGTCACCGACCGTAACGCGGAGGCTGTTCCTGTCAAGCTGAGTCACGCCGCCTACCCTACCCGAAGTGCGTTCTCAGGTGTACAGCGGCAGGTGTCCCAGCGCGGTCACTTCCGGGCGCTCCTGGCCCTCGGTGAAGACGGCGACAACGGCCGCGACCTCGCCGCCGACCTCCTCGATGATCTGACGCAGGGAATTGAGGGTGCCGCCGCTCGATACCACGTCGTCCACGATGGCGACCTTGTGACCCCGGATCTTGGGCACGTCGAAGCCGTCGAGGACCAGCAGCTGGGGCTTGCCGGTGGTGATGCTGACGACCTCGCGGGCGACGGGGTCCACCATGTAGGGCTTCTGGGTCTTGCGGATCACGACGTAGGGTTTGCCCGTCTCGCGGCTGATCACGTGGGCGAGGCCGAGCGCCTTGACCTCCGGCGTGACCAGCACGTCGACCTCGGGGGGCAGCAGCCGGGCCAGCTCGCGCCCGGCGGCCTCCGTGACCTCGGTGTCGCCCAGCATGTTGAAGAGGGCCACGCTGACACCGGGGGCCACCGGCACGACCGGCAATTCACGGGTGACGTTCCCGACCTCGACCTTGTGCGTTCTCACGCGGCTGAGTGTACCCCTCCGGTCGGGCGGCCGGGGCGTGGAGCGCGCCTCAGTCCTGCGGCCTGCCGCCCGGATAGTCCACGATCTCCGCGATGCCCTGTCCCTCCAGGCGGGTGATGAAGCCCGCCTCCTCGCGGTAGGCCAGTCCGCTGTCCAGCGCGACGCACAGGTGGCCCGCGTAGACCACCGGGCGGCCAGGGCCCTGTTCGGTTGCGTAGCCCTGCTCGTCCAGCAGGATGGACACGGGCGTATGGCCGTGGGCGAGCCGCTCACCACCGAAGGCCGTCAGCAGGTGCCGGGCGACCTGCTCGCTCCCGGGGGCCACGAAGGCCAGGCGGTCGGCAAAGGCGTTGGCGAAATGGCCCCAGACTTCCGGCGAGTCACTTTGCAGGAGCCGCGCGACGTGGGCGTTCACGGCGTCCACGCTCCGGCCCAGGTGCAGGTACATCGGGGTATCGGCGTGCAGCAGCAGCCAGCGGCCCGCGCGGGCCAGGGCAGGGCGGACGGCCAGCCAGGCCTGATCGGCGGCATCCAGCCGGGCGGCGTCGCTGACCTGCCCGCCGTTCGAGAGCCAGTATTCCCGGAAGCCGTACTGATCGTGCGGGTCACGCCGCGCGAACCGCAGGGCCGCCAGGAGCATCACCTCATGGTTGCCCAGCAGCGCCGTGACGCAGCCGCCCGCCGCCCGGGCCTCCGTCTCCAACCTGCGGATCAGCCGCACGACTCCCGCGCCGTCCGGCCCCCGGTCGAGGTAGTCGCCGAGAAAGACCAAGTGCGAGGTTCCGCCCGTCCAGCGGTCGTCCGTGCCGAGCAGGCCCGCGCGGCGCAGCAGCGTCCGCAGCTTGTCGAGCGCCCCGTGAACGTCGCCCATCACCCACAGGCCCCCCGTGGGGGCGCGCAGCAGTTCGCCGGGCAGGGTCACGCGCCCTCCCCGACCTGTGCCCGGAGAACCCGGAAGTAGGCCCGCGTGGCCTCGCCCACCTCCCCCGGCAGCGCCGCGAGGGGCCACCAGGCGACCTGCGCGGCGTCGTCTCCGGCCCGGGGCCGATCCTCGGGGTGCTGGCCCTCCCCCTGCCGCGCCACGTACAGCACCGTCACCCAGGCGACCACGTTGCCGTCGGGGTAGGTGTGGCGGTGCGCCTCCCCGCTGAACACGCCCAGCAGGGTGAGGGGTCCGGCGATCAGGCCGGTTTCCTCGTGCAGTTCGCGGCGGGCGGCGGCCTCCACTTCCTCGCCCACGTTCACGCCGCCCCCGGGGAGGTCCCACAGGCCATTGTCCCCCCGGCGGATCAGCAGGACTTCACCCTGGCCGCTTAGCACGGCGATGCCCGCGCCGACCTGCTGGCAGACCTTGCCCGCCCTCTGCCCGCGCCGCTTCAGGGTCTGAAGGACACTGACCCGCACCGGTGTCATTTGCCGCTGTCCCCGTCCCCCTCGTCTCCGTCCTCCGGCCCCACCTGGCGTTCCGGGGCAGGCAGGGTGCGCCAGCTCGTCATGCGGTCGCTGATGTCCTGCTGGAGGCGCTGCACGTTGCCTTCCATGTGTGCCCGCGCGCTGTCGAGCTGGTGCCGCAGCCGCATGATCTCCTCCACCCCGGCGAGGTTGACGCCGAGTTCCTGGGTGAGGCGGCGAATCTCGCGCAGGTGCTCGATATCGCGTTCGGAATACAGCCGGGTCTTGCCGCTGCTGCGCCCGGGCCGGATGAGCTGTTTGCGCTCGTACAACCGTAACGTCTGCGGGTGCATGTCCACGAGTTCCGCCGCGATGGAGATCACGTAGACGGGGCGGTCCCTGGGGTCGAGCTTGCCGTCCGGGGCGGGGAGCGGCTGCGGCGCCGTCGCCCGCTCGCGCAGTTCGTCCTCGAGGCGCTCGATCTCGGCCTCGAACTCGCCCTGGAGATCGTCCAGTTCGTGCTGGAGGCGCATCACCTCCTCGACCCCGGCGAGATTGACACCGAGTTCCTGGGTGAGGCGGCGAATCTCGCGCAGATGTTCGATGTCGCGTTCGGAATACAGCCGGGTCTTGCCGCTGCTGCGCCCCGGCCGGATCAGCCCCTTGCGTTCGTAGAGCCGCAGCGTCTGCGGGTGCATGTCCACGAGTTCCGCCGCGACCGAGATCACGTAGACGGGGCGTTGCTTGGAATCGGTGGCCATACCTTGCTTGAGTATACGGGAAGCAAGGTTTTTGAACGTGGAGAAAGGTGAGGTTAACTGTTAGTGGTGAGTGGGGAGTGGAGGCTTCAGCCTGAGCATCCGCTTCCGCTTGCCGTTTCCACTGCCCACTCACCACTGCCTACTTCCTCTCCCCGGTATCATCCGCCCATGACCCAGTCCCAGAATGCCGACCTGACCGCCCTGCAAGACCGCCAGGGGGCCGAGCAGGAACTCTTTGAGCTGCTGCGGATTCCCAGCGTGAGCGCCGACCCGGCCCACACGGGGGACATGGCGCGGGCCGCCGGATTCCTGCGAGACAAGCTGCAAGCTCTCGGCTTCACGGCGCGGGTGGACCCGACCGCCGGACATCCGCTCGTGTACGCCGAACGCCTGGACGCACCCGGCCAGCCCACCGTGCTGATCTACGGGCACTACGACGTGCAGCCCGAAGCGCCGCTGGAGGAATGGGTGACGCCGCCCTTCGAGCCGACCGTGCGGAATGGCCGCATCTACGCGCGGGGCAGCACCGACGACAAGGGCCAGGCCTACGCCCATGTGCGCGGCGTGGAGCTGCTGTCGAAGGCCGGGCCGCTCCCCGTGAACGTGAAGTTCCTGCTCGAAGGCGAGGAGGAGGTGGGCAGCCCCAGCCTGGAGGCGTACCTGAAGGACCACGCCGACGAGCTGAAGGCCGACGTGATCGTAATTTCCGACGGCAGCCGCTTCGCACCGGACGTGCCCACCGTCACCTACGGCCTGCGCGGGCTGAGCTACGTGGAGATCCACGTGCAGGGTGCCAACCGCGACCTGCACAGCGGCAGCTACGGCGGGGCCGCGCCGAACCCGATCAACGCGCTGTGCGAGATCATCACCCGGCTCAAGGACGACCAGGGCCGCATCACCATCCCCGGCTTCTATGACGGCGTGGAGGAGCCGACCCCGGAGGAACGCGAGATGTGGGCCAAGCTCCCGCACAGTGACGAGGACTTCGCGGCCTCCATCGGCGTCTCCGACCTGCCCGGGGAGCAGGGGTACAGCACGCTGGAACGCCTGTGGGCGCGGCCCACACTCGACGTGAACGGCATCTGGGGCGGCTATCAGGGCGAGGGCAGCAAGACGGTGATTCCGGCGAAGGCCGGGGCGAAGGTGTCCATGCGCCTGGTACCCGGCCAGGACCCCGACCGCATCACCCGGCTGGTGCAGGACTACGTGCCCACCCTTGCCCCCCAGGGCGTCCAGGTGGAGGTGAAGGCTCTGCACGGCGGCCAGCCGGTGAAGGTGGACCTGGACTCGCCCTTCATCCAGGCCGCCGACCGCGCCCTGACGCGCGTGTACGGCAAACCCGCCGCCTTTGGCCGCACCGGCGGCAGCATCCCGATTGTCGCGGCCTTCCGCTCCCTGCTGGGCGCCCCCGTCCTGCTGGTGGACTTTGGCCTCAACGAGGACGCGCCCCACTCGCCCAACGAGAGCTTCGCGCTGGAGGACTACCACAATGGGATTCTGACGAGTGCGTATCTGCTTCAGGAGCTTGGGAAGTGAGGATGCTTGTGGCGCGTAGCTTGTGGCTTGTAGAGGAGGGGCATCTCTTTTTCCACAAGCTGCAAGCGACAGGCCACAAGCCCGCCGCGAGGCACCCATGATCCTCGGCTTCCTCGCCTCCCACGGCGGCAGCGCGGCGCGCTTTCTGACCGAAGCCTGCCGGGACGGGCGGCTCAGCGCCGTGCCGGTGGCGCTCGCCAGCAACAACAGCGGCAGCGCGGCGCTGGCGTGGGCGCGGGAGGCCGGGCTGAAGGCGGCGCACCTCAGCGGCGCGAAATACCCTGACCCGGACGCGCTGGACGCGGCGATTGTGGCCTTTTTGCAGGAAGCGGGCGTGGATACGTTGGTGCTGAGCGGCTACATGAAGGCGCTGGGGCCGCGCGTCCTTTCCGCCTACGCGGGGCGGCTGGTGAACATCCACCCCAGCCTGCTCCCCCGGCATGGCGGGCGCGGCATGTACGGCGACCGCGTGCATGAGGCGGTGCTGGCCTCCGGGGACAGCGAGTCGGGCGCGACCGTCCACCTCGTTACCGCCGGGATCGACGAGGGGCCGATGCTGGGGCAGGTGCGGGTGCCGGTGCTGCCGGGTGACACCCTCGCCACCCTTAAGGCGCGAGTGCAGGCGACCGAGGGGGAATTGCTGCTGCAAGCTCTGCGGAGTCTCGTTTGAAACGGAAGGTCTTTGACCTGCGCGCCTGGCCGCGTGTGGCCCGGCACACCCAGACGGTCACGCCGGTGCCGGGGTACGTCATCGTGGACTTTACCGCGCACGAGGTCGGCCGGACGCTGGACGTGCCCTTCGGTGACCGGACCATCCGCATTCTCGACCACGGCTCCCGCTGGGTCCGCGTCCACCCCACGGGAACGGGTGCGGGCGCCATCGGGGATGCGCTGACCGTCATGCTGGATGCGGCGGGCTGTCCCGAGCAGCTCTACGTGGACATTCACGCGGGCGAAGGCGTGGGTGGGGACGGCTTCCCCTGGATCGACGACCTGTACCTCGACGTGATCGCCGACTGGCAGGAGGGGTGGCGGGTTAGCGAGACACACATCATCGACGGCGAGGAACTGGAAGAAGCGGTAGAAGCGGGCCTCGTCTCCCCTGCCCTGGCCGAAGCGGCGTGGGCACACGCGCGGAAGGTGGAGGAGGAGCTGAGGATGGGGACGTATGGGCCGTTGGGGGTGGTGCGGGGGTATCTGGAAGACCCTTACACCTGAACGACCCACCGCCCGTTTGATTTTCCCCACCCCTTCCGCTAATCTGCTCTGCGCTGGAACGGTGTCCGAGTGGTTGAAGGAGCACGCCTGGAAAGCGTGTATACGGGCAACCGTATCGAGGGTTCGAATCCCTCCCGTTCCGCCAATCAGGCCAGAGGGCCGCTCACCGCTAGACGGGGGCGGCCCTCTGGCCGTTAAGCTGTGACATGGCCTCCGTACTGGGGACCTTCCTGCTGCTGCTCCCCCTGCTGCTCCTGCTGGGGTTCGGGGTGGCGGGGATGCTGGCCGCGCGGGAGTACCAGCACACCGGCTCACATGCGGCGGTGTGGCGGGCGGGTGCGTGGCTGGCGTTGGCCGCCGCCTGCGTGCCCCTGACGTTACCCATGATGGACGCGGTACTGGGCGGGAATGGTGGGACTGTGAATGAAAAGCTCCTGCTCGCCCTGCTGGCGCTGAGCGCCCTGCTGTTCATTCCCGCCCTGCGCGCCACGCTGCGGGAACGGGGCGGCCAGCCCACGCTGGGTCTGCTGCTGTGGCCGCCCGCCTTCCTGCTGCTGCTCCTGCCCTGGATCGGGGTGATCCTGGGGTATGTGCTGGGCTGAAGCTCAGGGCTTGCGCGCCCGCCACGCACTCACAAGCGGCAGCAGCGCCAGCACGGCGCACACATGGGCGAGGACCGGGAAACCCACCTGGGCGATGACCAGTCCGCCCAGCAGTGTCCCGGCGCCCGCTGCCACGTAGCCGAGGCCGTCGGTGATGCCCTGGGCGGCGGGATAGCGCGAGAGCGCCTTGCTCCCCGTCACGAAGGCGAGATTCCACCCCAGACCCAGCAGGAACATGCTGACGCCCAGCCAGGCGGCACCGGGCAGCGGCGCAGTGAGCGCGGCGGCGGCGAGCAGAAGCGCCCCTCCCACGTAACCCACCCGCAACCCCAGCCGGTCGATCAGCGGCCCGGTCAGCCAGCCGAAGCCGAACATGCCCGCGATATGGCCGGAAATCAGCGCGGCCACGCCCCCGTGATCCATTCCGAGATGGTGCGCCCGCAGTGGCGTCAGGCTCATCAGCGTGACCATCAGGCCCTGGGCGGTGGCGAGGGCCAGCGCGGTGGAGCGCACGCCCGGCACGGCGAAGGCCTGGCCGATGGAGAGCCGCGCTCTCGATGGCAGGGGCGCGGCAAGAGGCGTCCACAGCAGCATCAGCAATGCCGCGGTCCCCAGCAGTCCGCCCCCGACCAGCCACCCGGCGACCTCGGCAGAGGTGCCCAGGCGGGTGCCGAGGCTCTCCACCGCGCCGGAGAACCCGGTCATCAGGAAGGAACCCAGGACGCTCATCAGCATCAGCAGACCCAGGGCCGTGCCGCGCCGCGACTCGGGGACGCTCTCGGCAGCAGCGTAGCGCGCCTGCTGGTAGCCGCCCTGTGCCCCGCCCATCATCGCCGCCCCCAGCAAAAAGAGGGGCGTGAACCCGGCCCGCGCCCCGAGGAAGCCCAGGACGGCGCCGCAAGCTCCCAGCGTGAAGGCAGCCCCCAACCCCACCCGGCGCCCCGACCGCAACATCAGCGCGCCGAACAGGCCCGCCGAGAGGGCGGCCGACGCACTGATCAGCGTGCTGGGCAGCCCCGACAGGCTCTCGCGGCCCAGGTTGCTCATGATCAGGCTGGCGAGGACCGTGCTGACGGTGGTCGCGCCGGTCGCCAGCGCCTGCGCGGCATACAGCGGAAGGAGCCGCCCCAGCGGCAGGGCGGGGGCGGCATTCGGGCGAGTCTCGGCGCTCAAGGCGGGGGCCTTAGCCGCTCTGCGCGGCCCAGCGCCGCGCCACCGCCGTCTTCAGGTACTCGGCGGCCTCCTCGGTGCTCGCGCCCGGCGTGAACACCCGGCCCACGCCCAGTTCCTCCAGCTTGGGCAAATCCTGGTCGGGAATGATGCCCCCGCCGAACACGATGATGTCCTCGGCGCCCCGTTCGCGCAGCAGCGCCACCACCTCGCGGAAGTAGTGCATGTGCGCGCCCGACAGCACGCTGAGGCCGATGGCGTCCACGTCCTCCTGAATCGCGGCGTTCACGATCATCTCGGCGGTCTGGCGCAGCCCCGTATACACCACTTCCATCCCCGCGTCGCGCAGCGCCCGCGCCACCACCTTCGCGCCCCGGTCGTGGCCGTCCATGCCGGGCTTGGCAATCAGGACCCTGATGCGGCGGTCTTCCATGTTTGCAGTCCTCCTAACGCTCGTTTGGGCTCATGTTAGCGTGTGGCAGAGCCTTCAGCTTCCCGCCGCCCGTTGCACCCGCGCCACCACGCGCTCCCGGCCCAGAGCTTCGAGCATCTCGAACATGCCGGGGCTTTCGCTCGTTCCGGCGATGGCGGCGCGCAGGGGCTGCATCACCTTGCCGGGCTTGAGGCCCTTTTCCTCCGCAAAGGCGCGCAGGGCGGCCTCCGTCGTGGCCGGGTCGAAGCTGGGGAGATTCTTGAGGCGGGCGGCGAGTTCGCGCAGGAAGGGGCGGCCTTCCTCGATCAGCTTCTGCGCCTTCTCGGTGACCGGGTAATCCTCGGACCAGAAGTAGGGTGTCTTTTCCAGAAACTCGGAGAACACGTCCATGCGCGGAATCATCATGCGGACCACCGCGCGGAAGTAGTCGTCATAGGGGAGGTCGTGTTTCTGGGAGGCGAGGTAATCGTGGAGCCGCTTCGCCACCTCCTCCTCGCTCAGCACCTCGCGCAGGTACTTGCCATTCATCCACTTCAGCTTGTCCAGGCTGAAAACTGGGCCGCCCAGCGTCACGTCCTCCAGGCGGAAGACGCGCTGGAACTCGGCCAGGTCGAAGATTTCCCTGCCCTCGGGGTGGGTCCAGCCCATCGTGGCGAGGAAGTTCAGCATCGCCTCGGGCAGGAAGCCCTGCTCCATGTACCACTCGACGGAGGTGGGGTTCTTGCGCTTGCTGATCTTGGACTTGTCGGCGTTGCGCAGCAGTGGCATGTGCGCGAAGACGGGTTCCGGCCAGCCGAAGGCGCGGTACAGCAGGACGTGGATGGGCGTGGAGGTGATCCATTCCTCGGCGCGGATCACGTGCGTGACGCCCATCAGCCGGTCATCCACCACGTTGGCGAGGTGGTAGGTGGGGTAGCCGTCGGCCTTCAGCAGCACCTTGTCGTCGATCTCGCGGTTCTGGAAGGGAATCGGCTTGCGGAGCGCGTCATTGACCACCGTCTCGCCCTCACGCGGCACCTTCAGACGGATCACCGCCGCCTCGCCCGCCTCTACCCGCCGCTGCGCCTCGGTGGGATCGAGGTCGCGGCTGGGGACGGCGATCACGCGGCCTTCCTTTTGCGCCTCCTCGCGCAGGGCGGCCAGTTCCTCGGGCGTCTCGAAGGCGTAGTAGGCGTGGCCGGACCCCACCAGTCTGCGGGCGTACTCGCCGTAGAGGTCGAAGCGTTCGCTCTGGCGGTAGGGGCCGCCCTGGCCACCTTGCAGCGGGGACTCGTCGGGTGTCAGGCCCAGCCACTGCATCATCTGGAAGATGCGCTTTTCCGAGTCGGGAACGTAGCGGTTGCGGTCGGTGTCCTCGATACGGAGGATGAACTTGCCCTCCTCGCCCGCCGCCTGCGCCTGATGCGCGAGTGTGTGGTTGAAGAGGCCGATGTAGGCGGTTCCGACGTGGGGATCGCCGGTCGGGCTGGGAGCGATGCGGGTGACGACAGGCATGGGGGACAGGATAAGGGATAGAGGGAGTGGCACTGTTCTTTTTCGGTGCCCCGTTTCCGCTACCATGTCACCCATGAGCCGCCAAGCGACACGTCAAGCCACGGGCAGCCGCTCTTCACAGGCCCATACCTCAAACATGGGGGCGAAGGGAAGAACCGTCGTTCCTCAAGCCGTGCGGGAGGTCTTGCATGTAGGTGAGGGCGACACACTGCTATATGTGGTCGAAGGCGAGCAGGTCAGGCTGACCACACGGCAGCAGTTGGCGCAGGAGCTGTACGGCAGCCTGGCCGAGCCGGATGGCCGGGACTTCACGCAGGAACTGCTGGAAGAACGCCGGGCTGAGGCAGAACGTGCCAAGCCCTGAAGCGGGGGCGGGACGGCCCCTGCTGCTGGACGCGAGCGCCCTGCTGGCTTTTGTCCGCCGCGAACCGGGAGGCGAGCGGGTGCTGGAGAGCCTCAGCGGTGGCAAGCACCCCTGCCTGGTCAGTGCCGTACAACTGGTCGAAGTGGAAGGCAAGCTGGTCAGTGATGGCACCTCCACACCAGAACAGGTGGCCCGGCGCATCGGCCAACTGGGAAAGTTGCTGACGGCTGTCCCTTTTTCACCCCAAGCCGCCCAGGCCGCCGCCTTCTATTACGCCCGCCGCAGGCCGTACAACCTCAGCCTCGGAGATGCCCTCTGCCTGGGCACGGCGGAGATGCTGGGCGCGGACGTGATGACCGCCGAGCGGGCGTGGGCCGCCATTCCCGACCTACCGGTGCAAGTTCAGCTCATCCGCTGAGCCGGAAGGGGGCAGGAGGGGCGGGGCTTACCGCTTGATGTCCCGCACCTCGTCCCGCCCCCGCGCCACGTCCCGCACCCCTCGCCGCCCGAAGGCGTGGGCGAGGTCGCGTTCGCTGAGACGCAGCACGGTCGGGCGCCCGTGCGGGCAGGACCAGGGCTGCTCACAGACGGTCAGGGCGGCCAGCACGCCCTCGCCCCTCCCCGCGTCCAGCATCCCGGCCTTCAGCGCGGGCGCGCAGGCGAGGCGGGCCAGCACGTCTCGGCGGGGGTCGGGGCTGTCACCCAGCGCGGCCTCGATGATCTGCTCGTGCAGCCTCGGCACCGGCAGGGCGGCCAGGGCGGCGGGCAGCGTCCGCAGCCGGGCGAGGCCCGCGCCGAAGTCCTCGATGGTCAGGCCCCAGGCGCGCAGTTCGGACGCGCGCTCGTGCAGGCGGGCCACCTGTTCGGGCGTGAGGTGCAGCAGTTCGGGTTCGGGGAGTTCGGCGGGCGGCGCGGCGGTCAGCTCGCGCGTCAGCCGCTCGTACAGCGCGCGTTCGTGGGCGGCGTGCGCGTCCACGATCCACAGGTCGCCCTCACCCTGGGCGAGCAGGTACAACTCCTGATAGACGCCGACCAGCGTGAGGGCGGGAAAGGTTCCCCGCGCGGGGGCCGCCTGCGGTTCGGGCGGGGCGATCAGCGCGGGCGCGGCGCGGGCGAGAGGATGGGCGGCCAGGGCTTCCGTGACGGCGGCGCGAACGCGGGCCGCCACGCCGGGCAGGTCGGCCAGAGCGACGACCTGCTTGGCGGGGTGAACATTCGGGTTGTGGTCTTCGGGGGCAACCGTCAAATCCAGCACGCACAGCGGCGCCACGCCGGAAGGCAGCAGCTCCGCGAAGCCCTCGATGACTGCCTTTTCCAGCTCCGGCGGCGCGAGGATGGGCCGCCCGTTCACGCTGAAGTGCATCCGGTCGCGCCGGGCGCGGGTGAGTTCCGGGCGCGAGACGACACCGCGCACCCCCTCGGCCTCCACCCGCAGCACACGGTTCGCGCTGAGCGGCCCGTACACGCTTGCCACCGCGCCCCGGTGATCGGAAGGGGCGTGGGTCAGCCTCGGCTCGCCGTCCACCGTCAGGCGCCAGTACAGGCCGGGGTGATGCAGCACGTAGCGGCCCACCAGCGCGGTGATTTCGCGGACCTCCACGCCGGGCGGAGCCTGGGTGCGGAGGCGGGCGGGCAGGCGGGCGAAGAGGCTCCGCACCGTCACCGTCGTCCCGGCCGGAGCCGAGGTGCGGCGCACCGTTACAGCCTCCCCCGCCGCATGAACTTCCGACGCGCCGACCTGCGCCGCCGGGCGGGTCACCAGATGCAGTTCACCCGCCTGCGCCGCCGCCCACAGCGCCTCACCCCGGAAGCCCAGGGTGGAGACACGCTCGACCGCGCTCGCCTCCGGTTCCAGCTTGCTCGTCGCGTGCCGCACGGGCGCGAGCGCCACCGAATCCGCCGCGATGCCCGCCCCGTTGTCCCGCACCCGCACCAGCGCGAGGCCGCCGCCCTCCACCTCGACCTCGATGCGGGTGGCGCCCGCGTCCAGCGCGTTGTCCACCAGTTCGCGCACCACATCCAGCGGACGCGACACAACCTCGCCCGCCGCGATCAGGCGGGAGATATGGGGGGGGAGGAGGTGGATGGTCATGGGCGAGGTCTAACGGTCTAAAGGTCTAAGAGCACGATGGGCGAGTTTTCTTAGACGGTTAGACAGTCAGCTCTTAGACCTCCTCCTTTCCCGCTTCACGCTGCCATCTGTGCAGCACTTCCAGCGCCTGAAGCGGCGTGAGGCGGCTCAAATCCAGGGCGGCAAGTTCACGCAGCAGCTTGCGGTCGTCGCCCCCAGCGTTGAGGGCGGTCAGTAACCCAGCCGCACGGGTGGTGACGGGAGCGGGCAGTCCGGCGAGGCGCGCGACCTCCACGCCGTAGCTCTGGCGGGCCGCGCCGGGGATCACCTGATGGTAGAAGGTGAGGCCGTTCGCCTCGTCCTCCTCGGCGGCGACGTGGAGGTTGACGAGGCCGGGGTGGTCGGCTTCCAGGCGGGTGAGTTCGAAGTAATGGGTGGCAAAGAGGGTGTGCGCGCCCGCCGCGTGCAGGTGTTCCAGCGCCGCCTGCGCGATGGCGAGGCCGTCGAGGGTGGAGGTGCCGCGCCCCACCTCGTCCAGAATGACCAGGCTGCGGTGGGTCACGCCGTGCAGAATGGCCGCGAGTTCACTCATCTCCACCATGAAGGTGGAGCGACCCCCCGCGAGGTCGTCCGAAGCGCCGATGCGGGTGTGGATGGCGTCGTAGATGGGCAGTTCGGCGTGGTCGGCGGGGACGAAGGCGCCGACCTGATGCAGCAGAGCGCAGAGGGCCACCGTGCGGAGGTAGGTGCTCTTGCCCGCCATGTTCGGCCCGGTCAGGAGCAGGGTATGCCGGTGCGGGCCGAGGTCAGCGTCATTGGGGACGAAACGGCCGCCCGTCGCGCGCTCGACGACGGGGTGACGGGCCTGCACCAGCCGCGCCGCGCCCGTCACCGTCTGGGGCCGGACCCAGCCGCACGCCACGGCGATTTCGGCCAGCGCCGCCAGCACGTCCAGTTCGGCCAGCGCACCCGCCGCTTCCGCCAGGGCTTCGGCGTGCGCACTCAGGCCGTCGCGCAGTTCGGTGAAGACTTCCAGTTCCAGGCGCTGCGCTGCCGCCTCCAGGCGGGCGATCTCGCGCTCGCGCTCGCGCAAATCACTGCGGGTGAAGCGGGCGCGGTCCTTGAGAGTGGCGATCTGGCGGTAGTCGGCGGGGACCTTGCCCAGATGAGGCCCGTTGACTTCCAGGTAATACCCGAAGACGTTGTTGAAGCCCACCTTCAGGCTGCCGATGCCGGTCCGGGCACGCTCGCTGGTTTCCAGGTCCGCCAGCCAGGCGCGGTGTCCCAGCGCCTCGGAGCGCAGGCCGTCCAGTTCGGCGTGGAAGCCGTCGCGGATCAGGCCACCCTCGCCCACGCGGAGGGGCGGGTCGTCCACCAAAGCGGCGCGGATCAGCGTGACCACATCGGGGAGAGCGCCCAGGCGGGCGCGGATACCCGCCAGCAGGCCGTCCTGGTCGCCCAGCAGGTTCACGGCGTCAGGCAGCAGGTCGAGGGTCCGGGCCAGGGACGCCACCTCGCGCGGGGAGGCGCGGCGGGTCGCCACCCGCGCGGCGAGGCGTTCGAGGTCGTGGGCGCGGTAGAGCAGCGCCCGCACCGCCCCTCTCAGGTCGGGGACGCGGGTCAGGGTTTCCACCGCGTCCAGCCTGGAACGGATGCTGAGTTCGTCCAGCAGCGGCGCGCGCAGCCAGGCCCGCAGCCGCCGCCGTCCGCCCGCCGTGCGCGTCTCGTTCAGCACGTCCATCAGGGTCACGCCCTGGGGGGACTGGGGCGTGAAGACTTCCAGGGCGCGCACCGCCGCGTCGGGCAGGCGCATATGTGCCCCCGGCTCGAAGCGCACCACCCGCCGGACCATCTCCAGCCGTCCCTGCTGCGTGAGGCGGGCGTAGCCCAGCACCGCGCCGCACGCCCGCACCAGCGCCGCGCTGCCCAGCGACCCCGGCACCTCGCTCAGCACGGTCTTCAACTCCCGGCGCGCCCCCTCCTCGTCGAAATTGGCGGGTGAGAGCATCACCGGGAAGCGGGCCTGGAAATCGGCCAGCAGCGCGGCGTTTCCGGCCAGTTCCGGCGCGAGCAGCACTTCGCGCGCCCGGTGCCGCGCCAGTTCGTCGTAGAGGGCCGTGCGGGTGTGGAAGGCCGCGCAGCGGAACTCGCCGGTACTCACGTCCAGCAGCGCCAGCGCGTAGCCGTCCCCGGTCGCCACCGCGCCCAGGTAGTTCTCGTCGGCGGTGAGGTGGCGCTCCTCGGTCACCGTGCCGGGCGTGAGCAGTTGCGTCACCTTGCGCTCGACCAGGCCGCCGCCCGGCTCCTCGATCTGGTCCGCGACGGCCACCCGCACGCCCGCCGCCAGCAGGCGCTCCACGTTGCTGTCGAGCGCCCGCACCGGCACGCCCGCCATCGGCGTCGAGAAATCCTTGCTGCTCTTGTGCGTCAGGGCGATGCCCAGCAACCGGGCGGTGCGTTCGGCGTCCTCACCGAAGGTTTCGTAGAAGTCACCGACCTGAAAAAGAAGCAGAAACTCGGGGTGGGCGTCGCGCAGGGCCACGTACTGTTCGAGCATCGGCGGCAGCACCCCCGACCCCGTCCCCTTGAGCACGCTCTGCGGTACACCCACCGGCATGCGCGGAGGATAGCGCACGCCGTTCTGTTGTGGGCGGAATGGCGGTTGCAATTGAGAGGCAGGCACAAGGAAAACCGCCCCGCGCGGACGGCAGGGCGGCTGGGGGAGGGTGGGATTAGCGGAAGAAGGGGAGGGACTTGGCGACTTTCAGGGCGGGTTGAGCCAGTGCCGGGCCGTTCAGCGCCTGCTGGCTCAGGGACGACGCACCCTCCAGGTAAATCCACTGAGCGGGCAGAGAGCCGGTCGTGACACTGACCGTACTACTGACCGTATCTCCCTGCTGTGTGGCGGAGATCGTGAACATCACCTTGTTCCAGCCCGGGAGCAGTTGCAGGTTGATGTCACTCGTAACGGGGGTTCCGTTCGTGGTGCAGTTGAGCTTGCCCGACAGTCCCACGGCCTTATCGGCATAGACATACCCGCCCGACTGAATTTTGAGCGCCGTCAGGTTGCTGCCGCTGAAGGTGGTTTCAAGGGCGCCGGGGGCAATCTCGCCGCTCTTCTGGGCCGCCTCCACGCGGAAGGAGGCCCCATTCCCCCGCGCGTCGCTCGCGCCGGAGGTCTTGAGGTCCCCCGTGCAGCCTGCGGGCAGGTCCGAGGAGAAATTGATGGCCGAGAGCAGCGAGGCGTCCAGCTTGGGCAGTGTCAGGCTGAATTTGCCGTCGGCCGCGAGGGCAGCCGTGGCGAGATTGTCCTGGCCTTCCACGGAGGCGATGACCTTGCCCGCCCCGCCCGTCCAGCCGGTGTACGTGGCTGCACCTGTATCACTGATGGTCAGTTCTTTGACCTGACCCGATACGGTTGCGGGCTGCGGCGTCGAGAGCTTGTCACACGAGGCGAGCAGGAGGGCGGAACCGGCGAGCAGCAGCAGGCTGATGTTTTTCATACCTCGCTCACCGTAGCCCGATGCATTGACCCCCGCAAGCAGATTTGACCAGCCCCTTGAGAGTCGCCCAGGCCCGCCCGCTTCTGCGGGACTTACACTGCTGTGGCCGCCCCAGTTCCTTCCTCCCGAGGTTCCCACCATGATCAAACTGCTCGCGCTCACGACCCTCGCCCTGGCCTCCGCTTCTCTCGCCTGCCCCGTCAAGGCGGGGTACGTTGCCAACGGGCTGTTCAAGGACACCAGCAAAACCACGCCGATCTGCGGCCCGCTCTATCTGGCCTTCAAAAACAGCATGGCGGGGTCCAAGTGGACCGAGATGTACGCCCTCGCCAGCGACAAGATTGGTCAGACCCAGGCCGGGCGCATCCTGGGGGGCATCCAGAAGAGCGGCTACAAGCAAGTCCGGGCGCAGAAGACCCCCAGGAACGAGGTCTACCAGTTCCAGCGGGGGGGCCACGTCATCACGGCGGTGCTCGGCATTTCGGGGCCGACGCGCTATCTGGCGCTGGCGGGGCAGTAGCGGCTGGCCTGCACCGCGTCCCACGCCGCCTTTCTCTCCCCGCCCCTCCCGTAGCATGACGGGTATGTGTCCTGAACTGTACGACCCGCGCATGGGCTACGACCCGAGCCGCAAGCTGACCGACGGCGACGTGCTGGACCTCAAGCCGGAAGGCTGGTGGGGCGACGCGGGCAAGCTGTTCCGTGAGTTCCCGTTCGACTCGTACCAGGCGGGGGTGGACTTCGCGGTGCGGGTCGCAGCGCTGGCTGAGGCGCGCGGCCACCATCCCGACATCTCTATCTATTACCGCAAGGTCAAGGTGAACTACTTCACCCATGACGCGGGCGGCGTCACCCAGCGCGACCTCGACAGCGCGCAGGCCGTGAATGCGCTCTGGGCCGAAGTGAGCGGGGCCGGGGTGACCGGCGCTTGAAGCTCGACCTGCCCGACGCGGACGCCCTGTGGGACAGCCTCCCACCCCGCCGCCGGTACGAGATCACCGTGACGGTACAGCCCGGCGACCTCGACGACCTGAACCACGTGAACAATACGGTGTACCTCGCCTGGTGTGAGCAGGTGGCCCGCGCCCACGCGCTGAGCCTGGGCATGGGCACCGGGGCGCTGATCGAACTCGGCGCCGTCCCGGTCGCGCGGCAGCACGTCATCACCTACCAGCGCCCGGCCCTGCTGGGGGACCGTATCCGTGTCCGCACCGCCTTGACGGAGAGTGCGGGCGTGCGGAGCATCCGGGCCTATACGCTGGACCGCGCGACCGAGGACGGCCGTGACGGTGAACGCTTCGCGGAATGTCAGACCGAGTGGGTGTGGGTGGACCCGGTGACGGGGCGGCCCAGGCGGACGCCGAAGGCGGTGCTGGAAGCGTTCGGGTTCTGATGGGCTTGTCGCTTGTCGCTGGTGGAAAGCCGATGCTTCAGCGTCCGCCTGGGCCTCTACAAGCCACAGGCCACGCGCCACAAGCCCTACGTGACCAGCCCCGCCGCCTCCACCGCCCGGTGCGCCCCCGTATCCAGCAACTCACGCAGAACGCGCACCGTCTGCTCGACCTCGGCTGCGGTGTTGTAGAGGGCGACGGGGGCCAGGCGCAGGATGTCGGGCTGGCGGAAGTCGGGGGTGATGCCGCGCTGGCGCAGGGCCAGACTGAGGGCGTGCGCTTCCGGGTGGGCGAGGGCCACGTGTCCGCCGCGCCGCGCTGGCTCGCGGGGCGTGACGATCCGCATTTCGGGAAGGTGTTCGTCGGCCAGGGCCATCAGGTGAGAGGTCAGGTCCAGGCTCCGCGCCCGGACCTCCTCCATCTCCACCGTATCGAAGACACCCAGCGCCCCTTCCAGCGCCGCCAGCGCCAGGACGGGCGGGGTCCCGAGCTGGTACGCGCCCGCGCCGGG
Organism: Deinococcus metallilatus; assembly: GCF_004758605.1. Classification (NCBI taxonomy): domain Bacteria; kingdom Thermotogati; phylum Deinococcota; class Deinococci; order Deinococcales; family Deinococcaceae; genus Deinococcus; species Deinococcus metallilatus. The sequence goes on from NZ_CP038512.1 coordinate 2,175,914, forward strand.
AGCCTTGCGGAAAGCGTGCGCCATCTCGAACTGGGTGCCCTTGTCGTGGCCCCACCAGCCACGCAGCCCGGGCGTGAGGTGATGGTGCCGCTCGTGCAGGTAGAGGCCACCGGGGGCGCCGGGGCCAGCGTTCACGTACTTGTAGTGGCACCACACGGCGAAGTCGGCCCTCGCCCCGTGAAGATCGTGCGGCACGCTCCCGACGCTGTGCGCCGCGTCCCAGCCAATCAGGAGGCCGCGTGAGTGCGCCTCGCGCGTCAGTCCCGGCACGTCGAGTAGTTGCCCGCTGCGGTACAGGACCGTCGGCAGCAGGACCAGCGCCACGTCGTCCGCGAGGGCGGCCAGGATGTCCTCCTGGTGCAGCGTGTGGCCGTCGCGGCTGGGGATCAGGCGCAGCTCGGCCCCTTCGCGGTCCGCCCAGGCTTGCAGGGCGTACACGTCGGACGGGAAATCCAGCGAGGTGGCGACGAGGTGCCGCCGCGCCCCTTCAGGCCGGTACAGCGTGGCGAGGAGGGCGTGCAGGTTGGCCGTGATGCTGCCAGTGGCGATGACTTCCTGCGGGAGCGCCCCGACCAGCCGCGCGATGGACGGCGAGAGCGATTCGGCCAGGCCGAACCAGGCGTCCCAGCCGCTCACCGCTTCCGTCTGCCACTCGTCCAGGCGGCGCAGCACCGCCTCGCGGGCCGCAAAGGGCATCACGCCCAGGCTGTTGCCGTCGAGGTAGATGCCCGGCGGCATGGCGAAGAGGTCGCGCCTCATGCCTCCCCTCCCGGCAGCGTCCCGGCGGGCAGCAGGACCGCGCGGGCAGGCGCACCGTCCACCTCCGCCAGCGGCAGCGGCAGACAGACCAGGTCGTATTCCCCGTCCGGCACCCCGCTGAGGTTCAGGCCCTCCAGAATCAGGACTCCCGTTTCCAGGCAGGCGCGGTGGGCGTCCAGGGTCTTGCTGGTCAGCGGGTCCACGCTGGGGCTGTCGGTGCCGATCAGCCGCACGCCCCGCCGCGCCGCCTCGCGGATCAGGGCCGGGTCGAGCGCGGCGAACTCCTGCGGAAACTCGGTCCAGTGGGCGGGTTGGCCGGTGTGCAGCAGCAGCCGGGGCGGGAGGGAGTCCGGCAGGCCCGCGAGGGCGGAGGCAGGAACCAGCCCCCCCTCCGCCCGCACCGTCACCACCCGGCAGCGGCCCAGGTACACGTCCAGCCCGACCTCCTCCAGCCGCGCGCCCCTGTCGGAATAGTGCCAGGGGGCGTCCACGTGGGTGCCGGTGTGGGTGCTGGTGCAGAGTTCGCCCGTATTCACGCTGTCGCCCTGCGCGATCCGTAGACCCGGCTCGACCCGGAAGGGGGCGTCGCCAGGCCAGTTGGGATGCCCCGGCGTGAGCTGCCGCGAAATGTCGATCATGGGGAAAGGATAGCGGTCAGCAGTCAGCTCTCAGCCAAAGCTCAAGCTTTCGCCGCTGACGGCTGAAAGCTGAGAGTTGACCGCTCCCTCACGTCCCCGGCGTACTCCCCGGAAACACCGCCACGCGCCCGATCATGTACGCGCAGCCGTACAGAAACAGGGTGGCGACGGGCAGGTAACGCAGGCCGCGCCGGTGCGAGATCAGGCGGCCCTTCACCAGCACCTCGATCACGTACAGGCTCAGCAGGGCAAAGGCGCTGTACATCCAGTGTTCCCAATCGCGGCTGGGGTCCACCGGGTAGCCGTACTTGGTGAGGCCGCCGCCCACGTTGGTCGCACTGGGAACCTTCTCGCCGCCCACTGCGAGAATCACGCCCGTCACGACCGGAATCAGCGTCAGCACCCAGGTCAGGCGCAGCCACACCAGAAAGCCGGTCCGCACCACCCCTTTGAGCGCCGGACCCAGGCTCCACAGGAACAGAATCAGCGTGGCGAGCGCGTAGGGCGTCGGAAACAGCAGGGCGAGCGCGCTGCCGAACTGGTACCCGTGAATCAGCCGCAGAAACTCCATGAGGGGTAGCGTAACGCGCCCAGGGAACGCGGGGGCGGCGCGGCGCTGAAGCCCCGGGCTGTGGGCCTTGTGCTACGAACCTGAACCCGGCGCTTTCGCTTCTCGCCACTCCAACTGCGCCTCGGCGGGCAGATAGGTGCCGGGGTGCAGGTCGGCGCCGTCTGCGGCACGGCGCAGCCGGACTCCGGCGGGCAGGTCGGCCAGGAGGATGTGGGGGCCGCTGATCGTCAGCTTCAGGCCGTGCAGCGCGGGCGCCCCGAAGGCCACGCCCAGGTCGGTGATCCCGGGCCGCAGCGTGAGGGCGTGGTCCCCGTAAGGGCCGGTCACGTGCAGCGTCACGCCGTCCGCACGCAGGTGCAGGGGCAGGCCCAGGCCGACCAGCGTCCCCAGCGGCGGGTGCGACGAGCGGGCGGGGTGGGCCACGGCCACCCCCAGCAGCGTGTCTGGGCGCACCACGTCGTCCTCGCGCAGCAGGCGGGTGCCCTGGCTGACCTCCAAGTCGGCCGGGACGCGCAGCACGCGCAACCCCTCGCGGTCCTGCTGGAACCGCAGGCCGCTGAGGTGCGGCACGCGGGCCAGCAGCCCCAGGTCGAAGGGCCCACCGAGCGGCGTGGGCACCGCCGTGACCAGGCCCCCTCCCCCCACCAGCGCCAGGGTGCGGTCCTCGCGGTACTGGATGCCCTCCACGGTGGGGACCGTGGGCGCAGGCGGCGCAGGCGGGACACGCCGGAAACGGCGACGCCGCAGGGCGGGCAGGAACGCACCGAGCAGCCCCAGCACCAGCAAAGCCGCGAGCAGGGGCAACCACCAGGCCGCGAGGCGGGAGGACTTGGCCGGGGCGGCCGGGGGGCGGATGACCGCCGCGCTCCCCCCGCCGCCCCCCGTCCCGGTCACGGCAGGCAGGGGGCGGACCCGCCCGTCCGCAAACACCAGCGCGGGAATGAAGGGACCGCCTCCCTCCAACCCGGTATTCGTGAGACGCAAGGCGAGTTCCCGACTGCCGGGCTGGTGGAGCAGCTCACCCGCCAGGCCGGGCGGGAGCCGCAGAGCCAGCCCTTCCGCGCGGAGGTCCGGGTCCAGGCGGTAGCGGAGCGTGACCGTCTCCCCCACCCGCAGCGCCCGGTCCGCGCCGGGGTTCAGCCAGGTCAGGCCGGGTTCGGGGCCGATCTTCAGGCGCAGCAGCACGCGGCGGGGCGGGCCGTCCGGCGTGGTCGGCGGGGCACACAGCAGCGCGGGCGTCCCGTAGGGGAGGCGCCCGGTCACGTCCAGCCGCGCGAACCCGCCCCGGGCCTGTCCGTCCGCCAGACGCACGCGCCCCGCCGCCTCCCCCGCCGCGAGCGTGAGGGGCGTCCCGTCGGGAAAGGGCGCCGGAACGCGGGCGGGGTCGGTGACGGTGGCGACCGTGCTGCCGGAGCCTGCCAGCGTGGGCACCTCCCCGACGGGCACGGTGAGGCCCTGCGCGTAGCGGCTCTCCCGCAGGGCCGTCCGGGCCTCCCGCGGAATCTCGGTGCCGAGCGCGATGTAAGACAGCGTATCCAGCGGGCCGCGGGCATGGAAGGCGGCCAGGGCGCGCGCGGCGGTGTGGGCGGGATCGGGGTCGTTGTCGATCCCGTCCGTCAGGATGAACACGCTCGTCGCGTACCTTCCGGCAGCGTCCAGCGGCGCGAGGGCCTGCGCCACGCTGCGGTAGAGGTAGGTATTCCGTCCGTCGGCGTGCAGGGCGGCCAGGTCGGCATTCCAGCGCCCCGTATCGGCGGGCAGAGTGTAGCTGCGCCGCCGACGCAGCCCACCGTCGAAGGTGACGAGTTCCACCCGGTCCGGCTTCTCCGCCCGGACATAGGCGTTCACCGCCGCCTTGACCCGCCCGAAAATGTCCGCCCGGCCGTCCCCGATGCCGCGCATGCTGCCGCTGGTGTCCAGAATGAACACGGCCCGCGTCTGGGTGGGCAGCGGACCGCCGGGAAGCGTGCAGGCCGCCGCGGGCAGGCTCACCGCCGGGGCACGCTTCAGGGTGACGCCCGGCTGCGCGCTCCCGGTCCGGGCGTGGGCGAGCGGGCCGCTGGCGAGCAAAGCGGTGAGGGTGAGGACGGCGGCAGGACGCATGCGGCTCCCATTCTGCCCACAAGAGCGTGGCGGCGTGAAGGGCAGCTCGGGGCGAGAGCCGGGGAAACCGGGCCGTGAGGCTAGACGAAAACGTGTCAGACGGCGTTTTGGCGGTGGGCCGGAAAGGACAAGTCCCGCCCCGTTATTACGCTTACTACATAATCCATTTGACCCATTTCAACTCAGGTTGTATACTGGGAAGACCTTCGGAGGCGCGTACAGCGCCATTTTTCGGCAATACAGCTTCCGAATTCGCGCATCATCACCGGCCCCACCCGGGGCCACGCAGGAGGACCATGACGCAGACCCATGATTACGACGCCAGCTCCATCTCGATTCTCAAGGGACTGGAAGCGGTTCGCAAGCGCCCCGGTATGTACGTGCAGGGCGGTACGGGTGTGGACGGCTACCACCAGCTCCTCACCGAGATTATTGACAACGGCATTGACGAGGGCCTGGGCGGCTTCGCCGACGAGGTTCACGTCATCATGCACGCCGACGGCTCCGCCACCGTCACCGACAACGGGCGCGGCATTCCCGTGGACATGATGAAATCGGAAGGCCGCCCTGCCATCGAAGTGATTTACACCGAGCTGCACGCGGGTGGCAAGTTCGGCGGCGGCGCCTACAAGGTGTCCGGCGGCCTGCACGGCGTGGGTGCCAGCGTGGTGAATGCGCTGTCCACCTACCTCGACGTGACCGTCAACAAGGGCGGTCAGCTCCACCACATCCGTTTCGAGAAGGGCGAGGTCGTCACGCCGCTGGAAGTGCTGGGCAAGACGCCCAAGGATGTGAAGTGGGCCACCAAGGTCACCTTCCACCCCGACCCCACGGTCTTTTCCGAGTTCGAGAACCTCTTCAACTACGACCGTATCCGGGGCCGCCTGCGCGAACTGGCGTACCTGACCGGCCTGAAGATCGTCGTGCGCGACGAGCGCAGCAACCTGCACGGCGGCGAGATCCGCGAGGAAACCTTCTTTGAAAAGGGCGGCATCGCCAACTTCGCCCGCGCCCTCGTGACCGACGACTCCAAGCTGCTGTACGACCAGCCCATCGTGATGCGCGGGAGCCACAGTGACGTGGAGGTGGAGGTCGCGTTCATCCACGCGAACACCTATTCCAGCGACAACATCCTGACGTATGCGAACATGATCCGCACGCGCGACGGCGGCACGCCCCTGACCGGCTTCAAGACTGCCTACACGCGCATCCTGAACAAGTACGCCAAGGACAAGAACCTGATCAAGTCCGGCAACCCGGTCCCCAGCGGCGACGACCTGCTGGAAGGCATCTACTGCGTGGTGTCGGTCAAGCTGCCCGAGCCGCAGTTCGAATCGCAGGCGAAGGTCAAGCTGCTGAACAGTGAGGCGCAGACCGCCGTCAACGCCATCGTGGGCGAGAAGTTCGCGGAGTTCCTCGAAGAGAACCCCAGGGTCGGCAAGACCATCGTGGAAAAGGCCGCCGAGGCCGCCCGCGCCCGCGAAGCCGCCCGCAAGGCCCGCGACATCGTGCGCCGCTCCAACCCCCTCGAAAACGACGACCTCCCCGGCAAGCTGGCCGACTGCTCCAGCCAGGACCCCAGCGAATCGGAACTCTTCATCGTGGAAGGCATCTCGGCGGGCGGTTCCGCGAAGGGTGGCCGTGAACGGCGCTTCCAGGCGATCCTGCCCCTGCGCGGCAAGATTCTGAACGTCGAGAAGGCCGAGCTGAACAAGATTCTGAAGAACGCCGAGATTCGCGCGCTGATCGGCGCGATTGGCGCGGGCGTCGAGGGCACCGGGGACCGGATGCACTTCGACCTGTCCAACCTGCGCTACCACAAGATCATCATCATGACGGACGCGGACATGGACGGCGGGCACATCGCCACGCTGCTGCTGACGTTCTTCTACCGCTACATGCGCCCGGTGGTCGAGCAGGGCTACCTCTACATCGCGCAGCCACCCCTTTACCGCATCATGGTGGGCCGCGAAAAGAAGGGCACGTACCTCTACACCGAAGACGAACTCAAGACGCACGTTGCCCGCGCCACGAAGGAAGGCAAGAAGTACGAGATTCAGCGCTTCAAGGGTCTGGGCGAGATGAACGCCGACCAGCTCTGGGACACCACCATGAACCCCGAGACGCGCGCGCTGAAGCAGGTGCAGGTCGAAGACCTGATCATCGCCAATGAGGTCTTCGAGGACCTGATGGGGAATGAGGTCGCCCCGCGCAAGCGTTTCATTCAGGAGAACGCGCGGTTTGCGGAAATCAGCGTGTAAGGAAGTGAAGGAAAGAAGCCGCCTGCCCGTGGGGTGGGCGGTTTTTCTTTCACTCAGAATGGAGCTTCACCCCGGCAAACCCCGTCAATTGTCGCGCACGCCTCAGCGAACTGGCCCAGCACCTCCGCATTGCTGAAGCGCACCACCCGAATCCCGCTCGCCGTGAGCCGCCGTGTGCGCTCGGCGTCGTACTGCTGCGCGGCCTGCCCATCGTGGCTGCGGCCGTCCAGCTCGATACACAGCTTCAGCACAGGCGCGTAGAAATCAAGGATGTAACCCTGAAGCGGCACCTGGCGGCGGAATTTGACGGGGTGGATGCGGAGGAACTCGAACCAGAGTTTGCGCTCGGCGGGGGTCGGGTGGTTGCGGAGTTCGCGGGCGCGGGGGGCCAGGCAGCGGGTGTAGGCGTCGCGCATGGCAAGAGCTTATGCGGAAGGACCCCTCCGGCCCTGCGGGCCACCTCCCCTTACAAGGGAGGCTTTCGTTGGTACCGTTCCTCCCGTTTCGTGCGCTTCAAGGCTCCCTTTTCAGGGGAGCTGTCGGCGCAGCCGACTGAGGGGTCCTCTGCCCAAGCGCAGGCCAAAGCCCCCGACTTCGTGGTTGGGAGTTTCGCCTGTGGAGCCTCAATTCTCCAAGTGATAACCGGGGAATGGTGTACCGCACTCCTCGCACTCCCATTCCTCTCCAACCTGCATTAGAAAGTTACCTAAGCGGGCGTGACCCTTAGCAACAGCTAGAGCGCCAAGGTAAAGCGTCACCGTCTGTTCATCGGTCCCACGCTCCAAATCAGCGAGAGCGGAAGAGGCTAACTCGTAGAGCCGCTTGCGCTCTTCCGAGAACTGTTCTGCGGTGCCCGCATCAATCTCAGGTCGCCATGATGCTTGCAGCAAGGTTAATCAGAGTTGCTTGGCCTTCTGGAGGAGCCAGCTTCACTGCATCAAGCAGATAGGGCACGGCAGCATATGAAGCGGTGTACACGTCCCCCTGATGCCAGAGCGAACTCCAAAGCGAGTACATAGGCTCATCGTCCCAAGCCCAAGATTCGCTCGGCTTCTCCAACTCCCGCAAAAGCACGGGAATATCCCCTGCTGAGCCGTAAGCATTGGTCAATTCGTTCCAACGTGGGTCATCCAAGGGCAAACGGGACATGACCCGATGTTATCCTGCTCTCAACCGAAATACCCCAGCAACTCAATCAACGTCCGCGCATAATCGTCCGGCTTCAGCCCCTTCTTTTCCAGTTTCACACTCGGCGGGAAGGTCGTCACCTCCGTCTTGTGGGGGAAGCGTTTCAGGCCCGCCGCGTCGTAGTCCAGGCCCTTGTAGGCGAAGGTGACCTGAAGGTGCGTCATCGTCTCCCCGATGCTCAGCGCGCGCTTGGCGACGGCGGTCAGGCGCAGCTTGGCGAGGTCGATGAAGTTCTGGACTTCGGGCGTAGGCGGGCCGTACTTCTTGCGGAGATCGCGTTCGACACGGCTGATGGCCTGGAGGGTGCGCGCCTCGGACAGCCGCCCATAGGTGGCGATGCGCGCTTCCTCGTCGCCGTCGAAGTATTCCGGCGTGAGGCGGGCATTGATGGGGAGGTCGATGCTGACGGTAGCGGGCGTCTCCACCGTCTCCCCTTTCAGGCGGGCGACGGCCTGCGCCAGCATCTCGGTGTACACGTCGATGGAGACGGCCTGCACGTGCCCGTGCTGTTCCTCGCCCAGGATGTTGCCCACACCACGAATTTCCATGTCCTTTTCGGCCAGCAGGTGCCCGGAGCCGAGGTCTTGCAGGTCGGCGATGGCCCACAGGCGGCGCTGCGCGTTCTCGGTCATGCGCGGCGGGTAGAAGAGGTAGGCGTAGGCGGTCTGCTGCCGTCTTCCCACACGTCCGCGAAGCTGGTAGAGCTGTGCCAGGCCCAGACGGTCCGCCCGCTCGATCAGGATGGTGTTCGCCTCGGGAATGTCCAGCCCTGTCTCGACGATGGTGGTGGAGAGCAGCACGTCGAAGGCTCCCTGCTCGAAGCCCAGCATGATCTCCTCCAGCTCCTCCTCGTTCATGCGCCCGTGCGCCACGCCGATGCGCGCTTCGGGGACGAGGTTGCGGAGGTAGAGGCTGCGCGCGCCGATAGAGGCGATGCGGTCGTGGATGTAGAAGACCTTGCCGCCGCGCTCGATCTCGTTGAGGATGGCGTCGCGGACCGTCAGGGGGTCGAATGGCGCGAGGACCGTCTGAATCGGCTTGCGGCCCTTCGGGGGTGTCTGGATACTGCTCATGTCGCGCAGGCCGACCATGCTCATGTAGAGGGTGCGCGGAATCGGCGTGGCGGAGAGGGCCAGGGTGTCCACCGCCTTCACGCCCTCGGGAATCTCCAGCTTGCCGTCCTTGGGCACGTCGGGGAGGCCGCGCAAGGCCCGCAGCTTTTCCTTCTGCCCCACTCCAAAGCGGTGTTCCTCGTCCACGATGATCAGGCCGAGGTCCTTGAACTGCACGTCGCTGCTTAGCAGGCGGTGCGTCCCGATGATGATGTCCACCTTACCCGCCGCGAGGTCCGCGAGAATCTGCTTGGCCTGCCTGTCGTTCGTGAAGCGCGAGAGGCCCTCCACCCGCACCGGCAGGTTCTTGAAGCGTTCGACGAAGGTGGAGGTGTGCTGCTCGGCCAGCAGCGTCGTCGGTACCAGCATTGCCACCTGCTTGCCGTCCCCGACGACGCGGTGGGCGGCGCGCAGAGCCACTTCCGTCTTGCCGAAACCCACGTCGCCGGAGATCAGGCGGTCGGCGGGATGGGGGGCTTCGAGGTCGCGCATCGTTTCTTTCAGCGCCGTTTTCTGGTCCGCCGTCAGCTCGAACTTGAAGTTCTGCTCCACCTGCGCGTCCCACTCGGGCTGCGGCGGGAAGGAGTTGCCGGGTGTGACCTGCCGCGCGGCGTACTGCACGAGGAGCTTGGCGGCCACCTCTTCCGCGTTCTTGCGGGCTTTTTCCTTCGCCCTGGCCCAGTCCTTCTTGTCGAAGGAGGACAGCACCGGCGGGTCGTCGGTCGTGCCGGGGTGGCGGCGCAGCACCGGCAGTTGCTCGATGGGCACCGCGAGGCGGGCGCCATTGCGGTATTCCAGGTTCAGGTAATCACGGGTGACGCCCAGCACCGTGCGCGTCTCCAGCCCCTGAAACTGCCCGATGCCGTGCTCGGGGTGAATCAGGTAGTCGCCCACGTGCAGGCCCAGCGCGTCGGTGACGGGCTTCCCGGCCAGCTTCTTGCCGCGTAGCGCCGAGCCGCCCTGAAAGCCGTAGATCAGGTCCTCGGTGAGGACGACCGTGCGGTGTTCGGGAATGGCGAAGCCGCCCTCCCCGTTCGCGCGCAGAAAGCCCAGGCCGCCTTCCTCGACGCGCGGCACGCTCAGCCAGGGAATCTCGTGAGTCCCCAGCAATTTGTCCGCGAGATAGGCGGCGGTACGGTCGTGGCGCACCAGGATCATCACGCGGTAGCCCGCCCCGCGCCACTCGTCCACGTCGCGTTCGAGGTCCGAGAGGCGGGCGCGGTAGAAGGGCAGCACCTTGAGGCCCAGGTCGAAATCGGTCAGGTCCAGGGGCGCGCGGCCAAAGGAGGTCACCTCCCGCTCGCGCAGCCGGGGCCAGAGGGTGTCCGTCAGCGGCCCGAGGGCAGAGGCGTAGAACTCGGGGGCGTCCAGAAAGACCCGGCCCGGCAACAGGTCCAGCCGGGTCGCGTCCCATTTCACTTCCGTCAGGTAGTCGGCGGTGGGTTCCAGGGTGAAGGTCTGGATGCGCTCGCCCGTCATCTCACCGGGGGCGAGGCGGCGCAGGGTGTCCAGCTCATCCCCGAAGAACTCCGCGCGAATCCACACCGGGTCTTCCCCGTCCGGCACGCCCGCGCCCGGTTCCAGCCGCAGTTCCAGCGTGTCGCCGCGCAGCACATAGCCGGGTTCCTCGTCGCGCTCGTAGCCGAGGCGTTCCAGGCGGTTCAGCAGTTCCTCACGCGGATAGCTGGCGCCGACGCGCAGGTTCAGGGCGTGGTCTTCGGGATGTGCGGGGAACAGGTCCAGGGCCGTGTTCACGTCCAGCACAACATGCTCATGCTTGCCGTCCCAGTCGCGCAGGCCGGGATTCACGCTGACGGGTGCCCCCAGCGCCCCCGCCGAAGCGTAAGTCGCCACGCGGTCCGGGGTGGTGAGCAGCACGGCGGGGCCGGGGTGGGCGGCGAACAGCGCCGCGCGGGCCACCTGCGGCAGCAACAGCACGTTCCCGACCGGGGCGGTCGGCAGGAGTTTGGAGAGGTTGGGGGCGGCGACCGTCACCGGAAGATTGTACGCGGGTGGGGCAACCGGGAGGGCGAGGGAAGGAACGAAGCGGGGCGGTACAGTGGTCCATGACCACCGGGATGACCGAGACAGCCGACGCGGCCCTGCGTGCCCACGTCCGCGCGCTCCTCACCGCGCGTCAGGCCCACGCCACACTGGACGACGTGCTGGAAGACTTTCCCCTGGAACGCATCAATGACCGGGTGGAAGGGGTGCCCTACTCCGCCTGGGAAGTCCTCTCGCACCTGCGTTTTGCCCAGCGCGACCTCCTGAATTTCGTGCGGGACGCGGCCTATACCGAACCGGACTGGCCCGCCGACTACTGGCCGGGCAAGGAAAAGGCCGCCACCGCTCAGGAGTGGCAGGCCGAGGCACAGGCATTTCGGGATGACCTGGGGGCACTGCTGGGATTGCTGGATGACCCGCAGACCGACCTTCTCGCCACCGTTCCAAACGGAGAGGACCAGACGTGGCTGCGGGAGTTCCTGCTGGTGGCGGACCACAACGCCTACCACGTCGGGCAACTGATGCTGCTGAAGCGGATGCTGGGCGGGAGTTAGCGCTCCGGCTTGCAGTTCGTCAGCAGCGGGCGGGTGTTGTTCGTGTCGGTGCCCACAAAGGTGTTCAGGTTGGCCCGGCCCTGATGCTCCCACCATTCCAGACCGCCGCCAGCAGTGGTCGGACCATACAGGCTGGCGTAGCGCGCGCCGCTGGCCGAGATCGCCTGGGCCAGCCCGTATTGCTGACCGTTCCAGTTCAGCACGGCAAAGAGCGGGCCGTCCTTGCCGAAGTTGACGTAGGAGGCACTGATCTTCTTGCCGCCGTCGCAGGTGTAGTGGAAGGTGCGGTAGCTGATGTAGGTCGGGGCGGCGGCGCTGGCACTCCCGAGCAGGGCGGCGGCGGTAGCGAGAAGCAGAACCTTGTTCTTCATGGCCCCAGCGTAGGCGAGCCGCTCCCCGCCTGTCCCCCCGACTTCGCACACCCGGCCCTCAGGAAGAAATCAGGAGCCGCCTGTCTAAATTAGTTTACAAATTTAGTAAACTTATCTGCTACCTTTCCTGCCATGAAGCGCATCTTCCTCTCCCTCACCACGCTGGCCCTCCTCGCGGGGGGCGCGGGCGCGCAGCAGGCCAAAGAACTCCGTCTGGGGGTCTTCCCGAACGTCACGCACGCTGCCGGGCTGGTGGGCATCCAGCGCGGCCTGATCCAGAAGGAACTGGGGAACGTCAAACTGGTCGTCAAGGAATTCGCCAACGGCTCCCAGGTCAACGAGGCCTTCGCGGCGGGGGCCATCGACGCGGCGTATGTCGGCCCTGGCCCGGCCATGAACGCCTTCCTGCGCGGCGTCCCCATCCAGGTGTACGCGGGGGCGGCCAACGCGGGCGCGGTGCTGGTGGCGCGGGGGGACAGCGGAGTTCGCAACGTGAAGGGCCTCGCAGGAAAGAAGGTCGCGGTGCCCACGCGCGGCTCCACCCAGGACATCAGTCTGCGCCACCTGCTACACGAGAACGGCCTGAAGGCGACCGACGAGGGCGGCACCGTCACCATCGTGCCCATCGATCCGGCCAACATGCCCGCCGCCTTTGCCAGCAAGCAGGTGGACGCCGCGCTGGTCCAGGAACCCTGGGGCGCGGTGATGGAAACGCAGGGCGCGCGGCTGATCGCCAATGAAAAGGCCATCTGGGCGGGCGGCAACTACACGACGACCGTCCTCGTGGTCAACACGAAGTACGCCGCGCAGAACCCGGAGATTGTGAAAGACCTGCTGCGCGGTCACCTCGCCGCCATCAACTTCATCCAGAAGAGCAACGCGGGCGCGCAGAAGGCGATTGCCGACCAGATTCAGGCCTTCACCGGCAAGCGGCCGGGCACGAACGAACTGTTCAAGGCCCTGGCGCGGACCAAGGTCACCTGGGACATCAACCTGGGAACCCTGGCCGAGTACGCCCAGCTCAACAAGGAGGCGGGCTTTGCCCGTGACGTGCCGGACCTGAACCGGTTCGTGGACCTGAGCGTGGTGCGGGGGCTGGCGAAGTGAACTACCCCAGCCCAGCGGGTTGGGGCTTCTCGTGGCACGCATCTTCTTGTGAAGTTCGTTGAGCCACGAAGCGCAGTCCCTGCGCCAAGATGTTCTTCGCCGCGTTCACGTCCGCATTCTCGGAATGACCGCAACTCAAGCATCTGAAGTTCGCCTGACTCGCTCGGTTCCCCTTCTCGGTGTGCCCGCAGATGCGGCATCGCTGAGAGGTGAACCTCGGGTCTACGGCGATGACTCTCCGGCCAGCTTCTGCCGCTTTGCTGGAGAGGATTTGAAAGAACTGCCCCCACCCCACATCGTGAATCTGCTTGCTCAGATTGCCCTGAGCCATGCCTTTCACGTTGAGGTCTTCGTGGCAGATGAGGTCGTGATTCGTGATGAGCTTCTTGGCTTCCTCGTGGTGCAGTTGGAGCCTTGAGCGGGCCGTCTTGCGGCACAGCTTGGCAACTCGCTCTTTGGCTTTCTTGCGCCTGTTGCTGCGCTTGTTCGGCTTGCGGGCAAGGGAACGCTGTGCCACCCGGAGTTTGCGGCTGGACCGCTGAAAGAACCTGTGGTTCTCGCAGAACTCGCCGTCCGAGGTGGTGTAAAACCACGTCGTCCCCACGTCTATCCCGACTTCCGAGCCTGTCGCGGGCAACGGTTCGGCCCTGGGCACTTCGCAGGTCAGCACCACGTACCACTCCCGCCCCTCGCGTTTCACCGCCAGCGTCTTGAGCTTGCCCGCACAGGGACGATGCAGCCGAATCCGCACGTTCCCGATCTTGGGCAGATAGACGTGCTTCCCGTCCCCGATGACGCTGTTCTGCGAGGGCTGCGGGTACGTGAACGAATCGTACCTGTCTCTCCCGCGAAAGCGCGGATACCCGGCTTTCTGTCCAGCCTTGATGCGGCGGAAGAAGCCCTTGAACGACTTGTCCAGCCGCTTCGCCACGTCCTGCAATACCTGAGCATTGACTCCGGCGTACTCCGGCAGGGCGGCCTTCACCTCGGGCAAGGACTTCATCTGGTCGTATGCCGTGAGGGACTTCCCCGCTTTCTTGTACGCGCCCCGGCGCTCTTCGAGCATCCCGTTGTACAGGCGTTGGCAGAGAATCAGCGTGGTGTCCAGCGCGGATTCCTGCGCTTTGGTCGGGTACAGCCTGTACTTGAACGCCTTCAGCGTGATATTTTCGATGTGCGTCACCCCCCTTCGGGTGTTCGCCACGGTCGAGGGTGCTAGTAACACCGCTCGGCCATTGCTCATTCAGTGTACCACGCCGGAACGCTTCGGCTTGGCCGCCCCCGGCGGGGCGGGGGTCGCTACACCCCCACGGATAAATCCGGGGGCACTGCGGCCCTTTTCGGTAGAGGGGTTAGGCATTAGGCGTTAGGAATTAGGGAGGCAAAAGCTGTAGCCAAAGTTCCCTAAGCCCTAACCGCTATCCTTCCCCTATGACCGGACCCAAGAAAGGCTCCAGAGGCCGCGCCCCCAAACGCAACACGGCGCAGGGACGCGGGGGGATCACGCGGGACAGCACGCGGCCCGTGCGGCGGGAGAAAACAGGTTCCGGCGCGGAGCAGGGCGCCAACCCGGCCCGCCGCAAGCCGGGCGAACGGGAGGAGGGCAAGACCGGCGAGCGGTCCTTCAAGCCCGGCCCGGCCCGGCAGGCGCCGCCGAAAGTGGCGAAGAAAAAGCCCCTGCCCGAGCTCAAGCGCGTGCAACTAGACGCCCCGCCGCCGGACACCGTTTTCCGTGACCGTGACGGCGAGGCGCTGACCTTTCCCGAAAGTGCGCTGAAACGGGTGGCGGCGCGCCTCCTGACGGAGAAGAACAAGGCGTGGCGCTACCGGGCCTTTCCCTTCCCGCTCTTCACCGACCGGGGCAGCGAGCAGGCCTTTTCGTTTGATTTCTACATCTACGACGCTGAGGACAGCGTGATCCGCCTGCTGCTGGTCGTGCCGTTCGAATCGCGCGAGGTGTGGGACCGGGTGGGGCGCTTCAAGCGGCAGTACCCGATGTACCGCTACGAGCTGTGGACCCCGGAGAAACTGGCCCAGCTCCAGGGGCCGCGCGGGCGGCTGGACTTCTGAGGCGACCTCTGCCTTACGCCATTCTTGAGGAACGGCTCAAGGGCGGCCATCTGTAAGCCATTTCGCGGGCAGGATGAGAAGTCTCTGGTAACGTTTCCAGACAGGGGCGGCGACTGCACGGGTTGACCGGGCGTCGCCGCTTTTTTAATGCTCACTTTTTATGAACCGGGCCGCGTGCCCGTGGAGGCCAGCATGACGACCACCGAACCCATTCTCCCCGTGTCCCTGGTGGATGCCATGCGGTCCGGGATGCGTCCCGGAAACGCCTATCCCCTGGGGGCGACCTGGGACGGCAAGGGCACCAACTTCGCCCTGTATTCCGAGAACGCGACCGCCGTCGAACTGTGCCTGTTTGACGAGGACGGCAATGAAACCCGTCTGCCGCTGACCGAGCAGACCGCCTTCGTGTGGCATGGTTTCCTGCCCGGGATCGGCCCGGGGCAGCGGTACGGCTACCGCGTTCACGGCGAGTATGCCCCGGAAAAGGGCCTGCGCTTCAACCCGAACGTGGTGCTGCTCGACCCCTACGCCAAGGCGCTGGACGGCACCGAACGGTTCGACCGGGGCGTCTTCGGCTACGTGACCGGCGAAGAGGACACCGTGATGCAGACGGAGGAGCAGCGCGGCGCCCCCCTGGGCATCGTGATCGACCCGGTGTTCAACTGGGTCGGGGACCGCAAGCCGAACATCCCCTTTCACCAGTCGGTGATCTATGAGACGCACGTCAAAGGCCTGACCATGACGCACCCCGACGTGCCGGAGGCCTTGAGGGGCACCTACGCGGGCGTGGCGACCGAGCCGGTCCTGAAGTACCTGAAGGACCTGGGCATCACCGCCGTCGAGTTCCTGCCGGTCCATCAGCACGTGGACGACCCCTTTCTGCTGGACAAGGGCCTGAGCAACTACTGGGGCTACTCGACGCTGGGCTTCTTCGCGCCGGACGTGCGCTACTCCGCGGCGGCGCGGCGGGGCGACCCGGCCGGGGCCGTGCCCGAATTCAAGAACATGGTGCGCGCCCTGCACGACGCCGGGATCGAGGTGATTCTCGACGTGGTGTACAACCACACCGCCGAGGGGAACCACCTGGGGCCGACGATGAGCTTCAAGGGCATCGACAATCCCACCTACTACCGGCTGGTGGCCGACAACCCGCGTTTCTACTTCGACTACACCGGCACCGGCAACAGCCTGAACGTGCGCCACCCGCAGACGCTGCAACTGATCATGGACTCGCTGCGCTACTGGGTCACCGAGATGCATGTGGACGGCTTCCGCTTCGACCTCGCCAGCACGCTCGCGCGCGGGCTGCATGAGGTGGATCAGCTCTCGGGCTTCTTCACGATCATCCATCAGGACCCGGTGATCAGCCAGGTCAAGCTGATCGCGGAACCCTGGGACGTGGGCGAGGGCGGCTATCAGGTCGGGAACTTCCCGGTCAACTGGGCGGAGTGGAACGGCATCTACCGTGACGACATGCGCGCCTTCTGGAAGGGCGAGGGCGGGCTGGCGTCCGAGATCGGCTACCGCCTGACGGGCAGCAGCGACCTGTACCAGAGCGACGGGCGCAAGCCGTACGCGAGCATCAACTTCGTGACCGCCCACGACGGCTTCACCCTGCGCGACGCCGTGACCTACGAGCACAAGCACAACGAGGCGAACGGCGAGGGCAACCAGGACGGCCACAACCACAACCTCACCTGGAACTGCGGCGTGGAGGGCGAGACGGACGATCCCGGGATCAACCGCCTGCGCGCGCAGCAGCAGCGCAACTTCCTGGCGACGCTGCTGCTGGGGCAGGGCACGCCGATGATCCTGGGCGGCGACGAGATCGGGCGCACGCAGCGGGGCAACAACAACGCCTACTGCCAGGACAACGAGATCAGTTGGTACGACTGGCAGAACATAGACGCCGACCTGCTGGCCTTTACCCGCAGGCTGATCGCCCTGCGCCGGGCGCATCCGGCCCTGCGCCGCCGCAAGTTCTTCAGTGGGCGGACCATTCGCGGTCAGGACGTGCGCGATATCGTGTGGCTGCGCTTCGACGGCGAGGAGATGAGCGACGCCGACTGGAACAACCCGCAGACGCAGTCGCTGGGCATGTTCCTCGACGGCGAGGGGCTGAACGACGTGGACGCCGCGGGGCGGCCCCTGCGCGACGACCACCTGCTGCTGCTGCTGAGTTCTTCCTACGTGGACCTGCCCTTCCGGCTGCCCAGCCTCGGCGGGTGCGACACCTGGGCACTGCTGCTGGACACCAGCGACGACGGCGCGCGCGAGAAGCTGCGGGCCGGAGAGGAAACCACCCTGCGCGCCCGCAGCGTGAAGCTCTACCGCTGCTCCCGGGTGGCCCGCAGCGCCCCCGTCCCCGAGGGCGAATAAGGGCCGTCCCTGTTCCAGCCGCGTTCTTCCGGGCTGCGCCACCATGCAGGCGCCTGAGCGGCGCTGGCGCTCACCGCCACCCCCGCACCTTCAGGCTGTCTTCACGAGTTTCTCCCGATGCTCACGGTCGGTCGGTTGTGGCCTTGAGCCGCCACTCATCCTTGTGCGGGCTGCTCCTCCTAGCCTGACCCGTTCGCCGCCTGTCCCCGGAGGGCGGCCCGGAAGGAGCTTTTCATGACCACCTCTCCCATCACCGGCCTGACGCCCGACCCCACGGTGCCCACCGAGTCCGACGCGCTCGCCACCCGCCTGGGCGCGCACCTCCTGCCCGACGGCAGCGGCACACGTTTTCGCGTCTGGACCACCACCGCGCAGGACGTCGGCGTGCGCGTGAACGGCGAGGTTCACCCCATGCAGGCGCTCGGGAACGGCATCTTTGAACTGGTTCTGCCGGTCCACGCGGGCGCCCGCTACCTGTTCCTGCTGGATGGCGTGCCCACACCCGACCCCTACGCGCGCTTCCTGCCGAACGGCGTCCACGGCGAGGCGGAAGTCGTGGACCTGCACGCTTACGAGTGGCAGAACACGGCCTGGCGCGGCCTCCCGCTTGCCGAGTGTGTGTTCTACGAGCTGCATGTCGGGACTTTTACGCCGGAAGGGACGTACCGGGCGGCGCTGGAAAAACTGCCCGAACTGAAGGCGCTGGGCGTGACGGCCATCGAATTCATGCCGCTGGGAGCCTTTCCCGGCCAGCGCGGCTGGGGGTATGACGGCGTGGCGCTGTACGCCCCCTACGCTCCCTATGGCCGCCCGGAAGACCTGATGGCGTTCGTGGACGCGGCGCACGGGCTGGGGCTGGGCGTGTTTCTGGACGCCGTCTACAACCACTTCGGGCCGGACGGCAGTTACCTCAGCGCCTACAGCCCGAGTTACTTCACGGACCGCTTTTCCAGCGCGTGGGGGGCCGGGCTGGACTATGCCGAACCGCACATGCGGCGCTATATCACCGGCAACGCCCGCATGTGGCTGCGCGACTACCACTTCGACGGCCTGCGGCTGGACGCGACCCAGGCAATGCAGGACGACTCGCCGGTCCACATCCTGCGCGAACTGGCGAGCGAGGTTCACCGGCTGGGCGGCACCCACCTGCTGCTGGCCGAGGACTACCGCAATCTTCCCGAACTGGTCACCGAGGACCACCTCGACGGCATGTGGGTGGACGACTTCCACCACGAGGTGCGCGTCACGCTGACCGGCGACCGCGACGGCTATTACGGGCCGTACCGGGGCGGCGCGGCGGCGCTGGCGAACGTGATCAATCGCGGCTGGGTCTTCGAGGGGCAAATCTGGCCGCTGGAAGATGTCCCGCGCGGCAAACCAGCCGACGGGCTGAACGCCCCCAGCTTCGTCTACTTCATCCAGAATCACGACCAGATCGGCAACCGCGCGGTGGGGGACCGGGTGCATCACCTGGAGCGCGTGACGCCCGCGATGTTCCGGGGCGCGTCCACGCTGCTGCTCACGCTGCCGATGACGCCGCTGCTCTTCCAGGGGCAGGAGTGGGCGACCACCTCCCCCTTCCCCTTCTTCAGCGACCACCACGGCGAACTGGGCCAGCTCGTCAGCGAGGGGCGCAAGAAGGAATTCGGCCATTTCGAGGGCTTCAGCGGTGAGAACGTGCTGGACCCGCAAGCGGAGGCGACCTTCGAACTGGCGAAACTGGACTGGGCCGAACGCGAGGGGGGCGAACACGCCCGCACGCTGGCGCTGTACCGCGACCTGCTGCACCTGCGCCGCGACGACCCCGTGCTGAAGGACCGCGAGCGCCGGAATCTCCACGCGGGCAGTGCCGGGAACGTGCTATGGGTGCGCCACGTCACGGGGGGCGGTGAGCGGGTGCTGCTCTGGAATGTGGGGCAGGAAGCCGTGGACGTGGACCGGGCGTCCCTGCCCTTCTCTCCCCCGGTGCAGGTGCTCCTGCATTCCGAGGGCCGCGAGGACCGCACGCTGGAGCGCGGGGAGGCTGTCCTGCTGGGGTCCGGGGCATGACCGATCCCGCAGCCCGCGACCCGCGACCCACGACCCACCTCCCCTCCGCCACCTACCGCCTGCAACTCCACGCGGGCTTCGACTTCGCGGCGGCGCGGCGGGTGCTGCCGTACCTCAAGCGGCTGGGCGTGACCGATCTGTACCTCTCCCCCATCTGGACGAGCGCGCCGGGGTCCACCCACGGCTACGACGTGACGGACCACGCGCAGGTGAATCCCGAACTGGGCGGCGAGGCGGGGCTGCGGCAGCTGGCGGCGCGGGCGGGGGACCTGGGGCTGGGCATCATCGTGGATTTCGTCCCCAACCACATGGGCATTCAGGGCGGGCACAATCCGTACTGGGAGGACGTGCTGACGCACGGGCAGGCCAGCCGCTACGCGCACTTCTTCGACATCTCGTGGCAGCCGCTCAAGCGGGCGCTGGAAAACAAGGTGCTGCTGCCGGTGCTGGGTGACCAGTACGGGCGCGTGCTGGAGCGCGGCGAACTGCACCTGGGACGGGAAGGCGGGCGTTTTTTCCTGACCTACTGGGAACGTCGCCTGCCCCTCTCGCCGCGCAGCCTCTCGCCGCTGCTGAAGGAGGTGGCGACGCAGCTCACCCCCCGCACGCCCGAACAGGCCGAACTCGCCAGCATCGCCAGGGCAGCGGGCAACCTGCCGCGCAGCACGAGCGCCGACCTGACCGACGAGGACCGTTTGGCCCGCGCGCAGGAAGGCGAGGTCATCACCCGCCGCCTGGGGGCGCTGGCGGAGGCGTCAACGGTCCGCACGGCCCTCGACCGTGTGGTGGAGGCTGTGAACGCCGACCCCGCCCGCCTCGACGCGCTGATTCAGGAGCAGAATTACCGCCTGGCCTCGTGGCGGGTGGCCGCCGAGGAGATCAACTACCGGCGCTTTTTCGACATCAACGACCTGGCGGCGCTGCGGATGGAAGACCCGCGCGTGTTCGCCTGGGCGCATGCCAAGCTGCTCGAACTGATCCGAGACGGCGTGGTGAAGGGCGTACGGCTCGATCACACCGACGGCCTCTTCGACCCCGCCGGGTACTTCCGGGCACTGCAACGCGGCGCGGCGGAGGCGCTGGGGCGCGAGTGGACGGAAGGTGAACCTCTCCCCCTCTACGTGGTCGCGGAAAAGATTCTGGAACCGGGCGAACGGCTGCCGGAGGACTGGGCGGTTCACGGGACCACCGGCTACGACTTCCTGGCGCAACTGAACGGCGTCTTCGTGGACCGGCAGAGCGAGGAGGACCTGACCGCCATCTACCGCCGTTTCACCGGGGACCGCGAGAGCTACGGCGAGCATCTCTACCGGGGCAAGCTGCTGATCCAGCGCGTGTCCCTCCCCGGCGAGGTGAACGTGCTGGCCGAGCACCTGGAGCGCATCGCGGAGGCGGACCTGCGCTCGCGGGACTTCACGCTCCTGGCGCTGCGCGACGCCATCCGCGAGGTGATCGCCTCCTTCCCGGTGTACCGCACCTACGTGCGCCCCGACGGTTCCCGCGAGCCGGGCGACAACGCCAAGATCGAGCAGGCCATCCGTGATGCGCGCAGCCACAGCCGCCAGGGCCAGCGCGACCTCGACCCCAGCCTCTTCGACTTTCTGGAGGCGGTCCTCAAGCTGGACGCCCCCGACGAGGCCACCCGCGAACGCTATGCGGGCTTCGCGCTGAAGTTCCAGCAGCTCACCGGCCCGGTGACGGCGAAGGGGGCGGAGGACACGGCCTTCTACCGCTACGCGCGGCTCATCTCGCTGAACGAGGTGGGCGGCGACCCGGCCCTCTTCGGCACGCCCCGGCAGGCGTTTCACAAAGGCGCCCAGGGGCGGGCGGAACACTGGCCCGGCTCCATGCTCGCAGGCAGCACCCACGACACCAAGCGCGGCGAGGACACCCGCGCGCGCATCAGCGTCCTGTCGGAGATGCCGCAGACCTGGGCCGCGTACCTGAGCGCCTGGTCGCCGCTGATTCGCGTGCTGGAACGCCCACTGGACCTGGGACCGGCGCCCACGGCGCTCGACGTCTACACCTTCCTCCAGTCCGCGCTGGGGGCCTACCCGCTGGACGGGCGGCTGGACGACTTCGCGGACCGCCTGAGCGCCTACATGCTCAAGGCGGCCCGTGAAGCCAAACTCCGCACCAGTTGGGCGGCCCCCGACCAGGAGTATGAGGAGGCGCTAGAAGGGCTGGTGCGCGGGTTGCTGGCGGAGGAGCGTTTTGCCGAGAGCCTGCGCGAACTGCATACCCGCATCAGTCCTTACGGCGCGCAGAACGGCCTCTCGGCGGCGCTGGTCCGCCTGACTGCCCCCGGCGTCCCCGACACCTATCAGGGTTCGGAGGGCTGGAACCAGAGCCTGGTGGACCCCGACAACCGCCGCCCGGTGGACTACGCCTGGCGCACCCGGCTTCTTTCCCGCATCGAGAAACGCCACGCGGAAGACGGCCCCAGACTCGCGGCGGACCTCCTCGCCCGGTATGAGGACGGCGGCGTGAAGCTGCTGGTCACCTGGGCAGCCCTGCGAGCCCGCGCGGCCTTCCCCGACCTGTTCCAGCATGGCACTTACCGCCCTATCGAGGCTGGGAAGTACCTGCTGGCCTTCGCCAGAGAACACGAGGGACAGACGGCGGTGACCGTCGCCCCCCGCCTGACGTACACCCTCACGCGCGAGCAGACGCGCTGGGCGCTGGGCGAAACGTGGGGCAACCGACAACTGGCCCTCCCCCGCCCCGGCACCTATGAGAACGTGCTGACCGGCCAGCGCCTCCGCGCCCGTAGCGAGAAAATCCCGCTGGCGAAGGTGCTGGAGGAGTTCCCGCTGGCGCTGCTGGTGAGGAGGTAGGGAAGCGGTCAGCTTTCAGCGGTCAGCCGTCAGCAGAAGACGGAAAAGCTCTCGCCGATGCGGAGGCATTTTTGCTGCTGAAAGCTGAGGACTGACCGCTGATGGCTCCTCCGGGAACCTTTCGCCCCCCCGCCCCGTATCCTGTCCCGTATGCAACTGACTGCTACCCGGACGGAAAATCTGGTCCGCACCTTCATGGCGCGGACGTACTCGTGGATGGCGGCGGGGCTGGCGCTGACCGCCGGGGTCGCGTACCTGACGGCGCAGAACGAGGGGCTGGCGTATCAGGTGATGGGCCTGCGGCTGCCGCTGGTGCTGGCGCAGCTCGCCATCGTGTTCGTGCTGAGCCTGGCCGCGCAGCGCCTCAGCAGCGTGGTAGCGGGCATCCTCTTTATCGCCTACGCCGCGCTGACCGGCCTCACCTTCAGCGCCCTGCTGTTCGCCTACAGCCCCAGCGCCGTGATCGCGGCCTTCCTGACCACGGCGGGCACCTTCGGCGCCATGAGCGTGGCGGGTTACGTGATCAAGCGGGACCTCAGCGCGATGGGGCGCTTCTTCCTGTTCGCCATCCTGGGCCTGTTCGTCGCCATGATCGTGAACGTCTTTATCGCCAGCAGCGCCCTGACGCTGGGCATCAGCATCATCGGCGTGCTGCTGTTCGCGGGCCTGACCGCCTACGACACGCAGATGCTCCGCAACCTGGCCCTGAGCGGCGTCAGCGGCGAGATGGCCGAGCGCGCGGCGATCAACGGGGCGCTGGCCCTGTACCTGGATTTCGTGAACATGTTCCTGTTCATCCTGCGCCTCTTCAGCGGCAGCAGCCGGAGCTGAGGGGGAAAAGGGGTGAGGGAAAAGATGCTCCAGCCTTTGCCGGAGCATCTTTCTTCTTTCCCTAATGCCTAACCCCTGGCTCCTAACCCCTCACCCCTACCTGACCCCCGACAGCTTCAACCAGTAATAGTCATACTTGCCCAGCGTCAGCGGGTACGGTTCCTCTCCGATGGTGGGAAAGTGACTGCCGCCCGCGAGGCTGACGGGGAGGCGGCCCGCGTGGGCGGCGAGGTCGAGCTGGACGGGCTGGGCGCTCCCGGCGAAGTTGCTGATGATCAGGAGGGTTTCGCCGTCATGGTGGCGGGTAAAGGCCAGCACGGCGGGGTTGTCGGTGTCGACGAAGGTGAGGTCGCCGTACGCGAAGGCGGGGAGGTGGCGGCGCACTTCGAGCTGGCGGGACACCCACTTCAGCAGGCTGCTGGGGTCGAGTTCCTGGCTGTAGACGTTGACGCGCTGGAAGCCGTACACCGGGTCCTGGTTCGGCGGAAAGAAGCACTGCTCGGGCAGGGCCGTGGAAAAGCCGCCGCTGATGCCCGCGTTCCACTGCATCGGCGTGCGGACCCCGTTGCGGTCAGAGAGCGAGAGGTTGTCCCCCATGCCGATCTCGTCGCCGTAGTACAGGATGGGGCTGCCGGGCAGGGCCAGCAGCACGGTGGTCAGCAGTTCGATCCGGCGGCGGTCATTGTCGAGCAGCGGCGCGAGGCGGCGGCGGATGCCCACGTTGATCTTCATGCGGGCGTCCGGCGCGTAGGCCGCGTACATGAAGGCCCGCTCGTCGTCGGTGACCATCTCCAGCGTGAGTTCGTCGTGGTTGCGCAGGAAGGTCGCCCACTGGCCGAAGCTGGGAATTTGCGGCAGGCGGTCCATGATCTCGCGGATGCTGGAGGTGTCCTCGCGCCTGAGGCTCATGTACAGCCGGGGCATCACCGGGAAGTTGAAGGCCATGTGGAACTCGGGCTTCGTCTCCGTGCCGAAGTACTCCACCACTTCCTCCGGCCACTGGTTCGCCTCCGCCAGCAGCAGGCGGCCCGGATATTCCTCGTCCACCGCTCGGCGGAGCTCTCTGAGGATCGCGTGTGTTTCGGGCAGGTTCTCGCCGTTGGTGCCCTCGCGCTCGATCAGGTACGGCACGGCGTCCACCCGGAAGCCGTCGAGGCCGAGGTCCAGCCAG
This sequence comes from Deinococcus metallilatus, assembly GCF_004758605.1. Classification (NCBI taxonomy): domain Bacteria; kingdom Thermotogati; phylum Deinococcota; class Deinococci; order Deinococcales; family Deinococcaceae; genus Deinococcus; species Deinococcus metallilatus. The sequence continues at coordinate 2,199,919 of NZ_CP038512.1, forward strand.
AAGCGGACCACGTTCAGGAACTCCTCCTGCACCCTGGGGTTGTCGTAGTTCAGGTCGGGCTGAGAGGAGAAAAAGCGGTGCCAGTAGTATTTCCCGGCCATCTCGTCGAGGGTCCAGTTGCTCGTCTCGGTGTCGGTGAAGATGATACGGGCCTCCGGGTATTCGGTGCCGGTGTCGCTCCAGACGTAATAGTCGAAGTATTCGTTGGGGCTGCCGTCGGGCAGGGTGGGACCGCGCCGGGCCGCCTGAAACCAGGGATGGTCGGCGGAGGTGTGGTTCATCACCAGGTCCCCGATCACGCGCAGGCCGCGCACATGGGCCTCGCGCAAAAAGACCTTGAAGTCGTCCAGCGTGCCCAGGTCAGGGTGAATCTCGGTGTAGTCGGCCACGTCGTAGCCGTCGTCGCGCAGGGGGCTGGGGTAGAAGGGCAGCAGCCACAGGCAGTCCACCCCCAGGTTCTTCAGATAGTCGAGCTTGCTGGTCAGGCCCGGAAAGTCGCCCTTGCCGTCGCCGTTGCCGTCCGCATAGGTGCGGACCGAGAGTTCGTAGAAGACAGCACTCTTGTACCACTCGGGAAGCGGGGCAGCCTGGGTCATGCGGGGCAGTCTAAGCCGTGAATTGGAACCGCTGCCAGGGGGAGAGATGAGGGTGAGCCAGCTTTCATCCAACCCATTCCTCTTTTTGATAAAGATAAATCATTATGTCCCGTCTTCACCCCTCGGCCCGCAGCAAGCTCCCCAGGGCAAGGCGCCTCCCGGCCCCGCTGCTGCTCACCGTCAGCCTCGCCGCCTGCGCGTCCCCGACGGCTCAGGCGGCGGCCCTCCCCGTCAGCGCGACGACCAGCATCATCGGGGACTTCGTGAAGGCGGTGGGGGGCAACCGTGTCAGCGTGAACGTGATCGTGCCGCCGGGGGGGGACACCCACAGTTTCCAACCGACCACCGCCGCGATCCGGGGCCTGGCGGGAAGCCGCGTCCTGTTCGCCAACGGCGCGGGTCTGGAACCCTGGCTGCCGAAGCTGAAAGCCGCCGCGCCCAGCATCCCCGTGCAGGAACTCACGGCGGGGCTGAAGCTGCACACGGTGGGGAGCAGCCGCGTCCCTGACCCCCACGCCTGGTGGGACCCGGCGCTGGCCGCCGGATATATCCGCCACGTGCAGCAGACGCTGACCCGGCTTGACCCAGCGGGCAAGGCCATGTACGCGAACAACGCCGCCGCGTACCTCAAGCAACTCGCGGCGGCGGACGCCTACGCCAGAAAACAGTTCGCCACCCTCCCCGCCTCTCACCGCCAGCTCGTCACCAACCACGACAGCCTGCATTCCCTGGCGGACCGCTACGGTCTGAAGATCGTCGGTACCGTGCTGCCGGGGCTGGGCACCGAGCGCGAACCGGGCGCCCGCGAGCTGGCCGCGCTGGTGCAGGCGGTGAAACAGAGCGGCGCCCGCGTCATCTTTACCGAGAACACCGTCAACGCCCGGCTTGCCCAGGCCCTCGCCCACGAAACCGGCGCGAAGATCGCCCCGCCCCTCTACACCGACGCGCTGGGGCCGAAAGGCAGTGCGGGGGACACGTACCTGAAGGCGTTCCGGGCGAATGTGGACACGATTGTGAAGGCGCTGCGGTAAAACGTCCGTTCCCCAGAACTGCCCCCTCTTGATTCCGCACTCGCAATATCAACACTCCCCGCGCTATGCTGCCGCCCATGCTGGGGGTGGAGAACCTGACGGTGCGGTACGGGGCGCAGACGGCGCTGGAAGACGCGACGGTGCGCTTCCTGCCGGGCACCTTCAGCGCCATCATCGGGCCGAACGGGGCGGGCAAGAGCACCCTGCTCAAGACGCTGGTGGGCCTGACGCCGCCGTCGGCGGGAAAGGTGGTGTTCACGGACGGCGGAAGCGTGCGGGACGACGTGGCCTACGTGCCGCAGCAGCAGACGCTGGACTGGGCCTTTCCCGTCACCGTCTGGGACGTGGCGATGATGGGTCGCACCGGGCGCGTCGGCTGGCTGCGCTGGCCGGGGCGGGCCGACCGGGAGCGGGTGGCGGAAGCCCTGCGGCAGACGGGCGTCCTCGACCTGCGCGGGCGGCATATCGGCGCCCTCAGCGGGGGGCAGCGGCAACGGGTCCTGCTGGCACGGATGCTGGCGCGGGACGCGCGGGTGCTGCTGCTGGACGAGCCGCTGACCGGGGTGGACGCCGCCACGCAGGAGCAACTGATGGCCCTGCTGCGAGCCCAAGCTGGCGGGGGCCGCGCCGTGGTGATGGTCACGCACGACCTCGAACAGGCCCGGCGCTGGTGCGACCAACTGGTGCTGGTGAACCGCCGCATCATCGCGGACGGCCCGCCCGCAGAGGTCTACACGCCGCGCAACATCGAGGCGACCTTCAGCAGCAGCCATCTGGGACACACGCATGCAGAGGCGTGAGGCACGGGGCAGGGGGCGGAGCCAAAGCTCACGCCATCGCCGCTCCCCATTCACCGCCGAAGGCGACTCCTGATGCACCTGCTGACTGACCCCCTGCAATTCGACTTCTTCCTGCGGGCGCTCGCCGCCGTGGCGCTGGTCAGCATGCTGTGTGCGCTGGTGGGCGCTTGGGTGGTGCTGCGGGGGCTGAGCTATATCGGGGACGCGATGAGTCACGCGGTTCTGCCGGGCATCGTGGGGGCGTTTCTGACGGGGGGGAATCTGCTGCTCGGTGCGCTGGTGGCCGCCGTGCTGACGGCGCTGGGCATCGGGGCCATCGGTGGGCGGGGTGGGCTGAAGCAGGACAGCGCCATCGGGATCGTGTTCGTGGGGATGTTCGCGCTGGGCGTGGTGATGCTCTCGCGGGCCTCCACCTTTACCACCGACCTCAGCAACTTTCTGATCGGGAACCCGCTGGGCGTGACGGTGGGGGACCTGTGGGGGGCGCTGGGCGTGACGGTGGTCGTCGGTGCCCTGCTGACCGCCGTCCAGAAGGAACTGCTGCTCGCCTCCTTCGACCCCACGGAAGCGCGCGCCATCGGCCTCCCGGTGCGGTGGCTGAACAACCTGCTGCTGATTCTGATCGGCCTGGTGGTGGTCCTGACGGTGCAACTGGTCGGCACCACCCTCAGCGTGAGCCTGCTGATCACCTCCAGCGCCGCCGCGCGTCTGCTGGCCCGCAGCCTGAAGAAGATGATGGGGCTGGCGGCCCTGCTGGGCACCGTCGGCGGCGTGACCGGGCTGTACCTCAGCTACTACGTCAATACCGCACCGGGTGCGACCATCGTGCTGGTGAACACGGCGATTTTTCTGCTGGCGCTGCTGCTGAGGCGGCGGGAGTGATCCGCCATCTGGCGTATCCTGCTCGCCCCGCCCCCGCGCTAGGCTGCCCCTGACGGTCCGGGTTTCCCGGCGTCCCGCCTTCCCCCACTCAACGGAGTTTCTGTTCTTGCGTCCCCTCCCCCTGCTCTGACTTTCGGCCCGAAGTTCCGTCCCGCTGCGTGTGGGGCGGCTGCGCCCGCAGGGGGTTGGTCTTGTTGCGTCTGAATGGCGTCGCCCGTGTGTACGGCGACCGGACGGTTTTTGAGGATGTCGATCTGGAGGTCGGTGCGGGCGAGCGGCTCGCGCTGATCGGGGAGAACGGCAGCGGGAAAAGTACGCTGCTGCGCCTGATGGCGGGCCTGGAGGCGCCGGACGCGGGGACGGTGACGCGAGCGGGGCGGGTGGCCCTGCTGACCCAGGACGCCGACACCGGGACGGGCACGGTGCTGGACGCGGTGACGCCGGAAGAGTTGCGGGCGGCGCAAAGAGCGTTCAACTGTGCGTCAGCCCGGCTCGCGGAGGGCACCGATGAGGCCCTGACCGCCTTTGCCGAGGCCGAGGAAAGCTACCGGCTGGCAGGCGGCTACGACTTCGAGGTCCGGGCGGCAGGCGTATTGCACGGCCTGGGGCTGGACCCGCAGGCGCAAGCGGCGCGGCTCTCCGGCGGCCAGACCCGGCGCGTGATGCTGGCGCGGCTGCTCCTCTCCCCCGCCGACCTGTACCTGCTGGACGAACCGACCAACCACCTCGACGCGGACGGCGCGGCCTGGCTGGAGGGCTGGATTCGCGCCTCGGAGGCCGCCTTCGTCCTCGCCAGCCACGACCGCGCGTTTCTGGACGCCGCAGCGGACCGCACGGCGGAACTGGAACGCGGGCGGCTGACCGTCTACCCCGGTGCGTATACGGCGGCGATGGAGGTGAAAGCCACGCTGCGGGAGGCGCAGGCGCGGGAGTACGAGGCGTACAGACGCAAACGGGAGGCGCTGGACGAGGAGCGGCGGCGGCAGGCCAGCAAGGGCGCCGTGGAGGAAAACCGCCGCCGGGCGCGGGACAACGACAAGTTCCTGTCCAGCCACAAGGCGGGGCGGGCACAGCAGATTCACTCGGCACGGGCACGCGCCATGCAGAAACTGATCGACCGGCTGGACGAGCAGGCGGCCGAGAAACCCTTTCAGGACCGCCGCACCGTCCGCCTCGACCTGCCAGCGACCCCACCCGGCCCCGCCGAAGTGCTGACCGTCCGCGACCTGACCGTGACGCGCGGCGGGCAGGCGGTGCTGTCCAGCGTCCGCCTGGACGTGCGCCGGGGGGACCGCATCGCCCTGACCGGACCGAACGGCGGCGGCAAAAGTACGCTGCTGGCGGCCCTGCTGGGCACGTTGCCGCACACCGGCGAGGTCCGCTGGGGCCAGGGCCTCCGCCTCTACGCGGCGGGCCAGCACGGGGAGGAACTCGCGGACCTGGGGACGGTCGGGGAGGCGCTGCTGGACGCGAACCCCGCCCTCACGCCGCACCAGCTTCACGAGGTCGCCGCGCAGGTCCAGCTCCCAGGTCCCGCTTTTCCCCTCGCGGGTCTGTCGGGTGGGCAGCGCACCCGCCTGAGCCTCGCGCGGCTGAGCGTGACGCGGGCGCAGGTGCTGGTGCTGGACGAACCGACAAATCACCTGGACATCCGCGCAATTGAGGCGCTGGAAGGTCTGCTCGTCGCCTTCCCCGGCACGGTCCTGCTCGCCAGCCACGACCGCGCCCTGGTGGGCCGGGTGGCGACGCGGGTGTGGGAGGCAGGAGGGGGCGGGGTGGGGGAGGTTTGAGAGCATAGGACTTACGCGAAACTCCGACTTGGAGTATCGAGGGAGTTGAGAAAACGTGGCGCTGGGACGCTCTGCCCGTTCACCCCCTCCCGGCCTCCCCCCTCAAGGGGGAGGAGTAAAAACGCCCTCGCAAACGGCCTCGGTCTTTGAATCGCGTAAGTCCTATGCATTTAGCGCCCCTCCCCCGCGTTACGCTGGCCCCCGCGTTCCGGGTTTGGTTGCCGCCTATTCACTATTCAAAGGACGGTGAGATTTACGCCCACGCTCTCCACAGCATAGAGTCTGGCCCCAACTCCCACATTGGGCCATAAGTCATTCAGCCCATTTAGCCCAATTCGATGAGCAGTATCCTCTTCGCGACTTATCAGGATGTCGTGGGTGTGTGCCATTGAGTGGCAAACCCCAGGTAGCGGCATGAACATGCCCTTCGTCTTACTAAAACGAATGAGGACTGACGATGACGGAAGCAGAAGCTATTGCGCTGGCAGACGCACCCCGCACCCGGGCCAGCCTCGCCGCTGACCTTCGCGCACTCGGCGTGCAGGCGGGTGAGGTGTTGATGGTTCACAGCAGTCTGAGCAGCCTGGGGTGGGTGGCGGGCGGCCCTGTGGCTGTCCTTCAGGCCCTTCAGGACGTGCTGACGCCAGCGGGAACGCTGGTCATGCCTACGTTCACCCTGCACCTGACCGACCCGGCGGGCTGGCGCAGATTCCCTGTTCCACAGCACTGGTGGGCCACCATCCGGGCCGAAACACCAGCTTTCGACCCGGCCCTGACGCCCACGCGGGGCATGGGCCGCATGGCGGAACTCTTCAGAACGTGGCCGGACGTGAGGCGCAGCAATCACCCGCACAGCTCTTTTGCGGCGTGGGGCAGGCACGCCGAGTTCATCACGGCGAACCATGAGCTGAGGTTCTCGCTGGGGGAAGGTTCCCCACTCGCTCGCGTGTACGACCTGAACGGGCGGGTGCTGCTGCTCGGCACCGAGAACAACAGTAGCCTGCATCTCGCGGAGGTCCGGGCCGGGAAGCAAGCCACCGTGCAGTTCAGCGGCCCTGTCCTCGTTGACGGGCAGCCGCAGTGGGTGACCTTCGACGAGTGCGATTACGCCGAAGAAACCTTTCCGCCTGTGAAGGCCGCCTTTGAGGGAAGCGGCGCGGTCACCGTTGGAAAAGTCGGCTCCGCCCCCGCAAAACTCATGTCCCAGCGTTCCCTGGTGGACTTCGCCGTGCATTGGTGGAAGACGAATCCTCCGGTAGGGAACAACCCAGCCTTAGAGCCTTAGCAGCGCAGGAAAACGCCTGACGTGAGGACCGACCTGAACCCTGTGCCTCCTGTGGGATGGGCCCAGACCCACTAGGATGAGGGCGTGGAACCCTCGGGCGCGAATCAGGGCCAGGCGGCAGCAGAGCTCATCTCGCAGAGAATCGCCGAACTCGGGGACTGGCGCGGGGAGACGCTCGGTAAAATGCGTCAGCTCATCCATGACGCCGACCCGGATGTCGTCGAGGAGTGGAAGTGGGGCGTTCCGGTGTGGTCGCACGGCGGCATCCTCTGCACGGGCGAAGCCTACAAGAACGCCGTGAAGCTGACCTTCCCCAGGGGCGCGTCTCTGGACGATCCGGCGCGGCTCTTCAACGCGAGTCTCGAAGGCAAGGTGCGCCGCGCAATCGACATCCACGAAGGCGAGGACGTGGACGCGGCCGCCTTCCAGGCGCTCGTTCGCCAGGCGGTCGCCCTCAACGGGGCGGGCAAGTCGAAGCCCTAATCCCCGTTCACCCCACCCGCCACGCTCGCCCTCTGCCTGGGCATCCGCCGCAGCACCGCCCACACCAGCAGCGTGCCGAGGATGGCGAAGACCGCGCCCATCAGGAACGCCGCGCCGGGGAAGCGGAGGGGCGCGCCACCCCCGTTGAAGTAGGCGAAGACGGCGGTGGCGAGGATCGGCCCGACCACGCCCACCAGGCTGTTCAGGCTGGTGATCGCGCCCATCACCCGCCCCTGCTCGGTTTCCTTGACCTGACGGCTGATCAGACCCTGGATGGCGGGGTTGGCGAGGCCGCCCAGCGCCCCGAAGATCAGCGAGAGGTACAGCAGGAAGGAGGTCCGCGCCACGCTCAGCACCAGGAATTCCCCGATGGACATGACCAGCCCCAGCAGAATGGTGCGCCGCTCGCCCAACACCGCCATCGCCCGGCCGATCAATCCGGCCTGGACGCCCGCCGTCAGCAGACCGAAGACCGCGAGGGCCAGGCCGTTCTGCGCGGGCGACCAGTTCAGCACCGCCTCGGTGTACAGCACCCAGGTGCTGAAGACCACCTGCCCCGCCAGCCCCAGCAGCACGAACGTTCCCGCGAGGTTGCGCGTGATGGTGTATTCCCCCAGAGCCTTCAGCGGCGTGAAGGGGTTGAGGTTCCGGCGGCTTAGCCGCTGCCCCCGTGCTGAGGCGGGCAGCGATTCCGGCAGCACGAAGAGGCCGTACAGGAAGTTCAGCAGGGTCAGGCCCGCCGCCGCTAGGAACGGGAGGCGCAACCCGAAGTCGCCCAGGAACCCGCCGAGCGCAGGCCCCAGGATGAACCCCACCCCGAAAGTCGCCCCCAGCAGCCCGAAGTTCTTCGCGCGGTCCTCGGGCGGCGAAACGTCCGCGATGTAGGCGTTCGCCACCGTCAGGCTCGCGCCCGTCACCCCGGCGACGATGCGGCCCAGGAGGAGCCATCCCAAGCTCGGCGCGAAGTAGAGCAGCAGGTAGTCAAAGGCCATCCCCAGCAGGCTCAGCAGCAGCACCGGCCGCCGCCCATAACGGTCCGAGAGCGTCCCCAGGATGGGGGCAAAGAGAAACTGCATGATGGCATAGGCCGCTGTCAGCCAGCCGATGAAGCGCGCTCCCGCCGCCTCCGACCCCGCCAGTTCCTTGACCAGCCCCGGCAGCACGGGAATGATCAGGCCGATGCCCATCACGTCGATCAGAGCCGTCGCCAGAATGAAGATCAGAGCCGCAGGTCGCTGACGCATAACAGTTCACTCTAAGCGCCGCGCCTCGGGGGTGGGATAGCGCGACTGGCCTAACAGGGGACCGTGCGACGCGGCGCGTCAAACGGTCAAACAGTCTAAGGCCCAAGGAGAGGGAATCCCGACCTCCTTAGACCTTTAGACGGTTAGACCGTTAGACAGGCGCGCAGCGCCTCAGTAGAACGTGGCGACGCGCTCGACGCTGTGGCGGTGGTGGGGGAAGCCTTCTTCCGCGCGCTTGCCGATGGGCAGCATCCCGGCAAACTGGACGTGTTCGGGCAGGCCGAGGAGGTCGCGGACCTTCTGGGGATCGAAGCCCAGCATGGGCACCGTGTCGTAGCCGAGGCCACGGGCGGCGAGCATCAGGAAGCCGAAGGCGATGTTGGCCTGGGTCAGCCCCCACTGGCCGCGCTGGGCCACGTCCTGGCTTTCGAAGTTCTTGCGGAGGCCCGCCGCACGGGTCTTGATCTGCTCCTCGCCCATGCCGGGATGGACCGTTTCCTCGGCGGTGTTCAGCACGTCTTCCATGTCGCTGTAGACGACGATGACGGCGGGGGCGCTGGTCACCTGGGTCTGACCGTAGGCGGCTTCCTGAAGCCTGGCCTGGAGTTCGGGGTCCTGGATCACGGCGAAGCGGGTGGGCTGCACGTTGTTCGCCGTGGGCGCCAGGCTCGCCAGCCGCAGGATTTCGCTCAGGTCGTCCGGGTTGATGGGTTCGGGCGCGAACTTGCGGATGCTGCGGCGGGTCTGGATGGCTTCGGTGACGGTGAGGGGCCGGGTCAGGGTGGCGGTCATGGGCAGAATGCTATCCCCACTGGTTTGAAATGTCAAGCGGTGTGATTTGCGCCGCACTTTATCTGCCCTGAAGGTGTACAGTTGAGGCATGAATCCCGCACTCCCAGCCTTTTGCCCGGTCTACCGGGCCATCGGCGTGTTGCAGGAGAAATGGGTGCTGCACATCGTCCGCGCGCTGCTGGACGGCGAGAAAGGCTTCAACGAACTCGCCCGCGCCGTGGGCGGCTGCAACAGCGCCACCCTCACGCAACGCCTCGAACACCTCGAAGCCCTCGCCCTGATTGCCAAGCGCACCGAGGACACCCAGGGCAAACTGGCCCGCAGCGTCTATAGCCTCACCCCCGCTGGCCGCGAACTCCAGGGCGTGATCGACGCCATCGGCAACTGGGCACGCGAGCATCTGAGCGAGGCCGCCCTCGACCCCGCCCCGCTGGCGTGAGCTACACCAAACGCATCGTCATCGTCCCGCCCGATCCCACGTGGCCCGCCCGCTTCCAGACTGTCGCCCGCCAACTGCGGGACGCCCTCGGGGAGCGGGTTTCTGGCATTCACCACATCGGCTCCACCAGCGTGTCCGGCCTGCCCGCGAAGGACGTGCTGGACGTGCAGCTCACCGTCGCGGACCTGGGGACGGCGAACGATGTGCTGGCCCTCCTGGCTGCCCTGGGCCTCACGTTGCGCCCGGAGGTCACGGCGGACCACCTCCCGCCCGGCCTGGAGTTGCCCCCCGCCGACCTCGCCAAACGGTACGCGCACCGGCCCGGCGAGCTACACGTCCACATCCGGGAAGAAGGCCGCTTCAACCAGCGCTATGCCCTGCTGATGCGTGACTTCCTGCGGGCCGTCCCCGCTGCCCGGGACGCCTACGCGGAGATCAAGCGGCAACTGGCCCGGCTGCAGCCGGCGGATACGGAGGCCTATTACGCCGTCAAAGACCCGGTGATGGATTTGCTGATCGCGGGCGCCGAACAGTGGGCCGCCCGTACAGACTGGCACTTGCCCCCGGCCGACGCTTAGACTCAGGCCGGGCAGGTGAGAGGTGAGGTCGCTGATATTCACGCTTTCAGCGGTGATCACGGCAAAGCTCACGTCTATAGCGCGTTGGAACGTGTCGCTTCGCGGGTGTGAGGCATGGACTTTGAAGGAGTCAGTGAGTTGGTTAGCCTGTCCGCAATGCTCACCAGGCGATGATTAGAGTTTTATCCCTGCCAGGAGGCACTTGGGCTAGAGTTGTCCGCTACCGAAAGGTGTGAGATATGACTACTGAGCAAGCTCACAGTTGGCCGGAACTCAATTACCAAGAAGACCAGGAAACCATTGAGGTCATTCACCTGCTCAGTCAGATGTTGGGCAAAGTGCGTCTGGCACTCTGTCCGAGAATGAATCAGTACTGGCAGGTGGCTTTGAACGTCGGTCTGTATGGCCTGACGACTGGCCCTGTTCAGGCGCAGCATACCCAATTCCAGATCACCCTTGATTTGGTGCACAGTCGTTTGGTCATTCAAACTCAGGATGGAAGACAGCGCGATATTGCGTTGCGGCGCCAGAGCATGGCCGATTATTTTGCACAGTTCACTCAGAGTCTGCGTGAGCTGGAACTGCATGTGTACCTCTGGCCGCAGCCCCAGGAAATCGAGAACGCCGTGAGGTTTGATCAGGATCATGTTCAGCGCAATTACGATCCCGACGTGGCCGGGCGGTACTTTCAAGTATTGGGTCTGGTTTCCAAGGTGTTGCAGCGTTACCGGGATGAATTTCAAGGCAAGTCAAGCCCAGTGCTGTACTGGTGGGGAGGAGCAGATTTAACGGTCACGCGGTTCTCTGGCCGAACTGCTCCCGCACACCCGCCCAGCCCTCTCCTGGCTTATAAAGTGATTGAGGATGCCTATTCACATGAAGAATGCAGTGCTGGCTTCTGGGCAGGCGGCCCTGATCACAAAGAGGCGGCTTTTTACGCATACCACTATCCTGAGCCAAAGGGGTATCCTCAGTGGCCTGTTCAACCTGCCGAGGCGAAGTACGACTCAACGATGGGTGAATTTCTCCTGCCCTATCAGGCGGTGAGGGACTCGGATCAACCTGAAGTTTTGCTGATGAGTTTCCTGCACAGCACGTATGAGGCGGCAGCCACCCTCGCGCATTGGAACCAAGCTGAATTTAAGTATGTGCCGACATAAGTAGCTGGTGGGTGTAACTCAGGAGTTACAACCTTGCGATTCTGGGTGAATAGCCGTGGTGGCGCAGAAATTCCTCGTCTTCTGCCAGGCGGTCGAAGATGACGTTCAAGCGGAGGAAGGGGAAGGACAGGGTCAGGGCCAGCCCGGCAGCCTCTTCGAACGAGAGGTCTGGGGCGCGGTGCAGCATCATCCAGGTGAAGGCGAGGAACACCAGCAGAATTCAGCGGTCCAGGCCCCTGGCAGTTTGCAAAGCGAACTGGCTCAATCCAAAAGAGCATGGGTCAAAAAGCCCCCCTCACCCCTTGCTTCGCAAGGCCCTCTCTGCTTCGCAGCTTTGCAAGTCCCACCAGGGGAGAGGGGCAAAAACAAAGTCATCTTTACGACAACTGCTCTAAATCTAAAACAGTGCCCCGGCATGGGCCGCGATCAGCAGCGCCGCGTCTGCCGGAGCGAGGGTTGAGGTATCGATACGGATGGCGTCGGGGGGCGGGGGCAGGTTCCCCGCCTTCTCCAGCAGTTCCCGCAGTTGCTCCGGGTCGCGCAGCTTGAGCCGTTCGGCCCGTTCGGGCAGGGTCATCCGGCGGGCGAGTTCGTCGGTGTGGCAGGACAGCCAGACGGGGACAAAGGCGGCGCCGCGTGCCGAGGCGAGGCCGCGCAGGCTCTGCACAAACTGCCACTCGCGTTCCTCGTTGGTCAGATAATTGGTAAAGATGTGGCTCACGTCACGGGGCGCCGCCAGCGCAGCTTCGAGCACAACCGCCCGCACCCTTTTCACCAGGGTCCAGACCTGGGCAGGTACGGGTTTCTGACCATCCAAGCCAAACGCCGTGAAGACCGGATCATTGCTGAGATGGTTATCCAGCAGTGCCGCCCCCGTCAGCCGCGCCAGTTGCTTGCCAATGGTCCGCTTGCCGCTGCCAGGCGGCCCGACGAGGTAATAGACGATGGGCGCCATACGTGCAGGCTAGCGGGTGGCGAGGTGGGAGGCATGGGCCGGATGGCACAGGCGCGGCCCACTTTCCTCTCCAGAAAAAAAGGCCCCACACCCAGGGCCTTCCTAACTCCTAAAGCCTAACCCCTTACTCCAGCACCGCCTCGTGCGTGATCTCCACATTCCCCTTCATCACGTTGCTGATGGGGCACATGTCGGCGGCCTGCCGCACGTGCTTCTCGAACTCGGCCTGGTCGATATTGCCGACCTTGCCGCGCACGATGAGGCGCATGGTGCTGACCTTGAAGCCCTGGCCCTCGCGGACCATCTCGCAGGTCGCCTCGGTGCGGAGGTCCTGCGGGTCGTGGCCGTCACCGGCGAGCAGCGCCGAAAGCTGCATGGTGAAGCATCCGGCGTGCGCGGCGGCGAGCAGTTCTTCGGGATTGGTGCCCGCGCCGTTCTCGAAACGGGTCTTGAAGGAATACTGGGCGTCCTTCAGTACACCGCTCCCGGTGCTGACGGTGCCCTGGCCGCTCCTGAGGTCGCCCTTCCACTGGGCACTGGCCTTGCGCGCGATGTCTGCCATGTCAGGCAGTTTGCGCCCCAACTATCTTGCGGCGCGTTGAGACTCGCTTCACATTGAGCGGAAGCTAGACTGCCTTCCATGCAGAACGCAAGCTGGGAGCCGTCCGCCTGGGACCTGTCCACCGGGAAAGGGGGGGCGCCCGTCCAGGGGTACGTCTGGCAAGCGGAAGATCCCCGCGCCGCCGTGCTGCTCGCGCATGGGTTCGGGGAGTACGCCGGGCGGTACGTGGAACGCTACCACCGCCTGATTCCGGCACTGGTGGAGGCCGGGTTCAGCGTGTACGCCTACGACCACCGGGGACACGGGCGGTCGGAGGGGCGCCGGGCCGTGGTGGACGCCGCGACGCTGGTGGAGGATCACCTGCGGGCACGGGAGACGCTGCGCCGTCAACCGCTCCCGGTCTTCGCCTTCGGGCACTCGCTGGGCGGCCTGGTCACGGCGGCGAGCGCGGCCCGTGATCCGCGTGGCCTCAGCGGCGTGCTCCTCTCCAGCCCGGCCCTGCTGATCGGGGAGGACCAGCCCGCGTGGTTGAAGTCCCTCGCGCCCGTCCTGGCGAAGGTCGCACCCGCCGCGCCCGCTGCCGACCTGGGCACCGGGGGCCTCTCGCGCCTGACGGACGAGGTGAGCGCGTACCGGGCTGATCCAAACATCTTCCAGGGCAAGGTGCCCGCGCTGGCCGCCGCCTCCATGCTGCGCCTCAGCGGGCAACTCTGGCCGCAGTACGCCCGCTGGACCCTCCCCACGCTGGTCTTTCACGGCACCGCCGACCGCATCACCGACCCGGACGGCTCGCGCCGCTTCGTGGAGGCCATTCCCGCCCCCGACAAGACGCTACGCCTGGTGGAAGGCGGCTACCACGAACTCCTGAACGACGAGCCGCGGGAGGAGGTGCTGGGCTGGATTCTGGACTGGCTGCGGGAGAGGACACAGGAGCCGCAGCGGGCCTAACGCCGGTCGGGTTCTGCCCCCCGCACCGCCTCCTGAAGCCCGAAATCCTGCGCGATCAGCCGCGCCGTCATCTTGGCGCTCATCATCACGCTGGGGGTGCCCGCGCCGGGCTGTACGCCCGCGCCGACGAGGTAGAGGTTCTGCACGTCCTCCGAGCGGTTGTGCGGGCGGAAGTAGGCGCTCTGGATCAAGGTGGGTTCCGGGCCGAAAGCGTTCCCCAGATAGCTGTCCAGCGTGCCTTCAAAGTGGTCGGGCGTGATGTACTCCAGATGCGCGAGGCGGGCGCGCAGCCCCGGGATGTGCCCGCGTTCTTCCAGCAAGGCCAGCACGCGCTCCACCAGCTTCGGCCCCTCCACTTCCCAGTCGATCCCGCTGCCGTTGTGCGGGACCGGAATCAGCGTGTAGGCGGCATGATGCCCCGGCGGCGCGAGGCTGGGGTCGGTGAGGGTGGGCACGTGGAGATACTGGCTGAAGTCCGTGCCCAGCACCTTCTGCCCGAAAATTTCACGCAGCAGTGCCTCGTAACGCGGTCCCAGGATGATGTTGTGGTGGCGGAGGTTCAGCGGCCTGCCGTCATCGCGGAAGCCGAAGTAGATCACCAGCAGGCTCATGCTCTGGCGGGCCGCCTTCACGCGCAGGTCGCTGTTGACGAGGCGGGCCTGCGGCGGCACCCGCTTGAGGTAGGTGTTGGCCCAGTCGCCGTTGCTGACCACGAGATCGGCGGGGCGTTCCTCGCCGCCCCGGAGCCGCACGCCACGCGCCACCCGTTGGCCGAACGGTGAACGGACCGGCCGCCCCCACTCGTCCGTCACGAGAATCTGCTCGACCTCCGCGCCGTACTCGATGCGCCCACCGAGTTCCTCGAACTTCCGCCCCAGGGCACGCACCAGGGCGCCGGTCCCGCCCAGCGCGTAGTGGACGCCCCAGGTCTTCTCGACGAAGTGGATCATCGCGTAGATGGCGGGCACGCTGAGGGGGTTGCCGCCGATCAAGAGCGTCTCGAAGGAGAAGACCTGCCGCAGCTTGGGCGACCGGAAATACTTGCTGGTAAAGGAGAAGAGCGTCCGCACCGCGTCCAGCTTCAAGAGATCGGGCACGACGCGCAGCATGGTGCTCACGTCCCCGAAATGCGTGTAGCCCAGTTCGAGAAAGCCGCGCCTGAAGATCGCCTCCGCGTCCGCGTGAAACCGCTCGTAGCCCGCGAGGTCGCCGGGTGCGAGTTCGGCAATCTGGCGGCGGGTGGAGTCGGGGTCGCCGTCGTAGTCGAAGAAGGTGCCATCGTCGAAAGAGATGCGGTAGAAGGGCAGGATCGGCACCAGTTGGACGTAATCGCGGGTCCGGGGGCCGCCGCTCTCCCCCGCCCGGACGCGCTCCCCGGTCAGCACGTGCTCCGGGTAGTCGGGCTGCCCGGGCCAGCCCTGGTCCCGCTCCAGCGCGAACAGTTCCTCGATGAAATGCGGCACCGTGATCACGGTCGGCCCCATGTCGAAGACGTAGCCGTCCGGCGTGCGCTTCTGGTAGGCCCGCCCACCTGGCCCGTCCAGCTTCTCCAGAATGGTCGTGTCGAAGCCCAGGCTCTGAAGGCGAATCCCGAGGCTCAGGCCGCCGAAGCCCGAGCCGATGATGAGGGCCTGTTTACGTCTGCTGGGGAGGGAATGGGGCACTAGGAAACCTTTGAAGGGACGTCGGCGATGCGCTTAGGACTGACGTGATTGGGAAGAGGAAAGCGTGTAGGACGCCGTTTTTTCTCCTCCCCCTTGAGGGGGGAGGTTGGGAGGGGGTGAACGGGCAAAGCATCCCAGCACCACTTTCTCTCCCTGCCCCGCTCTTCCCGCGCAGGCTTCGCCTCAGGCCCAGCCTCACAGCTCCCCACCCACCGCCCCCCGCAACTCCCACCATGCCTGCGGCAGCATCAGCAGCTTGCGCGGGCCGCTGACGTGGGCGCGGCGGCGGAAGTTGTCGAAGTCGGCGCGGGCCAGGTCGTCCAGAATTCCCTCGTAGGAACGGGCAGCGGTCTGCACGGCGAGACGGGCGCGGCCATGCAGACAGGGGATCCCGGCGCGGCCCTCGGCGTACCACGCGCGGGCGAGGGCCGAGAGATGGCGCATCAGCGCGCGGTAGCCGGGCGTGACGGTCCCGGCTTCCAGCGCGGCGCGGGAGACGGCGTATTCGCGCAGCAGCGTCTCGGGCAGGTACACCCGCCCGCGTTCCAGGTCCTCGCCCACGTCGCGCAGGATATTCGTGAGCTGCATGGCCTGCCCCAGCCTCAGCGCGTGGGCCAGGGTCCGCTCGCCCCCGCTGTAGCCGCAGATGGGCGCGATCATGTGGCCCACCACACCCGCCACACGGCGGCAGTAGAGCGTGAGGTCGTCCAGATCGCGGTAACGGTGGCCGCAGAGGTCCATCCGCAGCCCCTGGTGCAGTTCCTCGAAGGCGGCCAGGGGAATCGGCCAGCGGGCGGCGGCCCAGGCCAGCGCCGTGTCGGTGGGGTGGGGCGCGGGATTCCCGGCAAAGGCAGCCCGGACCCGTGCCCACCACACACCGAGCTCCGCCTCCGCCTCCCCGGTCCCCAGTTCGTCTACGATGTCGTCCCCGGTGCGGCAGGTGGCGTAGACCGCCCACACCGCCTCCCGCTGACCGGAAGGGAAAAAACGCGACCCCAGGTAAAAGGTCTGGCTGTGCCCGCGCGTCACGTCCCGGCAGTGCGCCACCGCCTCCGCGAGGGAGGGTGGGGGGGAAGGCGGGGGGGCAAGATGCGGCACGGTCAGCGTCCTCCGTGCGAGTGTAAGCGGCGAGGCGGAAGGGAACGTCACGCTTTCTTACAGAAACGGGCGGGGTTCAGGGTTTCTTGGCTCTGGCGCGGGTCAGGCGTGACGTTCATTATGCTGGGCGTGACTGGCCCATCTTCTGGGGGCCTGTGGAGGCAAGCATGCAAGAAGAACATAAGAGCCTGGGGGGGGCGCTGGTCGATGTCTTCGACGCGGGCGTCACGCTCGTCAAGTCTGAGATTCGCGCGCTGCTGCGGCAGGTGACGAACGTTATCAAGGCCAAGGGGATCGGCGTGGTGCTGCTGCTGGCGTCGGTCGGCCCGCTGCTGATGGCCCTGGTCTTCCTGATTCTGGCGGTGTTCTATCTGCTGATGCGGCTGGGCCTGGGCGCCTGGGTGGCCGCGCTGATCATCGCGCTGCTGGGCTTCATCCTGACCGGCGTGCTGGTGATGATGGGCCTGAGGCGCCTGAGCGCCGAGGTGCCGCACGACGAAGGCGAGCGCCGCCGCATGAACCCCGACCACATGACCGAGGACGAGCGGCTGGAAGCCCAGTACCAGGCGGAGCAGTACCAGGCCGAGCAGGCCGCCAGGGCGCGGGCGACGGCAGGCACCGCCCCCGTCACCGTGACCTCCGGCGCGTCCGTGATGGCGGGCAGCGGTGCGGCGAACAACCTGCGGCCAGGGGCGGACTACAGCGTCCCGGCGGGGGCGGAGGACCGGGTGGAGGGCACCGTGACGCTCCCGATGCCGCGCAGTGCAGAGGGCCGCACCGAAACCCTGCCGGTCTACGGGACCAATCCCGACAACAGCCAGCCCGCACACGGCGGCAGCGTGGACGACTTCAGCGTCCTGGGGGACACCGGGGCCGCCGGGGACCACGGACCCCAGCGGGGCCACAAGAAGCACGACCCCAACATCCAGCATCCCGTCGTGCTGAAGGACGAGCCGGGCATCGACGTGAGCACCACCCCCACGTTCCGTGAGGACATGAAGAAGGAGGGCTACTGATGGCGGACCGGGTGACGGTGGAGCGGGCCACGGTGGACATTCCGGCGGCGGACCGGGTGACGGTGGTCCGGCCGGTAACGGCTGAACGGGCGGCGACCGTGGACCGGCCCGCCTTCGGCGCGCAGCACGGCGGGCCGTACCTCGACGAGCGCGAGGAAGCCCGCGCCCGCCTCAAGGCCAGTGTGGACGCCCTGGCCGAGCGGGCCAATCTCCAGGTGCAGATGCAGAAAGAACCCCTCAAGATGCTGGGGGGTGCCTCGGCGGTGGGGGCGGCGGCGGGAACGCTGCTGGGCATCGTCCTGGGGCGGCAGTTCCAGCGCACGAAGAAAATCTACGTGGACGCCGACAGCCCCGAGAAGGACCAGAAGGCGCTGATCCGGGCCCAGAAGAAGGAGAAGGGCGGCACCGGCGTCGGCGGCGCGCTGGTGGCGACCCTTACCACCCTGGGCATCAAGGTTCTCAACGACCGGGTCCTCACGCCCAAGCTGGAGGAGTTCGCCCATGGCCTGCTCGACCGCGCCGGGCAGGAGGGGGGGCAGAAGGCAAGGAACGCGGCACCGCGCGCAGCGGGGCAGCCCCGGCCCGCCGCTCAGCAAACCGGGGGGAACTGGTCCCTCAGCGGGAGCCGCCCCGCCCCGGCCCCGGCCAACACGGACGTGACCGCCAGCTTCCTCAAACGCGACGAGGGCGCGGAGGCCAGCGACGCGGCCCGGGTGGGTGTTCCCGGCGGCCCCAGCGTTCCCGGCACCGGCAGCAGCATCCCCGTGCCCGTCAGCACCGTGCAGGCCAAGGCCCAGGGCAGCCCCATCGGCCCCGAGGAGAAGACCAACCCCAATATCCGCTGAGGCTTCCTGCCCCCGGCCCGCCCGCGACGGTGGGCCGTTTTTGTGTGCTGCTTTTTGATAGGCCGGAATCACTTCTGCTAGCCTGGAGACATGACCGCCACCCGCAGCACCCGCCAGCGCGACGTGATCACCCGCGTCCTCGACGGCGCGGAAGGTCCGCTCGCGGTGGGCGAGGTCCTGATCCGCGCGCAAACCGACCTGCCGGGGCTGGGGGTGGCGACCGTGTACCGCACCCTCAAGCTGCTGACCGAGCAGGGCCACATTCACCCCGTGACCCTCGACGGCGAGACGCGCTACGAGCGGGCGGGGCGGGGCCACCACCACCATTTTTCCTGCACCGGTTGCGGGCGCGTCTTTACGCTGCACACCTGCCCGGTGGCCCTGCCCAGCGGCACCGTCTACCCCGGCGGCTTCATCGTGGAGGCGCACGAGGTCACGCTGTACGGGCGCTGCCCGGAGTGCGCGGCGGCCCCGACTGACGCCTGAACCCACCGTCCTCAGCGGGCCAGGGTGGTCAGCAGGCGCTGGAGGGCCGCCCGGTTGGGCGCCGAGTCGAGGTAGGGATTGTCCTCCGGGTGTTGGGTGAGGCGCAGAACCACGCCCAGGCCGCCGGGTACCTGAAAACCGTAGCGGGTCAGGGTGGGGTTCACCGGACCGTCGGGCGCAGCAAAACGGGCGCGGGCGGCCAGCAGCTCCGCCCGCCGGTCGAGGTCGGCGCGGGCGCGGGTCAGCAGGGCGCGCTGCGGCCCGGTCAGGGCGGCCAGCAGCCGCGTCTGCACCTGCTCCGCCGCCAGCGGCCCGAGGGCCGGCGCGGTTGCCAGCGGCCTCAGTTCCGCCCGCAGAACCTCTGCGGCATCCGGGCCGAACGTCAGTGTGCCGCGCGCAGTCAGCTCGGTGAGCAGGCGCACGGTGAGCAGCAGTTCCAGGGTCGGGACGGCGGACTGCACGGCACCCACGTTCGGATTCCCCCTCCCAGGTGTCCCGCCGCGCGGCGCGGGCGGCAGATCGTTGGGCCGCAGCGGCGCGGCGCCCGCCAGACTCCAGCAGGCACAGACGAGCAGCGGGAGAGTCACCGCAAGGCGCGACATGGCCCCAGCCTACTCCCGGCGGGTGACGGTCGCCTGACCTGCCGCACACGAATCTTCAGCCAGACACGCGCCCGGCTGACTCTCCGGGCGCGTGCGGTCTGGTCGGGACTGTTCAGGCAGGCGAGGCTCAGGGAGCCAGGCGCAGGGCCCGCTGCTTGGGCGTCTCCTCGGGGAAAATCCAGGCGCCCGGCTTCGGCAGCAGGTCGTGGCTGATGCGCGCCTGCCGCCTGACCGCCTGGGTGGACAGGCCGGTGAGGTTCTCGTACCACTTGTACGCCTGCACGTCCACCCCGGCGGCGATGGCGGCGTCCAACACCTGACGGTAGCCCTGGTGGGACAGGCGGGCCGCTTCCAGGTAAGACATGGCATTGTACTGGCTCTGGGCCTGCACGAACAGCGCGTCGGCGCCCTGAGCGGCAGCAGTGACGGGCGCGGCCTTCCCGGCGCGGCGGGTCAGTTCCAGAATCGCGTTGGTGTTGTTCAGGTACGCGGCGCTCAGGTACCGGTACTGAGAGTCGAGGTTGAACTGGCCGAAGGTTCTGCTCAGGTCGTTGTACGACATCACGGTGCCGCTCTCGTCACCCACGTCCACGAAGCGGAAGCGGCCGCTGGGTCCGTAGGAGAGGTCCTGCTCGCTGTCGTACCCGTCGTGGGGGTGCGAGAGGCTGAGGTGGTGCCCCGTCTCGTGGACGAGCGTATCGGTAAAGCCGTACCCGTAGGGATTGATCAGGCTGGGCGTCAGGAAGCCGTACACGAAGCTCTGCGTGCCGGTCTGGCCGTCGTCGTAGGCGATGCCGAGCAGCCCTCCCTGGCTGTCGGTGTTGTCGTTGAAGGCGTAGATGGGCAGCAGGTACTGGCCCGCCGGAGCCGTCTTGTAGCTGTCCCGCAGTTCCTTCACGGTGTACTGGAAGAGGCGCTCGCCGCTGTAATCGGCGTACTCGGGCGAGCAGGCGTCCTCAAAAACCGTGAAGAAGCACCGGTACACGTCGGCCAGGTCACCGTTCAGCGGCGTCTGCTTGACCGTGTTGCTGAACTTGGCGAACGGCCGCAGCACCGACACGCGGTCTTGCACGAGCGGCGCGTTCAGCAGCTTGGCGGGGTCGGCCGCGCCCGCGCCCTGCTCGACATGCATGTCCAGCCGGATGTCCTCGGGCATCTGCGGAGGCGTCAGGGCCGCGCGGTAGAGCGGGCTGGGCGTGAACAGCAGGTTCAGGGCGGTGTAGCGCGTGACCAGTGCGAGGTCCACGCTGACCTTGCGGCCATACGCCGTGCTGGCCTTGCGGGTGCCGTATTCCCAGATGGGCGGCATCCGGTAATCGGCGGTGCCGTCGCCGGTCGAGTCCGCATGGGTCACGTCCCAGGCGTCGGTCCAGTAGTCGGGGTTGGCCGAGAGGTCGTAGAACCACACGCGCTGCGGGGCCTGACCCTGGCGGACGCTGCCACCCCAGGCGATCATGCGGCGGCTGGCCCGCGCGCCGAACTTCGTGCCGGTGTCGCTATCGGCGGCATTGGCGCGGGTGTAGGAGTGGAACTTGAAGTCCGGGCGGCTGTACCAGTTGATCAGGTAGACGGTGTATTCGCCGGACTTTACCCCAACGCGGCTCCCGTTGTCGGCCAGCCAGTTCTCGGTGTCCTGCGCGTCGATCTCATAGTTGCCGGTCACGGGGCGCGTGATCAGCGGGGACGGCGTGGTGCAGGTGTCGTCGGGCTGCTCCACGTCCTTGCCGGTCTGGGGGTCCTTGACCACCACGAACTGACAGTTGAAGTACTTCTGGTACACCGTCAGCGGCTTCTCGGTTCCCTTGCTGGTCAGGAAGGCGAAGAAGTCGTCCTCGAACTTCTGGTCCGCGAACACGTAGTTGTAGTCGTAATCGAAGGCGTTGCCGGTGTACTCGGTGTTGCCGTAGGCGCTGGGAGCGCGGTTGATGGCCTGATAACTTTGCGGCAGCGTGTCCTGGAAGTCGCGGACATTCACCTCCTGGGGCGTCTGGACCTGGCCGGGGGGAGGCTGCCGGTAGCCGACAAACACGACGTTGACCTTCAGACGGGTCCGGATGGTGTCCTGCTTGTTGGGACTGAGCACCTGGAGGCGGCCGAAGTCCGTCTCGGTGCCGGAAGGCGGAGACTGGCCCCCACCGCAGGCCGCGAGCAGCGAGAGGCTGAGCAGGGAAACGGCGACGGTGCGAAGTTTCATAAGCCTCCTGTGTCCACCGGGGACCGTGAATGAAATGACGTTGGTATGAGGAGTGTACGTGTTTTCATCCCTCTCAGGGCCGCAAACGTGGCAGTGGAGGGCCGTTCCAGCCCGCTGTCCGCTAACCAGTGTCCGCCGAAAGGAGACAGCACCTCGGATCTGGCCGGATCACCCGGTTGTCTGCGGCGGAAGCGCGAGCAGCAAGAGAGCGGTGAAGTGCTGGAAAGTGCCCGAACGGGAGCGACGCTGGCAGCCTCCGCCGCACACCCCCTGGCTCGCGGCGTTGCAGGGTCTTGGCCGGGGCGCTCCCCGCTTCCCCGGTTGACCCTCCCGCGCCTCCCCTGCTACCCTCTGTCCAGCTCCCGCGTGGAGCGACCCTATCCAGAGCGCCCGAGAGACCTGGCTCGTTGACGGCGCGGCAACCGGACCTCATCACGTCACGGTGCCAAGGCCAGCCCGGCGCGGTGTTAACGATGACTGCCGTGCCCGGGACCGATCAGGGAAGGTCACGCGGACGAAACGGCCCCGCCCCTTCTCGCAGCCCGAGAGGGGGCGCGGCTTTTGGGCGGCTCCCCCACAGACCAGACGAACCTTTTTCTGTGAGGAGGGCCTCCCTATGGCTTCCAGCAACCTGCCCCGCAACTTGCACTTCGAGACGCTCCAGGTCCACGCCGGGCAGCACCCCGACCCCGCGACCGGCGCGCAGGCCGTGCCGATCTACGCCACCAATTCCTACGTCTTCGAGTCGCCGGAGCACGCCGCGAACCTGTTCGGCCTGCGCGCCTTCGGCAACATCTACAGCCGCATCATGAACCCCACGAACGCCGTGCTGGAGGAACGCATCGCGGCGCTGGAAGGCGGCGTGGGGGCGCTGGCGGTGGCGAGTGGGCACGCGGCGCAGTTCGTGGCGATCACCAATGTCGCGCAGGCCGGGGACAACATCGTCAGCACGCCGAATCTGTACGGCGGCAGCGCGAACCAGTTCCGGGTGACCCTGCGGCGGCTGGGGATCGAGGTGCGCTTTACCAGCAAGGACGAGCGCCCGGAGGAGTTCGCTGCTCTCATCGACGACCGCACCCGCGCGGTGTACCTCGAAACCATCGGCAACCCCGCGCTGAACATCCCCGATTTCGAGGGGATCGCGGCCGCAGCACACGCCCGGGGCGTGGCGGTGTTCGTGGACAATACCTTCGGGGCGGGCGGGTACTACTGCCAGCCCCTGAAGCACGGCGCGGACGTGGTGCTGCACTCGGCCAGCAAGTGGATCGGCGGGCACGGCACCGGCATCGGCGGGATTATCGTGGACGGCGGGACCTTCGACTGGGGGAACGGGCGGTATCCCCTCTTCACCGAACCCAGCCCCAGCTACCACGGCCTGAACTTCTGGGAGGCCTTTGGCACAGGGAACGCGCTGGGATTGCCGAACATCGCCTTTATCACCCGCGCGCGGACCGAGGGGCTGCGCGACCTGGGGCCGACGCTGGCGCCGCAGCAGGCCTGGCAGTTCCTGCAAGGGGTGGAGACGCTCTCCCTGCGCTGCGAGCGGCAGGCGCAGAACGCTTTGAGCCTGGCCTCCTGGCTGAGCGTCCACCCGGACGTCTCGCGCGTGACCTACCCGGGCCTCAGCAACCACCCGCACTACGACCGGGCGCAGACGTACCTGCCGCGCGGGGCGGGGGCGGTGCTGACCTTCGAGCTGCGGGGAGGCCGGGCGGCGGGCGAGGCGTTCCTCCGCTCGGTGCAGCTCGCAGAGCACGTCGCCAACGTGGGGGACACCCGCACGCTGGTGATTCACCCCGCCAGCACCACCCACAGCCAGTTGAACGAGGCGGCGCAGGCCGCGGCAGGCGTGACGCCGGGGCTGGTGCGCGTGTCGTTGGGGATCGAGCACATCGACGACATCCGCGAGGACTTCGCGCAGGCGCTGGCCACCGCCCTGGTGGACGCGGAGGGAGCATGACCGCCGTGACCTACGTGCCGGACTCTCCACCGCCGCCCGTGCCGGACCGATGTCCGCAGCGGCAGACGGCGCGGCTGTTCCGGGAAGCGCCGCTGCTGCTGGACTGCGGGCAGCCGGTGGGTGACGTGCGGGTGGCCTACCACACCTACGGTACGCCGTCCAACCACGCCATTCTGGTGCTGCACGCCCTGACCGGCAGCAGCGCCGTCCATGAATGGTGGCCGGACTTTCTGGGGGAGGGGCGACCGCTGGACCCCACGCGCGACTACATCGTCTGCGCGAATGTGCTGGGCGGCTGCGCGGGCACGACCGGCCCGGCCGAGCTGCCGCGCGTGAATGGGGAGGACGCGCCCCTCACGCTGCGGGACATGGCGCGGGTGGGGCGGGCGCTGCTGGAGCAGCTGGGCGTGCGGCGTGTCAGCGTGATCGGCGCCAGCATGGGCGGGATGCTGGCCTATGCCTGGCTGCTGGAATGCCCCGATCTGGTGGACCGCGCCGTGATCATCGGCGCCCCGGCGCGGCACTCGCCCTGGGCCATCGGGCTGAACACGGCGGCCCGCAGCGCCATCCGCGCGGCCCCCGGCGGCGAGGGCCTGAAGGTCGCGCGGCAGATCGCCATGCTGAGCTACCGCAGCCCGGAGAGCTTCGCGCTGACCCAGGCAGGCAAGAGCGCCCGGCGGCCCGGGACACCCGCCATCACCAGCTATCTGGAACACCAGGGGGAGAAACTGGCGGCCCGCTTCTGCGAACGCACCTACCTCGCACTGACGGGGGCGATGGACCGCTTCCAGCCCACCGACGCCGAGTTGCGGAGCATCCGGGTGCCGGTGCTGACGGTCGGGATTTCCAGCGACGTGCTGTATCCGCCGGACGAGGTGCGCGCCGGGACCGCCCTGCTGCCCCGGGGCCAGTACGTGGAACTGGAAAGCCCGCACGGGCACGACGCTTTCCTGATGGACCCGCAGGGCCTGCCGCAGTGGGTGGCGTCGTTCCTGAACAGTGCTGAAGCCTGAACCGTTCTGAAACGGACCGTTTCGACTTCAGAACGTCCGGACACACCACCGGATGTTCATCTGGTCCCAGGCTCGGGGGCGGCCTCTTTCCTTGGAACTTGTAGAGCTGCTGGCAGGGCTGGGCCCGTCGCCCTTCTTGCCGCCCATGACGCAGGCGTACCTGCTCACGGGGCGTCGCCGCCAGCCATGAGTTCTCGCTGCCGCTTCACTCACCCCTCCTCCATGAATGAATACAGGTTGCTATGAAAGCGGCGGACGGGTGCTTAACGTCATCACACCGCCTCCACAGGAACAGCGGGAATGCTGGCGTTGTCCATCTCCATTCCACCCTGAAGAAACCGTCCTGCCGGAGTCAGAACGCTATGTCCACCTGTTTCGAGATCGTGGAGGGGATCGGGTCCGTCCTGCTGACCCTCTATCTGACCTACTCGCTGTGCGCCCTGCTGGCCCGTCCCCCGGGTTCTACTCCACCGGAGAGGCCGCTGCACTTTACCTTCCTGATCCCGGCGCTGAACGAGGCGGCGGTGATCGGCGCGACCCTCCAGAACCTGCTGGCCGCCGCTCCCGGCGCGCGGGTGGTGGTGATTGACGACGCCAGTGACGACGCCACCGCCGAGCAGGTGACGGCGCGGGCAGAACAGGACGCGCGGGTGAAGCTGCTGCGCCGCCACTTCCCGGAGGCCCGCCAGGGCAAGGGGGAGGCGCTGAACTGGGGCGTGGCGCAACTGCTGCGGCGCGGCCTGCTGCCCCCCGTCCCCCTGGAAGAGCAGGTCCTGGTGGTGTTCGACGCCGATGGACGGCTGGACAGCACGCTCCTGGGCGAAGCGCGGCGGGCCTTTGCCGACCCGGACGTGATGGCCGCGCAGGCCCGTATCCGGGTCCGGCAGGGCGGGCCGCGCCAGGCGGGGTGGCGCGGGCTGTTCGGGCAGTTGATGCTGCTGCAACAGGACCTGGAGTTCTATGTGGTGCGTCATATCCAGCTCCTGCGCCAGCGGGTACAGACCGTGGGGCTGGGGGGCAACGGGCAGTTCATGCGCCTGTCCTACCTGGCGGCGCAACTCGCGGTGGGGCGCTCTCCCTGGCCCGCGGTCCTGCTGGAAGATTTCGCCAGCGGCCTGGAAGTGCGGCTCGCCAGCCCCCGTTACCGGCTGGTCTTTCTGGAATCCGGCGTCACACAGCAGGGCCTGACGGATCTCGGGCGGTTCTTGCGGCAACGCGCCCGCTGGACCCACGGCAACCTCCAGTGCTTCCCCAGGCTGGGCCGGGTCTGGTGTACCCCGATGCACCTGGGCGCGCGGCTGGACCTCACCTACTTTCTGGCGCAGCCCTGGCTGAATCTGGTCACCCTGTTCCTGCTGGTCTACTACCCGGCGCGCGCCGTCCAGCGCTTCCTCTCCGGCGAGGTGAACTGGCCGCTCACCTGCTCGCTGCTGGCCCTGAACCTGAGCATTCCCCTCGCCTGGGTGCTGCTGTACAGCCGCGAAAACCGCCTGACGCCCCGGCGGGCCGCCTTCGCCGCACTGGGGATGCCCCTCTACATGCTGATCATGATGCTCAGTGTGCCGCTGGCCTTTCGCAATTTCTTCCGGGGCCAGCACGGCTGGGTCAAGACGGCCCGGCATGCCGAAGTCTGACGTGGTCGGGAAAGCTCTGAACACAAGACCGGCAGCGAGCAGAAAACAAGGGACCTGCAAAACCTCGGAGCAGCGAAAGATATTCTCGTGTCGGCCTCTTTATGGCGGCCCCGGTCTGATAGCGGCTGGCCCGGTTCGAGAATGGAAGGGACATTCTTCCTCTCAGACGTGAACGGCGCGTCTGGTCAAGCGCCGCCCTTCTCTGTCACAAGTCCCGTGGTCTTCGCTTCATCTTCCATGCATAGTAAGGGGGTAAAACGGGTCCGCTGGGCCTGGCCCTGCCGAGGTGAATCTTGACGAACTTCTTTACTGCACTGGACCTGATCGGGCTGATCCTGCTGTGTTTTTACAGTTTCCAGATGCTGCTCGCGGCGCTGCTGCCCAAACCGAGACGTTCTGCTCCGGCCGATCCCGGTCTGCGCTTTACCTTTCTGATTCCGGCACTCAACGAGGCGCAGGTGATCGAGGCGACCGTGCGGAACCTGCGCCTCGTCTCGCCGGGCGACCGGGTGGCCGTGATCGACGACGGCAGCGACGACGCGACGGCGGTGCTCGTTTCGGCGCTCGCGGCCTCGGACCCCGGTGTGCTGCTGCTGCGGCGCGTCGCCCCGGAGGCCCGCCAGGGCAAGGGCAAGGCGCTGAACTGGGCGGTCACGGAGCTGCTGGCGGGCCTGCGCGCCGAGGGCGCCGACCTGTCGCGCGAGGTCTTCGCGGTGATCGACGCCGACGGCCGCATCGGGCCGGAACTGCTGGCGGAGGCGCGGCGGGCACTGGGGGACCGGCAGGTGATGGGCGCGCAGGCCCGCGTGCGGATTCGCCAGTCGGCACAGCGCCTCCAGCCCGCCAACCTGATTGGCCGCATGCTGGAGCAGCAGCAGGACGTGGAATTCTTCATCACCCGGCACCTCCAGGTGCTGCGGTCGCACTGGCACACGGCCGCGCTGTGCGGCAACGGGCAGTTCATGCGCGCGAGCTACGTGGCGGAGCAGTTCGCGCGGGGCGTGGACCCCTGGCCGGACGTGCTGCTGGAGGACTTCGCCAGCGGGCTGGAGGTCCGCCTCGCGCAGCCCGCGCACCGCCTCGCCTTTCTGGAACACCCGGTCACCCAGCAGGGCCTGCCCGACCTGCGGCGCTTTACCCGGCAGCGGGCACGCTGGACCCAGGGCACCTTGCAGTGCCTGCCCTACCTGGGACGGCTGTGGCGGACGGGGGTCCCCCTGCTGGCGCGGCTGGACTTCACGTACTTCATCCTCGGCCCCTGGTTCAACGTGGTGATCGTGCTGACGCTCCTGACACAGCCGCTGCGCTGGGCGACCGGCGCGCACGGCCTGATCCTGTCGCCCGAGGTGGGCCTGACCGTCAGCCTGCTGAACCTGGGCCTGCAACTGAACTGGCTGGTCCGCTACCAGTTGGAAAACCGGATGCCCGCCGGGCGGGTGCTGTTCACGGCGGCCAGCTTCCCGGTCTACGGGTTCGCGCTGTTCCTGAGCCTCCCGCTGGCCTTCAAGAACCACTTCACGGGCCGCCGCACCTGGGACAAGAGCGCCCGCCACGCCGAACCGGAAGGGGGACGCGCGGCCCGGGCGTGAGCGTGAACGCCGCGTCGTCCGGGGATTGACGGCCACAAGGAGCAGGGGGACGCCGAGCCAGCCCGCGTCCCCCTGCTCCTGTTTTTCCCCGGCTATTCCACCGACTCCCCCCGCTGCAACTTCACCGCGCGCACCAGGTTCTGGTACATCAGCGCGCTGGTGAGGGGACCGACGCCTCCCGGCACGGGTGTCTGGGCGCGGACGGGCAGATCGGGCAGGGCATCGCCCACCACCCCCTCCGGCGTGACGCTGATGCCCGCGTCGATCACGATGTGCTGGGGCTGGACGTGTTCGGGGCGCAGCAGGCCCGCGTGACCGACCGCCACCACCACCGCGTCCTGGGGGGCCAGCACGTCCGCCAGAGCACGGGTGTATTCGTTGCAGAGCGTGACCGTCACGCCGCGGTTGTTCAGCATGAAGGTGAGGGGGCGGCCCACCGTGCGCCCGGGGCCGATCACCGCCACTCGCCGTCCCCGCAGGTCATCGCCCAGCGCCTCCCGCAGCAGGAAGCGCACGCTGCGGGGCGTGGGCGGCAGCAGCGCCTCGGCCTCGCGTCCGGCGGCGATCAGGGCGAGGTTGGCGGGCGTCAGGCCCTCCACGTCCTTGCGGGGGGCGATGTGCAGCAGCGCGGCGTCGGCGTCCAGCCCCGCCGCCAGCGGCAATTCCAGCACGATGCCGTGGACATCAGCATCTGCCGAAAGCGTCTGCAAGGCCGCGTGCAGCTCGTCCTGCGTGGCGTCCGCGCCCAGATCACGCACCGTGAAGCGCACGCCCAGGCGCCCGGCCTGCCGCGCCTTGCTGTGGACGTACACGCGCGACGCCTCGTCGTCGGAGGCCAGCACACTGACCAGGTGGGGCCGGAAGCCGGGTTCCGCCTCGGCCCAGGCCGCCAGGGCGGCCCGGACACCGCGCGTCACGGCGTCGGCCAGGGGCTTGCCGGGAAGGGTCTGGGGTTGGGGTTCTGCCATGCGTCTCCTGGGTGGTCAACGTTCAACCATCAGCACTCAGCCTGAAGCGGAAGCTCCCGCTTGCGCCGCTGAAAGCTTCTCTCAATGCCGGAAGTGCCGCGACCCCGTGAACACCATGCTGAGGCCGAGGTCGTTCGCCGCCGCGATCACTTCCGGGTCGCGTTTCGCGCCGCCGGGCTGGAGGACGGCCGTTACGCCCGCTCCCGCCGCAAGGTGCACCACGTCGTCGAAGGGAAAGAACGCCTCGGAGGCGAGGACCGCGCCGCGTGCCCGCTCCCCGGCGTTCTGCACCGCCCGCTCGGCGGCCCAGATGCGGCTGACGGCCCCGGCGCCCAGGCCGACCGTCACGCCATCCTTCGCCAGCACCACGGCGTTGCTGCGCGCGTGCTTCACGACTGCCCAGGCGAAGCGCAGGTCCAGCCATTCCTGCTCTGTCGGCGGACGGGTAGTCACCACCTCGGGGCAGAGGTCGTCCCAGGGGCGGGCGTCGCGGCGCTGCACCGCGAAGCCCCCGGCGAGGGGCCGCACGTCCAGGGTGCCGGGGTAGGCGGCGGTGTCGGCCACCAGCACACGCAGGTCCGGTTTTTTCGCGGCGAACCACTCCACCGCCTCCGGCGTCACCTCCGGCGTGATCAGCACTTCCAGAAAGGTGCCGCGCATGCTCTGCGCCGCCGCGAGGTCCACCGGGCGGCTCACCGCGACCACGCCGCCGAACACGCTGAGGGTATCGGCATCGCGGGCCTGTTCCCAGGCGGCCTGGACGGTGTCCGCCACCGCAACACCGCAGGGGTTGGCGTGTTTCACCGCGACGCACACGGCGCGGGTTCCGGCCGGTTGGTCCTCCTGCGCCGCGAGTTCCTGCGCGAGTGCCCAGGCGGCGTCGGCATCGGCGTAGTTGTTGAAGCTCATCGGCTTCCCGGCGACCACGCGGGCGTCGAGCACCGGGCCGCGCTCCGCCCCGAGGCGGTAGATCGCGCCCGGCTGGTGAGGATTCTCGCCGTAACGCACCTCAGCCACCCGGGAGAGGTTCAGGGTGAGGTGCTCGGGGAGCGTCTCCTCCGCCCCGTCTGTGCCTGCCCCGTCTGCGCCTGCCCCGGCTGTGCCTTCCAGATAGGCGCTGATGGCGGCGTCGTAGTCGCTGGTGTGGCGAAACGCCTTGGCGGCGAGGCGGCGGCGGTCGGCCTGGGAAACCTCGTCCGCCAACGCCAGCCCGTAGTCGGCGGGGTCCACCAGCACCAGCACACCGGCGTGGTTCTTCGCGGCGGCGCGGATCATCGCGGGGCCGCCGATGTCGATGTTCTCGATGGCCTCCTCAAACCCGGCTCCACGCGCCACCGTCTCGCGGAAGGGGTAGAGGTTCACGCACACCAGGTCGATGGGGCCGAGGCCATGTTCCGCGAGCTGGGCCAGATGCCCCTCCTCGCGCCGGGCCAGGATGCCGCCGTGAATGGCGGGGTGCAGGGTCTTCACGCGCCCGTCCAGAATCTCGGGGAAGCCGGTCACGTCGCTGACCGCCGTCGCCGGGATGCCCGCAGACCGCAGCGCCGCCAACGTCCCGCCCGTGCTGAGCAGTTCCCAGCCGCGCTCTGCCAGAGCCCGCGCGAAGTCCTCGATGCCCGTCTTGTCGCTGACCGAAATCAGTGCCCGTCTCGTCATGCCTTCTCCTGCCTCCCCGCAAAAAAGCGCGGACGCCCCCGCAACAGGCGGTGCGTCCGACCCAGGCGCGCGATCACGTCTCTTTCCAGGTGACTTCCCCGTGGTCAGCCCACGTTCAGCGCCAGTCGCCACCCGCTCCGGAAACAGGATACAGGTTCAGGGGGCTACGGCAATCGCCTCGACCTCGATCAGCAGTTCAGGGCGCACCAGCGCCGCCACCTGGACCGCGCTGCTCGTCGGTGGGGTTTGCACGTTCACGAACTCATCCCGCACGGCCCGCATCTGGGGCAGGTGGGCAAAGTCCGTCAGGAAGAAGGTCAGTTTCACAACCGAGTCGAAGGTCAATCCGACCTCGGCCAGCGCCAGGGCGATGTTCCCGAACACCTTCCGGGCCTGGGCCGTGAAGTCCCCTGCGCCGACCGTCGCGCCGGACTCGTCCACGGCGATCTGCCCGGAGAGGTAGACGGTGCGCCCGCCCCGTACCTCGGCCAGATGGGAATAGCCGGGTGCGCGGCCCAGGGTGGGAACGTTGACGAACCGGACGTTGGGTGGCATGTCGCTCATGGGCGTCAGCCTAGCCCGGGCGCGTTCCGTTCAGCCCTTCACCCGCTGTTGCCCGACCCGTCCGGGTTTACGGGCGGCGTCTCGTGGGTGATGGGCACCGCACCTGTCCCCGCGTCCGGGCCGATCACGCGGCGCAGTTCGTCCAGTACGGCGCGTTCCTGCTCGCTCACCTGCTCGCCGCCGAGGCCCAGGAAACCGCCTTCCCTCGCGGCCTGGGCGGTGCGTTCGGCCACGGTCCAGAGCAGGTGGCGGTAGGCGGCGGCGTCCTCGGGGCTGGCCTTGCTGTTGACCAGCCAGACGGCCTGGCGCACGCCTTCCACGTTCTGCGCGCGGGCCTCGTCCATGTTGCGGGGCCGCTCCTGTGGCGGCAGGTCGCGGGGATCGGGCGGAGTGCCCACCAGGTCGGCGGCCATCGCCTCCAGCAGCGGCGTGCGGCCCTGCGCGCTCACCTGCTCGCGGATGGCCTGCCCGATGGCCTGCGCCTCCGCGAGCAGTCCGGTCACCCCGCTGGGGCTGGCGGCCACCACCGCGGCCCCTGCCCGGCCAGGACCGTTCATCACCTTGAACCACTCGTCCGCCGTAAAGTTGTCCTTGACGCTCATGCGGTCACCTTAAGGGGCGGGGGCGGCGGCGTGCCTTGGGGGAGCCTTCAAGGGGGGCGGCGAGGGGAGCTTCTTCTCACAGGAGACGGTATGGCGCGAACGATCACCAAGGACACCCAGCTCTGCATGTCCCTGGCGGGGCGACCGGGCAACTTCGGCACCCGCTTCCACAACTTCCTCTACGAGGAACTGGACCTCGACTTCATCTACAAGGCCTTTACCACGGATGACCTGCGGGCGGCCATCGGCGGTGTCCGGGCACTGGGCATCCGGGGTTGCGCCGTCTCGATGCCGTTCAAGGAAGCGTGCATCGCGTGGGTGGACGAGCTGGACCCCTCGGCCGCCGTGATCCAGTCCGTCAACACGGTGGTCAATACGGCGGGCTGGCTCCGGGCCTACAACACCGATTACCTGGCGGTAGCCAGCCTGCTGAAGGTCCATCAGGTGCCCCCGGATGCCCTGTTCGCCCTGCGCGGCAGTGGCGGCATGGCCAAGGCAGTCGCGGCGGCGTTGCGGGACGCGGGGTTCCGGCAGGGCGTCATCCTGGCCCGGAATCAGGCGGCCGGAGAGGCGCTGGCCCACTCCTGCGGTTTCCGCTGGCAGGCCGAGCTGGGACCGCTGCGCCCGGACGTGCTGATCAACGCGACGCCTCTCGGCATGGCGGGCGGCGAGGAGGCACAGGCCCTCGCCTTCCCGCCCGAGGTGGTGGCGAGCGCGGACACGGTGTTCGACGTGGTGGCGCTCCCGGCTGAGACGCCGCTGATCCGCCTCGCGCGGGAGCAGGGCCAACGGGTCATCACCGGAGCGGAGGTGATCGCCCTTCAGGCCGCCGAGCAGTTCGTGCTCTATACCGGCGTGCGCCCCAGTGCCGAACAGGTGCGCCGCGCCGCCGCTTTCGCCGCCACCGGGTAACTGGGCGACCGGAAGACGCCGGGGACAAGCTCAAGCATCAGCCTCCCTTCACCGTTGCCGCCGCTGTCCTGGCCCGCCCTTACCCTGGGGCCATGAACGAAATCCGGGTGTCGTCGTGGCCGGAACTGCATGAGGTGCTGTACGGGGAGTCCTGGAACGCCAGCCTGGGCCGCTTCCGGTCGCCCTTCGTGTTCCGGGGGCAGGGTCAGGCGGACGCCAAGCTCACAACCACGCTGCAACGGCTCTCGGGGGAAACGCGCGAGGTCGAGCGGCACCTGCTGCGCAACTTCCGCAAGTATGCCTACAGCAGCGGCATGGACCGCGACCTGTCGTGGTACTGGCTGGCGGTGGGCCAGCATCACGGCCTGCCGACCCGCCTGCTCGACTGGACCACCTCGCCCCTGGTCGCCCTGCACTTCGCCACCGGCGACGAGGACCTCTATGACCGGGACGGCGTCATCTGGATGGTCAACTTCACCCGGACCAACGAGGAACTGCCCCCCCCGCTGAAAACCCTGCTGGCCCAGGAAGGGGCGGACGTATTTACGGTGGACATGCTCACCGCCTTTTCCAGGGAGCATCAGGCGCGCGGGCCGGGCCGCCGCCCCACCTTCGACCTCGGCTGGCTGGAAGACCTGGAGCGGGAGGCCGAGCATCCCTTCCTGCTGTTTCTGGAACCGCCCTCCATCGACGAGCGCATCGTGCAGCAGGCCGCCCTCTTCTCGCTGCTCTCCGACCCGGAAGAACCCCTGGACGACTGGCTGGCCGATCATCCCCAGACCTATCGCCAGGTCATCCTGCCCGCCGCCCTCAAGTGGGAGGTCCGCGACAAGCTGGATCAATCCAACATCACCGAGCGCACCCTCTTTCCCGGGCTGGGCGGCCTCAGCCAGTCCCTCAAGCGTTACTACCGCGTGCGCCGCGAGCCGCCCCCACCCGGCGACACGCCGGAAGGGCAGAAGGAGGCAGTGGAGCGCCATACCTGAGGGGAGGCAAAAACCCCTCACCCAAGCCTCTCCCCAGGGGAGAGGGCTTTTCTATGACCCCTCTCCCCTTGGTAGAGGGGCCTGGCGAAGCCAGGGGGTGAGGGGTCTTTTTCCCCATCGTCCCGCCGCATCAGTACACGTGAAACTCCCGCAGCCCAGTCGCCTCGCTGTACTGGGTCTGCACGTCCTCGACGCGGGCGTGGGGCGGGCCGCGCCGCAGCCAGTGCAGCAGGCGGTCAAGGCCCTCCTGGGGACCTTCAGCGACGACCTCCACCCGTCCGTCGAGCAGGTTCTCGGCACTGCCGGATAAGCCGAGGTCGCGGGCGTGGCGTTGCACGTAGCGGCGGTACCCGACGCCCTGAACGGTACCGGAGACGAGAGCGGTCAGGCGCATGGGCCGCATGGTAGCGGGTCGGGGCACCCACAGAGCGTGCGTTTCTGACGGTCGGGTGAGGGTCCGGGGCTGGGCGCTCACCTGGGGAACGGTAGACTAGAAAAGATGCCCGCTCGCCCCGTTTCAAGCGCCCTGTTTCGCCTGCCAGCGGTCCGCGCGTGACCGACACGCCGCGCCCGGACCTCACCCCCATGACCCCGCGTCGTCCCGCCCGGCGGCGCTGGCCCTGGGTGCTGCTGGTGATCGCCGCCCTGCTGGGTTTGAGCGCGTGGTTCGCGCCCGCGCTGCTGGGACAGTGGGCACTGGAACAGGTGAGCGGCGGGAACGTACAGGTCACGGCGCAGGGCGTGGGCGGGCCGCTGTGGTCCCCCAGGCTGCAAGGCGCGCAGGTCAAGCTGCCGGGCGTGGACGCGGCGGCCGGTCAGGCGGGCGTGAGCGTGGCGGGGGTGGACCTGCCGGGCCGGACCGTGCACCTGAACGTGGCCGTCTCGGACGCGACCGTCACCCTGAAGCTGAAAGACCTGCTGGCGGGCGAGAAAGGCAAGAGCCGCGCGGCAGGCGGCGGCTGGAAGGTCGTGCTGAACGGCGTGGACGTGCAGCGCACGCGGGTGAACGTGGACGGCTCGGGCGTGAACATCCCGGACGGCCGCTTCCGCGTGACGCCGGGCCAGAACGGCACTCTGGCGGTGCGCGGGCAGACCCCGGACGGCGAACTGAACGCCGACGTGACCGTGAAGCCGGGAAATGTCTTCGTGCTGGACCTGGACGCCGACGCGCGGGTGCTGAACCACTACTGGCACGGCGTGACGGGCGGGCGGATCACGGGCCGCTACGTGCTGGGGGAAGGCCCCGTGCGCGGCGACCTGAAGGTGAGGGGCGCCAGCATCCGCGTGCCGGAAGCGCGCTTCGTGACGGTCCGCGACATCTCCGGCACGGCGCTCCACCGGGGCGAGGACATCACCCTGAGCCTCAGCGGGCAGGGGTGGGACGGCCCGGTCACGGCCAGGGGCGGCGTGGACCTGAAGGCGAAGAACTGGACGGTCACGGCGGAGGCGGCGCCGACGGTGGCGGGCCTGGCCCACGCGCTGGGCACCACCGGGCACGGCGATCTGAGCCTGCGCGTGACGGCGGGCGGCTGGAGTACCGTCCGCGTGAAGGCATACGGGAAGGGGGCGGGCACCCTGGCGGGCCTTCCCTTCCGCGACCTGAAGGCCGAGTACACCTTCCTCAACCGCGACGGGGCGGGCGGTTCGGCGGGGCAGACGAACGACCTGGCCTTCAGCGCGAAGACGGCGCTGGCGGGCCAGCAGGCCCTCAGCGGGCGCTGGGCCTTTGGCCGCGCGGGTGAAGCCGACTGGACCGGCACCTTCGCCGGGAAGCCGCTGGACGTGACGGCCGACATCGACGCCCACAACGTGCTGACGCTGGCAGGCCGGGGGCTGGGCGGCCCTCTGGGTGGCACCTTCGCCCTCCACACGCAGGCCCTCCAGGCGACCCTCAACCCCACCTACGGCGCGGCGCGGGCACAGGTGACCCTGCGGGGGAAGCCGCAGGACCTGCGCGCTGTGGTGACGAACGGGCAGGCCGGACCCTTCGCGTTCGCCGGAACGGCCCGGCTGAACAAAGAGGGCCTGAAGGCCGACCTGGGCAGCGTCACCCTCGACCTGGACCGCAACTTCCGGGGCCACTGGACCGCCCGGAACCTGACTGGGGCGGGCGTCACGCTGAGCGGGCAGGGCCGCGTGGACCTGACGGGCGGGGACGTGGTGGGCACGCTCGCCGCAGACGTGCCGGGCGTGCCGGGGACGCTGCGCGGGCCGCTGAACCTGAACTACGTGGCGCAGCGAGGCACCTTCACCCCGGGTGATCAGCGCCTGACCTGGCGCGGGGACGCCTTCATTCTGGAGGCCCGCCATCTGGAGGTGGCGGGCGGCGTGCGCGTGAACGGCACGGCGACGGTGACCAACCGGCTGCGGGCGGTGGGCACCCTGACCGCCACCGGGAACGGCTTCAATCTCACCGCGACCGGGCTGGGCGACGTGGTGCGGCTGCGGGGCACGGCAGG
Source organism: Deinococcus metallilatus (assembly GCF_004758605.1). Classification (NCBI taxonomy): domain Bacteria; kingdom Thermotogati; phylum Deinococcota; class Deinococci; order Deinococcales; family Deinococcaceae; genus Deinococcus; species Deinococcus metallilatus. Next base: position 2,235,712 of record NZ_CP038512.1, read on the forward strand.
CGGCGTGACCGTGCTGGCCGATACCCAGCTCGCGGAGGGCTTCCGAACGACCGCGCGGGTCCAGGGTGCGGACATCCAGGGCGTGCTGAGCATGGATGACGGTGTGCGCTTCACGCTGACCACCGTTGGAGAGACGGCGCGCGGCGTGCTGAACGGCCAGAACTGGGACGCGACCGGACGGGTGAACCTCGCGGCGCTGCGGCCATTGATCGGGGTAAAGGACCTGGGCGGTACGCTGGACCTCGCGCTGGCGGGGCGGGGGGGGACGGCCCGCGTGGACGGGACGGCGGCGGGCGCGAGGGTGCGCGGCACGCTGACGCGAACGGGCGGAAACGTGCAGGCGAACCTGAACGGCGCCTTCTCGGACCTGGCGGCGCACCTCACCGGGCAGGTGTACCCGCAGGTGCAGGCGAGCGGCACCGCCTCCTGGCAGGGGCAGACGCTGAACGCGGCCCTGAGCGGCGAGTACGGCCACCTGCGGGCGAGGCTGACGGGGCGCACGGGGGAACTGTCCTTCTCGGGCGTGACGATTCCGGGGCAGGCGGTGAATGTCACGGGCACCCTCACCCCCGCCCTGACCCTGAGCGGCACCTGGGGCGACCTGCGGGTCAAGTACGATGCCAGGTCCGGGCTGCTGGCCGTCTCGGGGCAACAGGCGCTGACGGCCTTTGGGCAGGCGGGCCGGGTCCAGGGGCAGGCGACCTGGGCCCCCGGTTTCCGGGGCACCGTCAACGCGAGCGGCGTGCTGGACCAGTACACCGTCGCCCTGCGCGGCCCCTGGCAGAACCTGAACGTGCGGCTGACCGACCGCGAAGGGCTGCGCGCCGTGGGCATGGCCGCGCTGCCGGAGGGGCGCTACGATCTGAACGTGCGCGGCCCGGTGGCGGGTGTGTACGTGGACGGCCACGTGACCGGCACGGGCCTCTCCCCGCGCGGCACGGTGGACGTGTTCGACGGCTCGGGCGGCAGCGCGCGGGTCACCCTGCGCGGCTTCTCGGATTTCGACGTGCGCTCGCGCGGCCTGACGCTGGCCGGGCAGCGCGTGGGCGGCGACCTGACCGCCCGAAATGGCGTGCTGACCGGCGACCTGACCGCCGGGCCGCTGCACCTCACCGCGAGTGGCGGGCGCGTGAACGCGGCGGGCGAGGTGGCCGGGCATACCGTGACGGCGACCGGGCGCCTGACCCTCCCCGCCACGCTCGAAGACCTGCGGGTGAACGTGAACGGGCCGTACGTCACCGCGCAGGCGACGGGCGGCGTGGCGAACCTGCGCGGCACGCTGCGGGTGAACCCCCAGACCTTCGGGGAGGGGGCCACGCGCGTCACCCTCCCCGCGCAGACTCTCCCGCTGTCCGCCTCGCTGACGGGGGGCCGGGTGGAGGTGGGCGGCCTGACGTATCTGGCGGGCCACTGGAGTGGCGGCGCGAACCTCCGCTACACGCTGGCCGGACAGGCGGGCACCGTGCGGCTGGTGGGTGAAGGGACGAGGCTCAACGCCGTGCCGTCCGGTCCGGTCGCGGGCCGCGTGACGCTGCTGCCCACCCTGGGCGGCACGCTGACGGCGAGCCTCTCCCCCCTCCTGCCGCTGCTGCCCGCCGAACTGCGCGCGGAAGTGGTGCCGGGACGACTGGTGGCGCAGGTGGGCGCGGACGAGGCAACGCTCACCACGCGGGGGACGAGCTACCTGGGTGACCCGCTGGACCTCACGGCCCGGGTGGGCTGGACGCACGGGCTGAGTGCCTCGGGCACGCTGACGCATCCCGGCAGCCGGATTCCCGTCCGCTACGACGGGCGCACCCTCACGGTGAACGGCGCGGTGCTGGACGCGCGCGCCCTGCGCCCCTGGCTGGAGGCGACGGGCAGCGTCACGGCGGACCTGACCGTCCCAAACCTCGACTTCGCACGGGCAAATGGACGGGCGCGCGTGAACCTGGCGGCGGCGGGGCAGCGGGCCGTCGGCAACGTGACGCTGGCGGGCGGGCAACTCGGCGCCGACCTGACCAGCGACCTCGCGGGCCTGAGCGTGCGGGTGCGCGGCCCCCTCTACCCCCGTGCAAACGCCGTGCTGAACGTGGGCGACGTGCGCGGCACGCTGAGCGGGAACGCGGCGGACACCTTAACGCTGCGGGCGGCCGGAACGTACCGGGGCCGTTCCCTGGACCTGACCGCCACCGGGCAGGCCCTCACCGGGCTGAACGCGGCGGTCACGCTGAATGGGGTCGTGGCGGGCGCGAACGCGAATCTGAAACTGAACCGGGCGGACACCGACTGGCGCGTGGCGGGCAGCTTCGACGCCCCGGACCTCCAGGCGCTGGCAGGCACGGCGGGAAGCGTCAGCGGCACCGTCACCGGCACCCTGCGTGACCTGCGGGTGAACGCGGCCGGGGAGGTGGCGGGCGCCGCCTTCCAGGCCCCGGCCACCTACACCGGAGGGGTGCTGCGGGTCCAGGGGGCGACGGCGAAGCTGCCTTACGCCACGCTGCGCGCGAGCGGCCCGGTCTTCCCCACCCTGAACCTCAGCGCGAAGGCCACGCTGACGGACTATCTGCCGGGCACATACACGGTGCAGGCGCGGGGCCCCCTCAGCAAACCCGACGTGCGCGCACAGGGCACCCTGACTGGCGCGGCGGGCGGCCTCCAGGCGAGCGGCACCGCGCTGACCGCCCGGCTGCTGGGCCAGGCCTGGAAGGTGAACTTCAGCGGCGAGGCGCTGGTCGGGTTCGCCCGTGGGCAACTGGGGTCGGGGGCGCTGGGTGGGTTGCAGGACAGCCGCCTGAGCGTCCACGCGCCCTTTGTCAGCGGAGAGACGCGGGTGCGGCTGGACGGCGTGACTGGCTGGAACGCGCGCAGCGGGTGGCTGGGGTCATTGCGTGCGGTGGGCAATGTTCCGGGCGGGGCGCTGGACGCGACCCTGAAGGGAGCGGGAACACTCGCGCTGGCGGGCAGGATCGGCCCGGCGAGCGTGGCCGGAACCTTCCCCGCCGACCTCCCGCTGAAGCCGGGCGGCACGCTGGACCTCACCGCGCTGGACGTGGGGGCGCTGTGGGGCCGCGCGGCTGAGCTGCGCGCCACGGGCCGCGCGACGCTGGCGGGCGCGAGCTGGAGCAGGCTGGAAGCCAGCTTCGCGGGCCGCCTGGCCGACGCGGGCGGCGACCTAACCGGCGACCTGGGCGCGACGTACCGCGCCGGAGACGTGGCGCTGCGCCTCGCGGGCGAGCGGCTGGCGAGCGGCGCGACGCTGAGCGGCGGACGCTACGAGGCCACCCTCCGTGCCGAACCCGTCCGCCTCGCCCGGCTGCTGCCCCCGGCCTGGGGCGTGGACGCGCTGACCTTCGCCGGGACGGTGCGCGCCTCGGGCACGCTGGCGCGGGGGCCTGAACGGGTGGAAGCCCAGAACCTCGCCCTGCGCGGCGAGCAGGGCACGGCCGGGCCGTTCAGCCTGTATGGCCGCGCGACCTATCTGCGCCGCAGCGGGCAGCCTGGCGTGCTGGAGGCCGACCTGTCCGGCAGCCTGCGCGGCGGCGTGCTGAAGGCGAGCGGGGCGCTGCCAGCAGGTGTGCGCGTGACGGCGCGGAACGTGAACGCGCAGGCCTTTGGCGCGGGTCTGGTCAATGCCGACCTCACCCTCAGCGGCCCGCTGGAGGCCGTGCTGGTGACCGGGAATGCCTCCTCCGTCACGGACAGCTTTGATGCACGGATCGCCCTCTCCGGCCCGCTGCGGGACGCCCGCGCGAATGCCCGCGTGACCCTGAAGGGCAAAGGGCAGGAAGGCATCCTGTACGCCGACGCTGACGCCCTCGACCTCGCGGCGGGCACCGTGCGGGCGCGGGTCTACGGCACGGCGCGGCAGGGGGACAGCACGGTGCGGCTGGACCTGAACGGCGTCTGGCCCCGCCTGACAGGCACCGCCACCGCGACGCTGCCCGGCCTGCCGAACCCCGTCACGCTGACGGGCGACGGCCAGGGCGGCTATGCGCTGAATGCCGGAACGCTCGGCACGGGCCGCCTCACCCTGACGCCCGGCCAGGGCTTCCTGCCCGCGCTGGCCGGACAACTCCACCTCACGCCGCTGGCGCTGGTGAACGGCAGCGGCACGGCGGCGGCGGACGTGACGCTGGCGGGCACGCTGGCCGCCCCGCGCCTCGCCGGAACGCTGACCACACGCGGGGCGCAGGTTTCCGGCGTGCAGCTCTCCGACACCACCGGGGCCTTCACCGGCACGCCGAGCGAGCTGCACGGCACGCTGACGCAGGCCGGGACGACCGTCGCCACGCTGGAGGGGCAGACACTCACCCTGAACGGCTTCACGGCGAACGCGGCGGGCAGCACCCTGCGTGCCAGCGGCACGGCGAAGCTGAACGGCACGGCGGACCTCACCCTCACGGCGAACGGGGTGCCGGACGGCAACCTGCGCGCCACGTACCAGGCCCGCGCGCTGGCCCTGAACGGGACGCTGAGCGGGCAGGGCCTGCGCGCGGCGCTGAACGTGAACGCCGACCCCTTCACCGGCTGGCACGGCACCGCCCGCGTGACCGGCGGGCCGGACGGCGTGCTGACTGAGGCCGCGAACCTGAAGTTCTCCGGCCCGCTGGCTCACCCCCTGGTGACGGGCGAGGCGGGGCTGCTGGGCGCGGGGACCCGGCTGGTGGCGAACGCGGACGGCGTGCAACTGCGGCTGACCGACGGCCCCGGCGCCACCGCGAACGGCGTGCTGGAACTGCGTCCCGACGAACGTGGCCAGAATGGGGGGAGCGGGTGGCACTGGCTGGGCACGGCGGCCCTGACCCGCCCCGAACTCAGCCTGAGCGTCACGCCGACCGGGCCGCTGGCAGACCCGACTCTCACGCTGAGCGTGCGGCGGGGCGAGTGGCGCGCGGCGGGCACGGCCAGCCTGAAGGCAGCGGACCTGAACGTGACCGACGGCCTCAACGCGGGCCGCGTGACCTGGAACGGGGGGACCCTGCGGGCGGACCTGCCGGGCCTGGACCTCGCTCGCCTGGAGCTGCCGCACGTGACCGGCCAGCTCACGGCGAACGGTACGGTCAGCACCGCCACCCAGGACGGGCGCGTGAACGTCCGCGTCACGAACGTCACCACCGACTACACCGTGCCTTACCTGGGCGTGACGCTGGCGGGGGACCTGGCGGCGGACGTGACCCTGACCGGCGGCCAACCGCAGGTCCAGGCGAGCGCGGCGCTGCCCTCCGGCGTGGTGAAGGTGAACGCCACGCGGGGCGAGGCGGGCTGGACGGGGAACCTGACGGGAACGCTCGCGCGGGAGGGCGGCACCCTCACGGCCAACGTCATCTCCGGCGCGGGGGGCCTGACGGGTTCGGTCACGGCGGCGCGCTATCCCCTGAATGCGCTGGGGCAGGACGTGCGGCTGGCGGGAACGGTCACGCTGGGCGGGCAGACCTTCCAGGCGAACCTGACGGCGGGGAACGACATGGGCGAGGCGCAACTCACCGGGGGTGGCGGCCTCGCGGACCTGCTCCCGGCCCTGGGCGGCCTGGGCAACGTGCGCCCGACCGACCAGGGCTACCGCCTGCGCGCCCTGCTGGACAATGTGGAAGTCGCCAAACTGAACATCGCCCCCGGCCTCTCGGGCCGCGTGAGTGGCGAGGCGAACATCCAGGACGGCGGCGGCACGGTCGTGATCAGCAGCCCGGCCCTGCAAATCGGGCCGAAACAGCTCGGCGCGCGGGTGGAAGGCACGCTGGTCGGCGGCGACTGGCGCATTCGCGGCTTCCTGGGGGAGACGGACTTCTTCGCCAGCCTGACCGGCGGCACGCTGAACGGGCGGGCAACCTTGCAGGCGCTGCCGCTGGGCGCCGTGGTCGCGGCCTTTACCGGCACCCCCGTGGGTGAGGGCGTGGTAACGGGCGTGGCCCGCTTCTCGCTGCCGCTGGCCGATCCCCTCGCGGGCAACGCCACCGTCGTCGCGGAGCGCATCCGCGTCACCGCGACGAGCGGCACGGGTGAAAGCGCCGTCACCGAGACGCTGACCGGCACCGGCACGCTGGATTACGCGGCGCGGGAACTGCGGAACCTGAACATCCAGCTTGCGGGCGCGGGCACCTGGGACGTGCGCGGCGGATACACGCGGCAGCGGGTGGACCTCAACGCGCAGTTCAGCAACACGACCTTCACGCCGGTGCTGCGGCTGATTCCGGGCCTGGCCGAACTCACCCCCAGCCTCAAGGGCAGCGTGACGCTCACGGCGGCGGGCACCTACGACCGCCCGCGCGGCCTGCTGCGCGCGCAGAACCTCGTCGGCAGCGTGGCGGGCCTGAGCCTCCAGATTCCCAGCTTCGCGGGCGACCTGCCGGACTCCGGAGCCTTTACGGCGGGCGGGCGCGTCCTGACGGGGGGCACGGTCGGCAGTGACGGCACGGTGGACGTGAAGGGCCAGCTCACGCTCGGAAAACTGTCGGGCACGCGGGTGACCTTTACCGGCCTGCTGGCGCCGCAGGCCCTCGGCGCGCTGCCGAACACCACCGTCACGCTGACGCAGGCGACCGGAACGCGCTGGACGCTGGACGCGCAGAGCCTCAGCGCCGCGTCCCCCACGAACCCGGCGGGCGCCCTGCGCGTGACGGGCACGCTGGCGCCCCGGCCCGACCTCACCCTCACCGCGCGGAACTACAACCTGCCGCTGGCGGCCATCTACGCGCGGGAGAGCGTGCTGAACGCCGACCTGCGGGCCGTGGACGACGGCCAGCTCGTCCACGTCAGCGGCGCCGCCAACTTCCTGCGGCTCACACTGGGGCGCGCCAACGCTCCGGCGACCATTCCCGCGCCGGGGCAGAGCAGCGTGGGCGGTCCGGCCTCGGCCGGTGGCCGCACCACCGACAACTACCCCAGCCCGCTTCCCCCGGAGTACACGACCTTCCCGCAGCCCCAGACCGGCCCGGCGGCGGAACGCCCCGCGCTGCCCTTCCTGGAACGGCTCGTCTTCGACAACATCCCCATCCAGGCGCCCAACGGCATCCGGGTGGACGAGGCGCTGGCCCGCGCCGAGTTCAGCGGGAACCTGGTGCTGTCGGGAACGGGCGCGCGGCCCCAGTTGCGGGGGGACATCCTGGCGCAGCGCGGCACGCTGTTCCTGCGCGAGAACGAGTTCACGCTGCGGAGCGGGCGGGTCAGCTTCTCGGGCGACGGGGTGCTGCCGACCTTCGCGGTCCTCGCTGGCGGCACCGTCCCCTCCGCCACCACCGGGCAGCGGGTGCCCGTCACGCTGGACGTTCAGGGCGAGTTCCGGCCCGCCACGAACGGCCAGGACGTGCTGGTCCTCCGCACCAACCTGAGCTGCACGGCTGCGGCCGCCGCCACCACCTGCACCGACCCCACGACCGGCAACCCCTATACCGAAGCGCAACTGTACGCGCTGGTCGCCACCGGCGTGCCGGACCTGCAAGCCCTGCCCGAGAATCTGGCCGCGCTCGGCACCAGCGCCCTGCAAACCGCGCTGAACGTGTTCGTGCTGGGCGAACTGGAACGCAACGTGGCCCGCGCGCTGGGGCTGGACGTGTTCCGCCTCACGCCGAATCTGGCCGCGGCGGACGGCACGCTGGGCGCGACCCTGACGCTCGGCTCGTACCTGACGCGCGACCTGTACCTGCAATATCAGGTGAACCTGAACGGCGAGGGCCTGCTCGACGCCACCTACAGCACGCCGGATGGCCGCGTGACCTTCAAGGTCAGCACGCCCCTGAGCGGCCTGAACCTCCAGTCGATCCGCCCCAGCTTCAGCGCCGCCTACAACATCAACCGCCGCGCCAGCATCAGCCTGGGCGTGCAGAACGACGAGGACAGCACCAAGGTGCGCTTCGGGGTGACGTACCGGCTGTTTACGCGGTAGCCGGGAAGCAGTCGGCAAAGAAGAAAACGCCCCGGCACAGGCCGGGGCGTTTCTGCTGATGGCTGAGAGCTGACGGCTCCTCAGCGGCTGACGCTGGCGCTCGCGCGCGGTTCCAGCGCGTAGAAGGCCACCACCGCGACCAGGGTGCCCACCCAGCCGGGCGCCGTACCGAGGTCGAGTTCGAAGGGGCGGCCCAGCACCGTGCTGCCGAGCTGACCCTGGAGCTTCTCGCCCTGCTGCTGGGCGACGACGTTCCAGCCCACGATGGGTTCGCCCAGGAAGCCGGTCACGCGGTCCACGCCGCGCAGCACCAGCTTCTGGCTGCCGACGTTGCCGCGCAGTTCGCCTTCTTCCAGTTCCACCCGGACGGGTTCGGTGCCGACCGTGCCCTGCACGCCCCGCTCGGTGATTTCCAGGTCAATGTCCTTGCCGTGCAGCTTGCCGCCTGCGCGGCCCGAGATGCGGTCGCCGTCGATGGCGCAGCGGACACTGTAGCCGTCCGCGCCGCCGAGACGGCCCTTGATCAGGTCTTCACTCATGACGGGGAGTATAGCGGGGCGGGGCGCTGGGCGCGGGAAGTGGTGAGTGGTCAGTGGTGAGTGGAAAAAAGACAGGGGCAGAGGCCTGGGTAGAGCTACAAAGACCCCTCACCCCCTCGCTGCGCGAGGCCCCTCTACCAAGGGGAGAGGGGACAGAAAAGCCCTCTCCCTGGGGAGACTTGCAAAGCTGCGAAGCAGAGGGTTGGGTGAGGGGTCTTTTTTCGCCGCTCTGCCCTCCTCCAATCACTCCACGCTGCCTCGTGGCTCTACTGAAGCCCACGCTTCAGCCTTATCTTTCCCACTCACCACTTACTACTCACCACTGACCACCCCAATCCGCTCGAAGTACGCCCGCCGTTTCAGGACCGGGCCACCCTCACCCAGCCGCACCCGACCCACATTCCACTGCTCAAAGAGGATGCGGAGTGCTCCACCGAGCAGCGCCGCGCCGTACCAGGCGGGCGGCAAGGCCGAGAAGCGCAGCGTCTCACCGTCCCAGGCGAGGTGGGGGCATTCCTCGTCGCGGGCGGCCCAGAACATGCCGCCCCCCCTCCCACCCACACAGTCGCCGAGTTTCTGCGCGCGGACCGTCAACGGCGGCTCGCGCACCTGGGCGTCGAACTGGGGAGCGGCGTAGGCCTGCGCGTACAACTCGTCCAGGTGTGCCTGAAGCTGATGCGCCTGCGCCCGCAGCCGGGCCTCCTCGCGTCCGGTGAGGGTGCCGGGCGGCGCATCCAGTTCGCGGCGGATGTCCGCGAGTTGCAGCTCGATGGAAACAAGGCGCTGGCGGGATGTGGGGGGTGGAGGCGGTGGCGGCGGATCGCCCGTGAGCGTCCGGGCCGGGTCGCTGTACTCGCGCGAGCCCCACCCGGCCACCTCGCGCAAGCGGCCGTCCTCGATCACCCACAGGCGGTTGGCGACCTCGCGGGCAAAGCGGCGGTCGTGGGTGACGATCACGACCGCGCCGCCGTAAGCGTGGACGGCCCCTTCCAGGGCCAGCAGCGCCTCCACGTCGAGGTGGTTGGTCGGTTCGTCGAGGATCAGCAGGTCGGCCCGCAGGGCACTCACCAGGGCCAGCCCCGCCCGCGCCCGCTCGCCGCCGGAGAGTTCTGAAGGCGTCTTGGCCCAGTCAGCTTCGACGAATCCGGCGCGGCCCAGCAGGGCGTTTGCGCGCGTCCCGAACCGGCGCTCGAACTGCGCCTTCAGCCCCTCGCCCGGCGTCAGGCCGTGCCAGGTCTGGTCCAGGCTGGCGACGGTGACGCCGTTCGCCACGCGCAGGACGGGTTCGGGCGGGCCGGGATCGGGGTGAAGTTCTCCGGCCAGCAGCCGCATCAGCGTGGTCTTGCCGGTGCCGTTCGCGCCCATCAGGGCCACGCGGTCGCCCTGGCGCAGCTTGAAGGCCACGTCTTGCAGAACCATGCGGTCGCCATAGGTCTTGGAGAGGTGTTCGCCCCACGCGACCAGCCGCGCCCGCGCCGTCCCGGCCAGCAGCCGCATCCGGAGCTGCCGTTCGGGGAGGGGCGCCTCGATCACCGGCAGGCGTTCGGCGCGGGTCTTGAGGGCGCGCGAGCGGCGGCCCCAGCGGTCCAGTTGCTCGACACTTCCGGCCAGGCGGGCGGCCTCCCGTTCGCCCAGGCGGGCGGCGCGCTCGCGCGTGCGGCGTTCGAGGTCGCGTTGCGCCCGGGCGCGGGAGTAACCGCCCGGATAGTCCGCCCCCTCCCCGTCCTCCAGCCACAGGCTGCGGGTCGCGGCGGCGTCCAGAAAATCGCGGTCGTGGCTGGTCAGCAGCACGCCGCCCCGGAAGTCCCGCAGCCAGTCTTCCAGCCACTCGCGCATCCGGATGTCGAGGTGGTTGGTCGGCTCGTCGAGGATCAGCAGGTCAGGTTCGCGGGCCAGGGCCAGCGCCAGCGCGAGCCGGGTGCGCTCGCCGCCCGAGAGAGTCGCCGCCTCGCGGAAGATGAAGCGCGTGAGGTCGAGCATCCCCAGCACCCGCGCGGCGCGGGCGGGCCAGGTGTAGGCCCCGGCGTCTTCCAGGCGGGCGTGCAGCGCGGTCCAGGCGGCCAGCGTCTGCGGGTCGCCCAGGTTCGCTTCCAGCAGCAGCAGTTCCGTTTCCAGCTCGCGGTAGGGGTGCGCGGCGTCCACCAGTTCCCGCACCGTCAGGCCCGGCGGGGGGGCGTGGTGCTGTTCGAGGACGCCCACGCGCAGGCCCGGTGCCCGCCACACCGTCCCTTCTTCCGGCACCACTTCGCCGGTCAGCACGCGCAGCAGCGTGGTCTTCCCCGCCCCGTTGCGCCCCAGCAGCGCCACGCGCTCACCCGCCGCGACCGAGAGCGAAATGTCCACCAGCACGGGCCGCTCCCCAAAGGTGACGGAAATGGATTCGGCGGACAGCAGGGTGGGCACCTTGCGAGCAGGCTAGCGCAGCGGCGCGTCCAACCTGTCAGCAGGCAGGCTGAGCCGCCCCGCCGACCCACTCTTGACATTCGCCGCGCGATGAACGACACTGCGTGCATCGGAAACTGAAATCGATTTCAGAGCGGTGCAAGCCCCCGTCTCGCGCCTGTATCCCTCCCGTCTGAACGGGTATCTACCCCGCCACCTTCCCTCTCGTGAAAGTGAAAACGATTTCATGATCAGCCTCGAAGATGTCGCCAAACTCGCCCAGGTTTCCCCCGCCACCGCCTCGCGGGCGCTGACGCGGCCCGAACTGGTGGCTGAAGCCACGCGGGAGCGGGTGCTGGAGGCGGCCCGGACGCTGGGGTATCAGCCCAACGTGCTGGCGCGCAGCCTGCGTCAGCGCGGGAGCCGCAGCCTGGGGCTGGTGGTCACCGATATCCTCAACCCCTTTCACGCCCTGCTGGCCAAGGGCGTGCAGGACGTGGCCGAGGCGCAGGGCTACACCGTCCTCATGTTCAACACGGACGAGGAATCCGCCAAGGAACGCCGCGCGTTCGAGACGCTGCGCGGCCATCTGCCCCAGGGCCTGATCGTGGTGCCCACGCCCGCCACGCACCTGAACCTGAAGCTGCTGCCCAATCTGCCGGTGATCGAACTCGACCGTGCGAGCGGCCGGGCAGGCGCCCATACCGTGATGGTGGACAACGAGGTGGGTGCTTACCGGGCGGTATCGCACCTGGCGGCCCTGGGCCACCGCCGCATCGGGATGATCGTGGGGCGGCTGGACATCAGCACCGCCGTCGAGCGGCACGAGGGCTACCGGCGGGCGCTGCTGGACGCGGGCCTGCCCTACCGCCCCGAACTGGTCGTGCCCGGCAACCACCGCGAGGCGGACGGGCGCGCGGCGGCCCACGCCCTGCTGACGCTCCCGCCCGCCGAGCGCCCCACCGCCCTCTTCGTGGGCAACAACGAGATGACCGTGGGCGCGGTGCTGGCCGCCCGCGAGCTGGGCCTGCGCCTGCCGGACGACCTCTCGCTGATCGGCTTCGACGACTCGCGCTGGGCCCAGACCATGACGCCCGCCATCACGGTGGTCGCGCAGCCCGCCTACGACCTGGGCGCCCTCGCCTGCCGGACGCTGCTGAACCTGCTGGGCGGCCAGACGGTCCCCCAGAGCGTGCGGCTGAAGACCACCTTCATCGAGCGGGACTCGGCCGCGCCCCTGACCCCGCAGCCTTCCCCCCTGGCGGGTTCCCGGTGACCCGGCCCGTGTCTCTCTCCCCGCTGGCCGTCACCCCTGCACGCCGCACGTCCCCGCGACTCTGAACGTCCCCACGCGCTGCCCGGAGGTTCCTCCCGTGCCCCTCGGTCCCTGAGCCTGCCCCGCCTCCCGGTCCCCGGAGGACCGGCCCCCGTCCGCCCCCGGCCTCCCGCCCCGATTCCCCCCAGGAGAACCAGCATGCGCGCACCCTTCAAGTTCGTGACCGCCAGCCTCACCGCTGCCACCGTCCTCGGCCTCGCGCTCGCGCAGGGCAACCAGCCGGTGATCGGCCTGATCACCAAGACCGAGACCAACCCCTTCTTCGTGAAGATGAAGGAAGGCGCGCAGAAACAGGCCAGCGCGCTGGGGGCCAAGCTGATGACGGCGGCGGGCAAGACGGACGGCGACAACGCCTCCCAGGTCACCGCCATCGAGAACATGGTCGCGGCGGGGGCCAAGACCATCCTGATCACGCCCAGCGAACCCAAGGCGATCATTCCCGCCATCCAGAAAGCCCAGGCCCAGGGCGTGCAGGTGATCGCCCTCGACTCCCCGACCGATCCCCAGAGCGCCGTGAACGCCCTCTTTGCCACCGACAACTTCAAGGCGGGCGTCCTGATCGGGCAGTATGCCAAGGCCGCCGGGTTCTCGGGCAACAAGGTCGCCAAGATCGCCATGCTCGACCTCTCCCCCGGCCCGCTGGTCGGCATCGCGCGCCACAACGGCTTCCTGGCGGGCTTCGGGATCAAGGGCATCACCGCCAAGACGGCCACCCTGGCGACCGCGCCGCAGGTCGTGTGCGCGCAGGACACCTACGGGGACCAGGCCAAGGGGCAGACCGCGATGGAAAACTGCCTCCAGAAGAACCCCGACATCAACCTGGTGTACACCATCAACGAGCCCGCCGCCTTCGGCGCGTACCAGGCCCTCAAGACCGCCGGGCGCGAGAAGGACGTGATGATCGTCTCGGTGGACGGCGGCTGCGCGGGCGTGCGCGGCGTGCAGAGCGGCCAGATCGCCGCCACCTCGCAGCAGTACCCGCTCAAGATGGCCGCGCTGGGCGTGGTGGCGGGCGTGAACTACGCCAAGAGCGGCAAAAAGGCCAGCGGCTACACCGACACCGGCGTGACCCTGATCACCAACAAGGCCGTCCAGGGCGTCTCCAGCAAGGACGCCAAGTTCGGCCTCGCCAACTGCTGGGGGCAGTAAGTCGGGCACACGTCCCTTCGCTCAGGGCGTCCACGCGGCGCCCTGATCCCACAGGCCAGGTACACCCATGACGAACCCCAATCCCAAATCGCTCACGGTCCCGCCCCAGCGCGGCAGCCTGCGCGAGCGTCTGCCCAGCCTCACCGTGCTGGGACCGCTGCTGGCGCTGATCCTGGCGTCCGCCTTCTTCGCCACCCAGTCTGACCGCTTTCTGACCGGCCAGAACTTCTCGCTGATCCTGCAACAGGTGATGGTCGTGGGCGTGCTCGCCATCGGGCAGACGCTGATCATCCTGACGGCCGGGATCGACCTCTCGAACGGCGTGATCATGGCGCTGGGCAGCATGGTGATGACCAAGTTCGCCGTCGAGGCGGGCGTGAATCCCTACCTCGCCGTCCTGTGCGGCCTGCTGACCACCACCTTCTTCGGCCTGCTCAACGGGCTGCTGATCACCCGCATCAAGCTGCCGCCCTTCATCGTGACGCTGGGCATGTACAACATCGCCTTCGCCCTGACGCAGCTCTACTCGAACGCGCAGACCGTCACCGGCCTGCCCGCCCCCCTCACCTTTTTCGGCAACACCTTCAGGGTGGGGAACACGGCCATCAGCTACGGCACGGTGCTGATGCTGGTGCTGTACTTCGTGACGTGGTTCGTGCTGACGCACACGGCCCCCGGCCGCCACGTCTATGCGGTGGGCAACAACCCGGAAGCCGCGCGCCTGACCGGCATTCCCACCCAGCGGGTCCTGCTGCTGGTGTACACCATCGCGGGCCTGATCTACGGCATCGCCGCGCTGCTGCTGGTGTCGCGCACCGGCGTGGGCGATCCCAACGCCGGGCAGACCGAGAACCTGGAAAGCATCACGGCGGTCGTGCTGGGCGGCACCAGCCTCTTCGGCGGGCGCGGGATGCTCTTCGGGACGCTGCTGGGGGCCCTGATCGTGGGGGTGTTCCGCAACGGCCTGACCCTCATGGGCGTGTCCAGCGTGTACCAGATCCTGATCACCGGCATCCTGGTGATTCTCGCGGTCGCCACCGACCAGCTTTCCAGAAGGAAGACCTGACATGAGCGCCGTTCACAACCTCCCGGTCGATCCTCCCGCCCCTTCTGTCCCACTGGTGCTGGAAGCGCGCGGCCTGGTCAAACGCTACGGCCACGTGACGGCGCTCGACGGCGCGGACTTCGAGCTGCGCCCCGGCGAAATCCTGGCCGTGATCGGCGACAACGGCGCGGGCAAGAGCAGTCTGATCAAGGCCCTCTCGGGCGCGACCATTCCTGACGCGGGCGAGATTCGGCTGGACGGCAGGCCGGTGCATTTCCGCAGCCCCATCGACGCGCGGCGGCAGGGCATCGAGACGGTGTATCAGGACCTCGCCGTCGCCCCGGCCATGACCATCGCGGAGAACCTGTTCCTGGGGCGCGAGATCGTCCGGCCCGGCCTGCTGGGGCGCCTTTTCCGGGTGCTCGACAAGCCGCAGATGCTTCAGGAAGCGACGCAGCACATGCAGAGCCTCAAGATCGGCATCCGCTCGATGACCCAGGCGGTCGAAACCCTGTCGGGCGGGCAGCGGCAGGGCGTGGCGGTGGCCCGCAGCGCCGCCTTTGCCCGCCACGTGGTCATTCTGGACGAGCCGACCGCCGCGCTGGGGGTCAAGGAGGGCAATATGGTGCTCGACCTGATCCGCCGCGTGCGCGACAACGGCCTGCCCGTCATCATCATCAGCCACAACATGCCGCACGTCTTCGAGATCGCGGACCGCATTCATATCCAGCGCCTGGGTCGCCGCGCCGCCGTGGTCAACCCGCGGAAGATCAGCATGGCCGACACCGTCTCGGTGATGACGGGGGCGCTCGACCCGGCCCAACTGCCCGCCGAAGTGCTGGCCTGAAGCCGCCGCGCCGCGACAAACAAAGAAGCTCCGGCTGGGAACCGTAGAACCTGTCCCCAGCCGGAGCTTCTCTCTATTCAGTGTTCACATTCGGGTGGGGTGCAGGACTTCAGCGCCCCTGAACCGTTTACTGGTGGCTCTGCTGTTCCTGCCCGGTCTGCCCGCTGCCCTGGGTGCTGTTCTGGCCGCCCTGCTGCGTCTGCCCGCTGCTCTGGCTCCCACCCTGGTTCTGGTTGCCCTGCTCGGCGTCCACGGTCCTGGGAGCATTGAGCTGGCCGCCGCTGCGGACCTGGATGTTGCGCTTCTGTGCGGCCTCGCTGCGTGGCACGCGGATGGTCAGGGTGCCGTGGTTGAAGTCGGCCTCGACCTTGCTGAGGTCGTACTTGGCGGGCACGCTGAAGGTGCGGACAAAGCTTCCGTAGGCCCGTTCGACGCGGTGGGCGGTGCGGCCCTCCTGGCGGTTGTACTTGCGCTGCGCCTGCACGGTCAGCGTCTGGTTCTCGGCCTCGATCTGGATGTCGTCGGGGTTCACGCCGGGCAGGTCCAGGGTGAGTTCGAGGCCCTGCTCGTCCTCGTGCACATCCACCGGGGGCGCGAGGCGGGACATCTGGTTGTTTACCGCGCCGCCGAAGGCCCGGTCCATGCGCTGGGTCAGTTCCTCGATTTCACGAAAAGGGTCAAATCGCATCATCTGAAAACCTCCTGAGGCTGGAAGCGCCGCACCCATCGCCCGAGTGCCCGGCGCTCAACTGCCCGAAGTCTAGAACTTGAGTGCGGTCATGTCAAGTTCATTGAGCGTTAAGAGAGGTGGGGGCAAATGGTCGTCCTCCCCTTCACGCCCCGGCCCCAGCAGGTGTACACTCCCCCAGGTCTGGGGCGAGTCGCCCCGCCCAAATCGGAGACACCCTCTCTCGGCGGTCCTGTGAGGCCGCACCCGCCCCGTGAGGCAGGAGAAGGAGCAGAAAATGCAACAGCAACATGTTTTGACGAGCCGACAGCGCGCGCTGGACGGCGTTTTTTATGGGCAGAAGGCGGAACGCCCGTGACGCCCAAAGCCACCATTCTGACCGCCGACGAACTGCGCCGCGCCCTCACGCGCATCGCGCACGAGATCATCGAGCGGAACAAGGGAGCGGAGCAGCTCGCCCTGATCGGGATTCACACGCGCGGGATTCCGCTGGCGCGGCGGCTGGCCGAAAAACTCAGCGAACTGGAAGGCGTGAACGTGCCGACCGGGATGCTCGACATCACCCTGTACCGCGACGATCTGTCGGAAGTCGCGCACCAGCCGATCATCCGGGAGACGCACGTCCCCTTCGACCTGGGGCGCCGCCGGGTGGTGCTGGTGGACGACGTGCTGTTTACCGGACGCACCGTGCGCGCGGCCCTCGACGCCCTGATCGACCTGGGCCGCCCGGCCAGCATCCAGCTCGCCGTGCTGGTGGACCGGGGGCACCGCGAGCTGCCGATCCGCGCCGATTACGTCGGTAAGAATCTGCCCACCGCCCGGACGGAGCTCGTGAAGGTGAAATTGCAGGAGACGGACGGCGTGGACGTGGTGGAACTGCACGATCTGCCGGTGAATGGGGAGGCGCTGAAATGACCGTCCTCACCCCCTCCCGCCCCCGCAGTCTGCTGGACTT
Organism: Deinococcus metallilatus; assembly: GCF_004758605.1. NCBI lineage: Bacteria > Thermotogati > Deinococcota > Deinococci > Deinococcales > Deinococcaceae > Deinococcus > Deinococcus metallilatus. The sequence continues at coordinate 2,252,514 of NZ_CP038512.1, forward strand.
TCAGGGCTGGACCCCCGAACGCCTGAACGCGCTGCTGGACAACGCCGACACCATGAATCAGGTGCTCGACCGCCCGGTGAAGAAGGTCCCGGCGCTGCAAGGGCTGACGGTCTGTACCGCCTTTTTCGAGAACAGCACCCGGACCCGCATCTCCTTTGAACTCGCCGCCCGGCGCATGAGTGCCGACGTGGTGAGCTTCGCGGCGGGCGCGAGCAGCCTCAGCAAGGGCGAGAGCCTGCGCGACACGGTGGAAGTCCTGACCGCCTACAAGGTGGACGCCTACATCGTGCGGCACCCGGCCAGCGGCGCGGCGCATCTGGTGGCCCGCTACAGCGGCAAGCCCGTCATCAACGCGGGCGACGGGCGGCGGGCGCATCCCACCCAGGCCCTCCTCGACGCCTACACCATCCGGCAGGAATACGGCAGTCTGGAAGGCAAGAAGGTCGCCATCATCGGTGATATCCGCCACTCGCGGGTGGCGCGCAGCAATGCGGAACTGTTGCCGAAACTGGGCGCCGAGGTCGTGCTGTCCGGCCCCGCCACCCTCCTGCCCGCCGACCTCGCGGCCATGCCCGGCGTGACCGTCACCACCGACCCCCAGGAAGCCGTGCGCGGAGCGAACGCGGTCATGGCCCTGCGGCTCCAGCAGGAACGCATGAACGGCGGCTACCTCGCCAGCTTTCAGGAATACGCCGAGCGGTATCAGGTCAATGAGGCTCTGTTGCAGGAAGCCGAGAGCGGCGCGATTGTCCTGCACCCCGGTCCGATGAACCGCGACCTCGAAATCAGCAGCGAGGTAGCGGACGGCCCGCGCAGCCGCATTCTGAAGCAGGTCGAGAACGGGCAGGCCGTGCGGATGAGCGTGCTGTATCACCTGCTGGTGGGGCGGGATTGAAAAGTCCCGCATTCAATCAGTCAGTTCGTCTGGAAGTCTCCATTCCCAACCAATAAATCCGGTATCAAAAAAACTAATTGACTCAGCACTAGCAGGCTCAATTAGCTTTGGCGATATAGCTATCGGCAGTAATACCAAATCGAATTTCATCTTATAAAGGTGTAGCAATACTACCTGTAAGGAGGCTACGGAATTCAATGCTCTGATTAAACTAGCCGCTTTAGGATTATCGATACGCCTGTGCTTTATCTTATTATAGCCTTGTCCCCACCAGTCCGGGCTTTGTGTTGCACTCCAATCAGCAAGTGGTTGGATTTCAATTGAGTATCTGGGCATTATAAATTTCATAGTTCCAAAGTTTGGATGTGAAGACGCCATAAGATTATAGTATTCTAAGATATTATCATTGCAAGTATAATCTTTGTAAGCCTTGATCTCTTTCAATACATTTTCAAACTCACTTGAAGCAACAAGGATAATTTTTGAGAATTCATCAGAGTAAACATCAAATTGGTCAATATTTGGGGACACGTATTTGAAGCATTTCTCCAGATCATCTTCCAGAGACTGATAGAAACGCCAGTGAGGAAGATTATGGCCAATCGTATAATCGTATAAGCTTGTCATGCGCTGATGGTATCACTACCACCAAATAGGAGGACACCATGTTCACCATCACCAACATCAAACGCCCCGGCAGTGACCGGCTCGAATCCGTCACAGTCGAGAACGGCGTCATCAAGGGCTGGAACCTGCCCGCCGAGGGCGAAATCATTGACGGCAAAGGCGGCACCGTCGCCCCCGCCCTCATCGAACTCCACGCGCACCTGCGCGAGCCGGGGCAGACGGAAAAGGAAGACCTCGCCTCGGGCCTGGCGGCGGCGGCGGCGGGCGGGTACGGCACCGTCGTCTCAATGCCGAACACGACGCCGGTGGTGGACGATCCGGCCACCGTGCGTTCTCTTATCGAAAAGGCGGAGGGGCTGGGCCTGGCTCGGCTGAAGCCTGCCGCCGCCCTCACCAAGGGGCAGAAGGGTGAGCAGCTCGCGGAACTCGCCTTCCTGAAGGACGCGGGCGCGGCCATGTTCACCGACGACGGGCGCACGAACGAGAATGCCCGCGTGCTGTGCCTGGGGCTGGAATACGCCCGCAGCCTGGGCATGGTCGTGAGCGTCCACGCCGAGGACGCCGCTCTGCGCGCCGACGGCGTGATGAACGAAGGGCTGGTGTCGGAGGAGTTGGGCCTGCCCGGCAATCCCTGGGCGGCGGAAGCGGCCCGGGTGGCCCGCGATATGGAGATCGTGGCGCTGACGGGCGCGCGGCTGCACGTGCAGCACCTCAGCACCGCCCGCGCGCTCGATCTGGTGCGCGAGGCGAAGAAACGCGGCCTCCCCGTCACCTGTGAAGTCTGTCCCCACCACCTCACCCTGACCGACGAGGCGCTGCGAACCTTCGACGCGCTCTACAAGGTCGCGCCGCCTCTGCGGACCCAGGCGGACGCCGAATACCTGCTGGAAGGGCTGCTCGACGGCACGGTGGACTGCCTCGCCACCGATCACGCGCCGCATACTCGGGCCGAGAAGGAACGCGACCTGCTGGACGCGCCTTTCGGCATCGCCTATATCGAGCTGGCCTTCCCGCTGATGTGGACGCGCTTCGGGGAGCAGCTCGGCCTGGAAAAACTGCTCGACCTGATGACGGCCGCCCCCGCCCGCGTGATGGGCTGGCCGGAGCCGACGCTGGAAGCGGGCGCCCCCGCCGACCTCGTGGTACTGGACCTGGCGACCGAGCGGGAAGTGAACCCCGCTGAGTTCAGGAGCAAGGCGAAGTTTTCCCCCTGGACGGGCGAGCGGCTGAAGGGCTGGCCGCTGCTGACGGTGGTGGACGGGAAGATAGCGTTCCAGCGCGAGGACTGAAGGCCGGGCACGCGGGGGCGAGAACGGCAACGCGCCACGCTCGCCCCCCTTCCTCTTACTTCTGCACCACGAAGGTGTAATTCGCCGTCGCCTTCCCGCCGTTCACCTTGTAGTTCTGGAGTTGCATCTGGGGTTGGTAGATGCCGTCCCGCGCGTTGCTCGCCAAACCCGGAACGTAGAGCTGGGTGGTCAGCGTCCGGCCGCCGGGAGCCGTGACCTTGACGTGGATGTGGGGCGTGCGGCCCGGATACTCGCCGGGCACGACGGTCTGGAAGGTGTAGCGGCCCTGGGCGTCGGTGGTGACCTTGCCGCGCAGGGTGTACCCGCTGTTGTCGTACCGGCCCTGCGCGTCGGCCTGCCACACGTCCACCGCCGCGCCCTTCACCGGCTGGCAGTTCTGATCGAGCACCTGCCCGGACACGGTGAGAGGCGTCCCCGTCTTCACATCGGCAGCGAGGTTGCTCTTGGCGGGGGCGCCCGGCGTGTAGTAGGGGCCTTCCGTCTCGGCGGGCGTGAGGGTGCAGGTTCGGGCCGGGGCGCTGGCGGGGCCCGTCTGGGCAAACGCGGCGGGCCACAGGGCGGTGGTCAGGATCAGGGCGGTCAGGGCCAGTCTACGCATGGGAGCCTCCGTGGAAGGTCTATTCCTCACCTGGGGGCAGTGTGCGGGGAGGCCGTTAGGAAGCTGTTAAGCGCCTGTTTGGACCCTGCTCAGGCCTCCACGCCCACCGCCTCCGTCACGTGGTGGAAGCCGTCGCGCGTCAGCAGGCGGGCCAGGCCCCGGTTCAGGCGGGCGGGCAACCCCGGCCCCTCGTAGATCAGGGCGGTGTACACCTCGGTGAGGCTGGCCCCGGCGCGAATCTTGGCGTAGGCGTCGTTGGCGGTGAAAATGCCGCCCACCCCGACGATGGGCACCCGACCGCGCGTGAGTCGGTAAGCGGCGCGGACCAGTTCGGTGCTGCGCGCGGTGAGAGGCCGTCCGCTGAGGCCGCCCGCCTCCTCCCGGTGCGCGTGGGTCAGGCCGTCCCGGCTGAGCGTGGTGTTGCTGACGATCAGGCCGTCCGCGCCCGCCTCCAGCACGGCATTCACGCTCGCCTCGAAGCCTGCGGGGGGCAGGTCGGGGGCCAGCTTGACCAGGACGGGCGGGCGGTTCAGCGTGCGGACGCGGCCCGCCTCCACCTCGTCCAGCACGGCGCGCACCAGGGCGGCGAGGTCGCCCGCCGCTTGCAGCGCGCGCAGGCCCGGCGTGTTGGGGCTGCTGACGTTCACCACGAAGGCGTCGGCCACGTCTTGCAGGGCACGGACACACTTCAGGTAATCCTGCACGGCCTCCTCGTTCGGCGTGACCTTGTTCTTGCCGATGTTGACCCAGACGGGGGCGGGGCGGGCCGGGAGCGCCGCGAGCCGGGCGTGCATGGCCTCCACCCCCACGTTGTTGAAGCCCATGCGGTTGATCAGCGCCTCGTCGGGCGGGAGGCGGAACAGGCGCGGACGTTCGTTGCCGGGCTGGGCCAGCGGCGTGACGGTCCCGACCTCCACGAAGCCGAAGCCCAGCGCGCTGAAGGCCGGGACAGCCTCGGCGTTCTTGTCCAGGCCCGCCGCCAGGCCCACCGGAGAGGCGAAGGCCCGCCCCCACAGCGTTTGCGAGAGGCGCGGATCGGCGGGCGCCGTCAGGGTGCGTGCGAGGCTCGGCCAGGCAGGCAGATGTGAGGCCGCCGCCAGCGCGCGCAGGGTCAGGTGGTGGGCCTCCTCCGGGTCCAGACGGAACAGGGCGGGCTTGAGCAAGCGGCGGTACATCACCTCAGGATACGTGCCTCAAGTGCGTCCCCTCAGCCAGAGCCCCCATCTCTTCAAACTGGGTCAGCCAGCGGCCTCGGCCCGTCTCCCCTGTTTCAGGCCGCGAGAACTGTTCGGCCCACCCGTGCCGGGACTTGCCGACCGGACAAAGGCCCAGGTCGAGGCCGGAACTCCAACAGAGCGGCTGGCCCCTCCAGCAGGCCTCAAGGTCCCTCAGATGCTGAGCGCGGGAACGTTCGGTTCCAGTTGCATCAGCCGCGCGTGGTCCTGCCGCTCACTGTCCGCGATCAGGTCGGCCAGGGTGGTGCTGCCCAGCACGTCGCGCAGCGCCGCGTCCACCCGGTGCCACAGGTCCAGCGTGCCGCAGACGTTGCCCTTGTCGCACACGTGGTCTTCCTCCACGCAGGAAACCGGCGCGATGCTGCCCTCCATCGCCGTGACAACTTCATAGGCGTTGATGGCGGACGCGGGCCGGGCCAGGCGGTACCCGCCGTGCGCGCCCCGCACGCTCCTGATGAAGCCCGCCCGGCGCAGGTTGCTGGCGATCTGCTCCAGGTAATGCTGGCTGATGCCCTGCCGCTCGGACACGTCCTTGAGCGGGACTGCGTCCCCACCCCGCCGCCCGATCTCGATCAAGGCGCGCAGGCCGTACTGTGCTTTGGTCGAAACCCACATGCTCCCAGTCTACTCCCCAAATCCGGGTAAAGAGTAGGGATTTGGGCGGGATTGAGAGGAATGGACCACGCTCCCTGCCCGGCCCCTCCCCTAGAATCCGGCGCGTGACGGCTGTCTCTCCCCTGCCCCCACCTCTGGCCCAGCTCTCCCCGGCCGACGTGCTCCTGCGGCTGCGGGCGGCGGGAGCGCCGGGCGTGGTGCTGCTGGAATCGCTGGGGCCGGTCGTGGCCTACGGACGCTTCAGCTTCCTGAGTGCCTGGCCGGTGCGGGTGCAGGCAGAGGTCCCCGCCAGGCCGGAGGGCGAGGCCCTCTTTCCCGCCTGGCTGGGCGGCCTGAAGTACGAGGCGGCGCGTACCCTCGACGAAAGGACAGGTGGTCTGGACACGCACGCCCCGGACGGCCCGGCGGGCTGGTGGGGCCTCTATCCCAGCGGGCTGGTCTGGGACCGGGAGGCGGGCACGCTGGAGAGCGTGGGCGAGGCGGGGCACGTGGACTGGCAGGAGGTGCTGTCGGGTCCTCCGGCCCCCACTCCCACGCTTCAGGTGGGCGAGTTCGGCGCGGATGACGTGGACTACCCGGCGGGCGTGGGGGCCGTGCAGGAACTGATCCGGGCGGGCGAGGTCTATCAGGTGAACCTCTCGCGCGGCGTGCGGGCGCGGGCGACGGGCGATCCCCTGGCCGCCTATCTGCGGCTGCGCGAGGTGAACCCCAGCCCCTTCATGGCCTTTCTCGATCTGCCAATAGCCGGGAGGGAGGAGGTCGTCGTGTCGTGCAGCCCGGAGCGGCTGGTGCTCTGGCAGGGGGACACCCTCGCGGCCCGCCCCATCGCGGGCACCCGGCGGCGCGGGGACACCCCGCAGGAGGACGCGGCGCTGGAGGCCGAACTGCGCGTGAGTCCCAAGGAGGTCAGCGAACACACCATGCTGGTGGACCTGGTGCGGCACGACCTGGGTCAGGTGGCGGCGGCAGGGACGGTGACGGTGCCGGACCTCGGTCTGGTCGAGCGCTACAGCCACGTGATGCACCTCGTCTCGGAGGTCACGGCGAGGGCCAGACCCGGCCTGACGGTGCGTGACCTGCTGGCCGCCACCTTCCCCGGCGGCACGATCACGGGGGCGCCCAAGGCGCGCGTGATGACCGCCATCCGCGACCTGGAACCGGGGCCGCGCGGCTGGTACACGGGCGGCGTGGGGATCGTGAGCGGCGCGCGGGTGGACGTGAATATCCTGATCCGCACGGCGGGATTCCGGCGCAGCGGGGCAGAGTGGACCGTCCAGGTCCGCGCCGGGGGCGGCACGGTCATCGACGCCGACCCGCTCCGCGAGGCGCAGGAGACGGTCCACAAGGCCCAGGCCCTGCTGGCCGTGCTGTCGGGCAGGCCGGGGAGGCCCGCGCGGCCCCCCGCGCCCCCGGTGCCGGGCCGGGCGTGGTCACCGCCACCCGCGCCTTCACGGACGGGCCTGCGGGTGCTGCTGCTGGACAACCGGGATTCGTTCACCATGAACCTCGCGCATGACCTGCTGAGCCTCGGGGCGGCGGTGGACCTCCGTTCGCAGGACGAGGACGCGGCGGACCTGCTGGCCTCCCATCCGGACGCCGTGCTGGTCGGGCCGGGGCCGGGGACGCCGGGCACCAGCGGCTCCACGCTCGCGCTCACGCGGGCCTGTCTGAAGCGGGGCGTGCCGCTGCTGGGCGTGTGCCTGGGGCATCAGGCGCTGGGGGAGGTGCTGGGGGGCCGGGTGGAGCGGGCCGCACCCGTTCACGGTCGCCCGGAAGCCGTGCGGCACGGCGGGGAGGGCCTGTTCGCGGGTATCGTGGACGGCACGCCGTTCGGGCGTTACCACTCGCTGGTCGTGCGCGGCCTGCCGGAGGGGCTGGTCACGGCCCGCAGCGCGGACGGCGAGGTGATGGCCCTGCATGTGCCGGGGCGGCCCGCCTGGGGCGTGCAGTTCCACCCCGAAAGCGTGCTGAGTCCGGCGGGGCGGGTCCTGCTGGGCAACTGGCTGAGGTTGAGCCTTCAGCCTTCAGCGCTCAGCGGTCAGGAAAGAACGTGAAGCCCCTGCCTGCCGGATTGAATCAGAGCGCCTGGCTGCACGGCGAGGCGGCCTTCACCACCCTCCGCACGCGCCGGGGCGTGCCCCTGCTCTGGGAAATGCACCTTGCGCGGCTGGCGGGCACCTGTGCGTTCCTCGGGCTGCCCGCGCCGGAAGGCGAACCGCCCGCCCTCGATCCCCTCCCCTGGGGCCTGCTGCGCCTGACCGCCACCACGGACGGCCTGTTCTGGTCGCACCGCCCCCTTCAGCCCGGTCCCCGTCCGGCAGACGGCGTGAGCGTGCGTGTCACGGGCGTGCAGCTTCACCCACAGCTCGCGGCGCACAAGACCGGCAACCACCTCCCTTCCCTGCTCGCGGGGCGGGAGGCCGCGCGGGCGGGCGCTTTCGAGGGCTGGCTGACGGACGGCGCCGGGAACGTGGTGGACGGGGCACGCACCTCGCCGCTGCTGGAGCTGGACGGTCGGCTGGTGGTCCCGGCGGGCGGACTGCCCGGCCTCACCCGCGCCGCCTTTCTGCGTGGGAAAGCCTTTGAGGAGCGGCCCGTCCGCGCAGAGGAACTCCCGCACGTCGCCCGGGCCTGGCTCTGCGGGAGTGGCGTGGGGGTCGTGCCGGTGCGCGAGATCGTGGCGGACGGCTGGCGCGTCACCCTGCCTGCCGTGTGGCCCGACCTCAGCGACCCGGCGCTGATCTGGCCGGGATAAAGGAAGGGGCGGCGAGGTTTCCCCCGCCGCCTCTTCGGCACTCAGCCGTTCAATGCCCGCCCTGGCCCCTGCGCTCACTGTCCAGGCGACCACCACCCGACGCCCCTTCCAGACTCAGGGCGCCGTACTGCCGCATCACGCGGAGGGCCTCGTCCGCCTTCACGCTGTCGGGGTCGCGGGCGATCACCAGGATGTTCCCGGCCTTGATGCCGTCGTAAAAGCGTTCGGCCTGGGCAGCGGGTACGCCCATCCGGCGCAGCAGCTTCACGTAGTCGCCCAGATCACTGCCGGTCAGGGCGCCGAAGAGGCCCCCCAGGCCCGCCCCGCCCAGCGCGCCGAACAGCATGGCGAGCAGGCCCCCTTCCTGGTAGATACGGGTGCTGGGGATGATCAGGAGCAGCAACCAGACCGGCACGGTCAACGCGAGGCCCGCCAGCCCGCCCGCCAGCAGGCCGCGAATCACGTTGCCGGAGCCGCCGGGTGCGCCCATTTCCGGGCTGATGCCCGTCGCCTGCGCGAGGGTATCCTCGGCCACCACGTCGGTCATGGCAAACGCCAAGTGGTCACGGGCAAACCCGCGATTCTGGAGGGCGACCAGGACAGCCTGGGCCTGCTGGGCTTCGCGGAAAAGGGCAACGACGCTTTCCATTGCCCCGGTTTTACCATGCCCGCCAAGGGTGAGGCGAGGGACAAAGCGGGCGCGCGGGGCGGGTCCGGAACGCCCACCCCCACCAGCAGGTACGTTCCGCCCACCGGTCTTTTCTATACTGACGGCATGACTGGTGTGGCGGCCCTGACCCTTCCCGGCGCAGCCTTCGAGGCGCGGCTGCGTGAGGTGCTGCGCTCCAAGGTGGAATTCATCGAGCTGATCGGGGAAGACCTCGTCGCGGCGGGCGGCAAGCGGGCGCGGCCCACCGTGACCTTTCTGGCGGCGCAGGCCCTCGGCCTGGGCACCCAGGACCCGCGCTGGCCAGCCGTCACCGACCTCGCCGCCTGCGTCGAGCTGCTGCACTCGGCCTCCCTGCTGCACGACGACCTGATCGACGACGCCGACACCCGCCGGGGCCAGCAGGCCGCCTTCCGGCGCTTCGGCAACGTGGTCAGCGTGATGAGCGGCGACTTCATGCTCTCGCGGCTGCTGACGCTGCTGGCGGGTATGCCCCAGGGGGCCGCCCTCACGCGGGCCTTTGGCGAGACGGCCTCGCTGATCTGTGAGGGCGAGGTGCTGCAATTCCAGGTGGCGGCCTACGCGGAATACAGCCTTCAGCCGTATCTGGCCGTCATTCACGGCAAGACCGCCGCGCTGCTGGAACTCGCCGCCAGCGCCCCCGCCCTCCTGCTGGACGCCCCCGAGACGCAGCGAGAAGCCCTGGTCACCTTCGGACGGGAGTACGGCCTGGCTTTTCAGATGCAGGACGACCTGCTGGACCTCGCGGGCGACGAGGCGGCGCTGGGCAAGCCGGTGGGCGGCGACCTGCGCGAAGGCAAGGCGACCCTGCCCGTCCTGTACCTGCTCGAAGGCCCCCACGCTGCCGAGGTCCGCGAGGTGCTGGAGCGCCGCGCCGCCGCGCCCAGGGACGTTGGGCGGGTGCGCGAACTGGCGCTGACCCAGGGGGCCGCCGAACGTACCCGCCAGGAGATTCGCCGCCGTTCCCACCTGGCGGTGGACGCCCTGGCAGCGTTGCCACCCTCCGCCGCGCGCGAGGCCCTGGCCGCCCTCCCCCGCCGCGAGATCGGCCGCACCTGCTGACCCCCGGCACGGAAACCCGCCGCGCGGCCAGGGCCTGTAGAGCTTGGGGCAAAAAGACCCCCACACCCCTTGCTTTACAGCTTTGCAAGTCCCGTTTGCAAGTCCCGCCAGGAGAGAGGGTCAAAAACAAAGTCACCTTTTTGATAAATGCTTTAAGACCGGACAAACTGAATGTTTCTGTTCCCGGCCCACCCCGGGGCGACTGCCATTTGAAAGGCGAGCCGCTTCCCCATCCCACCGGCACGGGGGTGGAAGCGGTTCAGGTTTTGCGCGTGCCTGCCGTACCGGGCAGGGGTTGACGCCCTCGGGCGGGGGGGGCGTATCCTGCCCCGGGCAGCGGCCTATCCAGGCGTGTATGCTCGGAAGGCCACCCCCTTTCCCACCCCGACTGTCTCACCCGTACCGCCCCAAAGGAGAACGCGATGAGGGCATCAGGACTCAACTGGCAGGGCCTCATGGAGCAACTCCAGCAGGCGCTGCCGTACAGCGAGGTCAGCGACCAGTCGCTCGCCTACTTCAAATATCCCAAACGCACCCTGAGCGTGAACCTGCCCGTCCGCATGGACGATGGCACGGTGCGCGTCTTCAGGGGCTACCGCACCGTCCACTCGACGGCGCGCGGTCCCAGCATGGGCGGCGTCCGCTTCAAGCCCGGCCTGAATGCCCACGAGTGCGAGGTGCTGGCCGCGATCATGACCCTCAAGGCCGCCGTCGCGGACCTGCCGCTGGGCGGCGCGAAGGGCGGGGTGGACGTGGACCCGGCGGCGCTCAGCCCGCACGAGCTGGAGGGCCTCACCCGGCGCTACACCAGCGAACTGGTGGAACTGGTCGGCCCCACCGAGGACATCCTCGCGCCGGATGTCGGCACGGACCAGCAGATCATGGCCTGGATTCTGGACGCCTACGGCGAGAACACCGGCTCCACGGCGGGCGGCATGGTCGTGGGCAAGCCGCTGCAACTGGGCGGCAGCTACGGCAGCAAGGACGCCCGGGGCCGCAGCGCCGCGCTGGTGACGGCGCGGGTGCTGGAAGAACAGGGCGAGAGCCTGCAAAACGCCCGCGTCGCCGTGTACGGCTTCGGGGACGTGGGCCGCAAGGCCGCGCAGACCCTCGCCGCGCAGGGTGCGCTGGTGGTCGCCGTTTCGGACCAGAACGGCGCGACCTTCGCCAGCGGCGGCCTGGACCTGACCGCCCTCTCCGCCTACCGCGAGGCGCACGGCAGCGTGCAGGGTTTCGCCACCGACATCACCCCCGAAGAGGTGATCGAACTCGACGTGGACGTGCTGATGCTCGCCTACGACTACGGCAGCGTGAATGCCGGGAACGCCCACGCCGTCCGCGCCCGCTACGTGGTGGAGGCCGCCAACCGCGCCGTGCTGCCCGAGGCCGAACGCTTCCTGCAAGGGCAGGGGATCGCGGTTCTGCCCGATCTGGTCGCCAGCATCGGCGGGCTGGTCGTGAATTATCTGGAGTGGGTGCAGGACGCCAGCAACTTCTTCTGGACCGAAACCGAGATCGAGCGGGCCATCGACCTGCGCGTGGACGCCGCCGTGAATACCGTGATGGCCTTTATGCGGACCCGCGACGTCGATATACGGACCGCCGCCTACGCCATCGCCCTGACGCGACTGCACGAGGCCGCGGTGATGCGCGGCGTGTATCCGTGAAGCTGTCAGCCGTCAGCTTTCAGCAGGCAGGCAACGAACGCTTTTGCTGAGAGCTGAACGCTGACCCCTCCTCTTCTTCCCCCACCGGAGGCCCCACCATGACCACCACCCAGGACCCCAAGAATCAGACACCGGAGCAGAAGAAGCTCAGACCGCACGACCTGCCCAGTTACCTCGACCCGAACAACATCGGGCCGTACGAGATCTTTCTGGAGCAGGTGGACCGGGTAACGCCGTACCTGGGCAAGCTGGCGTACTGGGTCGAAACTCTCAAGCGCCCCAAGCGTATCCTGATCGTCGACGTCCCGATTCACCTCGACGACGGCTCCGTCGCCCATTTCGAGGGCTACCGCGTCCAGCACAACACCAGCCGTGGTCCGGCCAAAGGCGGCGTGCGCTACCACCAGGACGTGACCCTCTCGGAAGTGATGGCGCTGTCGGCCTGGATGACCATCAAGAACGCCGCCGTCAACCTCCCGTATGGGGGCGGCAAGGGCGGCATCCGGATTGATCCGCGCAAGTACAGCACCGGGGAACTCGAACGGCTGACCCGGCGCTATACCTCGGAGATCGGGTTGATCATCGGGCCGGAAAAGGATATTCCGGCGCCCGACGTGAACACCAACCCGCAGACGATGGCCTGGATGATGGACACCTACAGCATGAACGTCGGCCGCACCGCGACTGGCGTGGTGACCGGCAAGCCCGTCTCGCTGGGGGGCAGCCTGGGGCGCAGCGACGCGACGGGGCGCGGTGTGTTCGTGACCGGCGCGGAGGCCATGAAGAAACTCGGCCTCCCCCTCGAAGGGGCCCGCATCGCCGTCCAGGGCTTCGGCAACGTCGGCAACGCCGCTGCCCGCATCTTCTTCGACCACGGCGCCAAGATCGTCGCCATTCAGGACGTGACCGGCACCATCCACAGCGACGCGGGGATCAATCCCTACCAGGCCGCCGAACACCTCGCCCAGACTGGCAAGATCACTGGCCTCCCCGGCACTGAGGAACTCCAGCGCGAGGAATTCTGGACGGTGGACTGCGACGTGCTGATTCCCGCCGCGCTGGAAAAGCAGATCACCGAAGCCAATGCCGGGCAGATCAAGGCGAAGCTGATCGTCGAAGGCGCCAACGGCCCCACCACGCCGCAAGCCGACGACATCCTGCGGGAACGGGGGATCACGCTGGTGCCGGATGTGCTGGCGAATGCGGGCGGCGTGACGGTGAGTTATTTCGAGTGGGTGCAGGACTTCTCCTCGTTCTTCTGGACGGAGGAGGAGATCAACAGCCGACTGGACCGGATCATGACCGAGGCGTTCCTGAGCCTGTGGGAGGTCAAGGAACGGCATGACGTGACCCTCCGGACGGCCGCCTATATCGTCGCCTGCACCCGCGTCCTCGAAGCCCGCGCCCTGCGTGGCCTCTATCCGTGAAGCTTTCAGCGGTCAGCCGTTAGCCGTCAGCAAGAAGGAAGCCTCAGCCCATGCTGGGGCTTTTCGCTTTTTGCTGACCGCTGAAAGCTGACGGCTGACCGCTCCCTATACAATGCCCTCCATGACCGATCTTCTGAGCGGCTGGCAGCCCGCCCCCGCAGGCTTCAAGCACGTCGTGAGCGTGTCGCTGGGAGCGAGCAAGCGCAATGCCCGCGAAGAAATCAACGTGCTGGGCCAGCCCTTCGTGCTGGAGCGCCTCGGCACCGACGGGGACGCGAAAAAGGCCGCGCAGCTCTTTCAGGCGCTCGACGGGCGGGTGGACGCTTTCGGGCTGGGGGGCGCGGACCTGTACGTGATCGCGGCGGGGCGGCGCTACACCTTCAGCAATGTCCGCAAGCTGGTCGCCAACGCCAAGCTCACCCCCGTACTGGACGGCAGCGGCCTGAAGAACACGCTGGAGCGCGAGGCCATCGCCCAGCTTGGTCCGCTGCTGAACTGGCGGACGCAGAAGGTGCTGATGGTGAGCGCGGTGGACCGCTTCGGCATGGCGGAGGCGCTGGCGAAGGCGGGGGCCGACGTGGTGTACGGCGACATCGTGTTCGGCCTGAACCTGGACATTCCGTTGCGGAGCCTCGCGGCGCTGCGCCGGGTCGCGCACCTCGCGCTGCCGGTGATCACCAAGCTGCCGCAGGACTGGTTCTACCCGACCGGTGCCAAGCAGGAGTCCAGCGTCCAGGGCAAGGGAACCCGCTACTACGCCTGGGCGGACGTGATCGCCGGAGACACCCACTACGCCAAACGCTACGCCCCGCGCGACCTGAGCGGCAAGACCATCCTCACCCAGACGATCACGGAGGCCGACCGAGTCTGGATGAAGGAACACGGGGTTGCCCGTCTGATCACCACCACGCCCCGCATCGGCAGCCGCAACTTCGCGACCAACGTGCTGGAGGCCCTGTTCGTGGCCCTGAGCGGCAAACGCGAGGCGCTGAGCGAGGAGGAATACCTGCGCTATATCCGCGAGGTGGGGTTCCGGCCGGAGGTGAATGAGCTGTAGGCGCTGCGCGCCGGGAGTGGGAAGTGGGGCAAGGGCGAACGCCCAGGCTCAAGTTTCCACCCCCACTTCCTACTGATCACTTACCGCACCCAGCGCCCGCTACACTCCCTCCCATGCAGGCATTGGTCGAGGCAATTCGGGAACAGGGCGTGATTCTGCCCGGCGGCATTCTCAAGGTGGACGGGCTGGTCAACCACCAGCTTCTCCCCCACCTGACGCGCGAGATGGGGGAGCGGTTCGCGGCGGGGTTCGCGCCCCTGAAGCCCAACAAGGTGGTGACCATCGAGGTGAGCGGCATCGCGCCCGCCCTCGCCACCGCGCTGGTGCTGAACGTGCCGCTGGTGTACGCCCGCAAGAAAAAGCCCATCACCATGCAGGAACCGACCTTCACGGCGCAGTCCCTCAGCCGCACCAAGGGCGGCGCCGTGGACCTGTTCGTGAGCAGCGAGTACCTGGGGCCAGGGGACCGGGTGGTCGTGATCGACGATTTTCTGGCCTCGGGCGGCACGCTGCGGGCACTGGCGGGCATCATCGCGCTGAGCGGGGCCGAACTCCTGGGCCTGGGCTGCGTGATCGAGAAAGGCTTCGAGGAGGGGCGCGCCAGGCTCGCGGACCTGAACGTCCCGATCCTGACGCTGGCGAACATCGTCCGCATGAACGAGGCCGAGGGGGTCGTGGTGGAGGCGGGCCGCTGAAGAAGCGTCAAACCGTCTGACGGTCTAACGGTCTGACCGCGCAGCGCCTGGCGTCAGGCGAGTTCCTGGGCCGTTCGGCGGTTCGACCTTTTGACCGCTAGACCCTCCTCCTTCAGGAAAGGCCAAGCTCCAGCGTGAGCATTTCTGAACCTGACGCTCAGAGGAGAGGCAGGGAGGCTGTCTAGGCTGGGGACAGGAAGGATGTGACCTGACGTGACCCAGCCTGATCCCCGCTCCGCCCTGATCCCGGACCAGAGCGCCCGCGTGAACGTCGCGACCTATGCCACCTATCCCGAAGCGCAGCGCGCGGTGGATTACCTGAGTGACCAGCGTTTTCCGGTGGAACGCACCGCGATTGTCGGGGAGGGCCTCAAGACCGTCGAGCAGGTGACGGGCCGCCTGGACTGGGGCCGCGCGGCGGGCCTGGGCTTCGGCCAGGGCCTCTTCATCGGCCTCTTTATCGGCCTGCTGTTCGGGCTGCTGGGGCTGGCGGGGGGGAACATCCTGTTTGCCGTCGCCTACGGCATGGTGATGGGCGCGATCACCGGCCTGGTCTGGGGCCTGGTCAGCTACGCGATGACGGGCGGGCGGCGCGACTTTACCTCCATCGGCGGAATGCGCGCCGACCGCTACGTGATCGTGGCCGACGCCGAGGTGGCCGAGCAGGCGCGGGCGCTGCTGGCGAATCTGCCAGCGCGCTGAGCACCCCTTCTCCAGCAAGGCGGGGCCTGACGATGGAAAACGCCCCAAACCCGTCGGCCACGAGGACCTGGGCAAGAACTGGGTCGGCGTCGGGCACCTCAAGATTGGGGATAAGATCAAGCAGGCGGACGGCACCACCGGCGTCGTCGCCAACGTGGTCACCCTCGGGCAGACGCGGGAGATGTTCAACCTCACAGCGGGTCTTGGTCTGGGAAACTGGCAGGTAAACCGGCCGGGAAGAGTGCGAACGGGAGACGGTCCTTGAACAGCAGCACATTGCCCCGCTGCGGTTGAATCTTACTGGGGTAGCGGATGGCCTCAATGCGGCCCGACTCAAACGCGAGGCGTCCCAGGCGCTGGGTCGGTGCCTCCCGGCCCGCCGCGTTCATGGCTTTCCACTCGCCCGTCAACTCTTGCAAGTTCGTGCCGAGCCGTTCCTGAACCTGGGCGTCCATCAGGTCCAGCAAGGCCGTGAGATGGACCCGCACGCTGAAGGTGATATGCAGGGCAGGGGTCGCTCCGGGAAAGGCCTCGCTGAAGGCGCTGCCCTGCATGACTTCGAGCAGCGCCAACTCCGGGTAGTGAGAGGTGTAGAGGGCGGCGCAGACGCCTGCTTGGGTATAGCGGTTATTCGCCAGCAGGCTCCCCCGCACAGAGGCCAGGCTCTTGATGTACCGACCTGCCACGACGCGGTGGAGGGGACCACTCCACGAAGTAAGCGGCACGCCCCCGAGGGCGTGCCGCAACTCGGCATCATCGGCGATCAAGCGTATTGCCCTTTCTCCAGGTCCTCTTCGACATGGTCAAGCAGAACCTTGAGGTCATCCGCCCCGCCGTCTTCGAGCGCCTTGAGGGGCGTCTTGCCGTTCAGTCCTGGATTGGGCGTGTGGAACCACATCCGGGTATAGCCCTCATCACCCGTCAGTTGGCGAACACGTACTGCGAGCTGTTCAATCTCGGTCATAGGAGCCTGGAGAGTGTCACTGTCGGGGCGCTTGCGGAGCCCACTGGGGTCGCGGTGGAGGATGCGGGCGAGTTCGGCGACGTTGAGGCCCAGGAAATCACCGAGACGCTTGGCGTCGAGCCGACCACTCTGGGGGTTGCGAGCCGGAGTGAGAGCATGGCTAAGCAATCTGGTCACGAGAAGGTCCCTCCTTGCAGCCCAATTATGTCCCGTTTTTGTCCCGAATGGATGAGCAGGAGTGCCGAGAGCGTGCGCAACTTGTGCAGCGATGAGGTAACTGCGGCAACGCTAGAGGGATAGCCCGGCAGCCGCACTCCGACTGTCAGCGCGTAACCCGCCTTGCACACTCCCTCTACGTCAAGGCGTGGTCTGACGACGAATGGGCCGGGCCACCAGTCTCTCCAGCCCGCACACTCAAGCCTGTTTAACCGTCACCTGGCCGCTCTTCCAGGCCACGTGGTTCTGGCTCCCGTAGTGCGCCCAGAACTCCTGGGGAACCGCGCCAGGCACGTCGTAGCGCAGATACAGGTAACCGGGGTCGGTCGGCACCAAGCCGCCATTCACCTCTACCCGGCTGAGGGTGGGCCGCTGAAGCTGCTGAAACTGCGGGTCGGCCTGGAGTTGGGCCTGGGCCGCTTGCAGGAGGGCCTGTTGCTGCGGCGTGAGGGTTCCCGCCCGTCCGTCGGGACCGATCATGGTGAGGTTCGTCTCCGGCATGGCTGACCTTACCTCCCGGGCGCCCGGTCCCCGGCGGCCTGCGCTGCGGTGGCACTCACAAAGCAGCCCACGGCATGGGTGCGGGCGTAACTGCTGTCCCCGCTGGGCAGATGGTAGATGTGCGATTTGCTGACCTTGACCGGTGCGCTCGCCGGACAGCTTCCATCCGCGTTGGGCGAAGCCGCGCCGCCTGCTCCCCGCGCGCTGCCGGGCACCGGGAGGGTGGTGGGGTTCGGCAACGTGGACACGGGAGGAGGCGTGGGCGTTCCCTCCTCGGCGGGGGCGACTCCACCCGGCAGGGGGCCAAGGTACTGCACATAGGCCGTCTCCCAGTCGTGGGCGATGGCCTGCTGGGCCTGCTGGAAGGTGATCTTCCCGGAGCACGCCAGGTCATGCAGGCGGTTCTCGACCTGGTCCTTGACATGGGCGTTGAGCGGCTCGGTCCTGTACGACTCCGGCCAGAGGTTCCTGACGCTGTTGCTGCCGCCCAGTTCCAGGCTGATCAGGTGGTCGATCTCGTACTCGCCTTTGCCCCGACTGGTGATGCCGTACGAGCGGTAGACCTGCTCCTTGACGGCCTGCGGCACGTCACGGACGGTGCGGGCATAGCCCGGCTGGCAGATGACGGCGGGATCGCTGGTCAGCACGTCCCCCGGCGTCTTGACCGGGTCGGGCCGCAGAGGCGCTTGCAGGTTGTAGGGAGCGGCCAGCCCCGGCGACACCAGCCCCACGGCGAGCAGGAGAACCGTGATTCGGCAGTCCATAGCCAAGGGTGCGCGCCCCAGTTAACGCGGAGATGAAGTGGGGCAGCGAGCAGGCGCGTGTCCCCGCCCGGGGGTGTTCCCCTTTCAGGAACGCGGGCCGCCCAAACGCCCGCCCAGGTAGCATGGCGCCATGACGCAACCGGGGGTAGAACTTCAGGAACTGATCGCCGCGATGGAGCAGCGCCGCGCGAAGGTCGAGGCGGGCGGCGGCCAGGAGCGCCAGCAGAAGCAGCGCGAGGGCGGCAAGCTCACCGCCCGCGAACGCATCGAGAGGTTGCTCGACCCCGGCTCCTTTCTGGAACTCTCCACCTTCGTCGAACACGGCCACAACCGGCTGATGCAGGGCGTCGAGGCCCCCGGCGAGGGCGTGGTGACCGGGCGCGGGACGATAGGCGGGCGGCAGGTCTTCGTCTTCAGCCAGGATTTCACGGTGTTGGGCGGCTCTCTGGGCAAGATGAACGCCTCCAAGGTGACGAAGGTGATGGACCTGGCCGCCAAGACCGGCTGCCCGGTGATCGGCCTGAACGATTCGGCGGGGGCGCGGATTCAGGAGGGCGTGGACAGCCTCAGCGGCTACGGCGAGATTTTCTACCGCAACGCGATCTACTCGGGCAGCGTGCCGCAGATCAGCGCCATCCTGGGACCGTGCGCGGGCGGCGCGGTGTATTCCCCCGCCCTCACCGACTTCATCCTGATGAGCCGGGGCAGCAGCTACATGTTCATCACCGGGCCGGAGGTGATCAAGTCCGTCACGCGCGAGGACGTGACTTTCGACCAGCTCGGCGGCGCCGACGTGCATACGCGCAAAAGCGGCGTGGCCCATCTGGAATACGACGGCGACGAGGCCGTGCTGGACGGCATTCGCGACTTGCTCGCCTACCTGCCGCAGAACGCCCGCGAGCAGCCGCCGGTGCGCGAATGCACCGACCCGGTGGACCGCCCGAACACTCGGCTCCTCGACATCGTCACGCCCGACCAGCGCAAGCCCTACGCGATGCATGACGTGATCCATGAACTGGTGGATGACGGCACCTTTCTGGAAATCCAGCCCGGCTGGGCCAAGAACATCCTTGTCGGCTTCGCGCGGCTGAACGGCGCCCCGGTGGGCATCGTGGCGAACAACCCGAAGGTGATGGCGGGCACGCTCAACATCGACGCTTCGGACAAGGCGGCCCGCTTTATCCGCACCTGCGACTGCTACAACATCCCGATTCTGACGCTGGTGGACGTGACGGGCTTCCTGCCGGGGGTGGCGCAGGAACACGCCGGGATCATCCGCCACGGCGCGAAGATGCTCTACGCCTACGCCGAGGCGACCGTCCCCAAGATCACGCTGATCACGCGCAAGAGCTACGGCGGCGCGTACCTCGCCATGAACAGCCGCGACATGGGCGCGGACGTGGTGTACGCCTGGCCGACCGCCGCCGTCGCCGTGATGGGCGCGGAGGGCGCCGCCAACATCGTCTACC
Source organism: Deinococcus metallilatus (assembly GCF_004758605.1). Classification (NCBI taxonomy): domain Bacteria; kingdom Thermotogati; phylum Deinococcota; class Deinococci; order Deinococcales; family Deinococcaceae; genus Deinococcus; species Deinococcus metallilatus. The sequence continues at coordinate 2,271,761 of NZ_CP038512.1, forward strand.
GCCGCGACATCCAGAACTCAGAGAACCCCGAAGCCACCCGCGCCGAGAAGATCAAGCAGTACAAGGACACCTTCGACAATCCCTACGTGGCCGCCAGCAAGGGCTACATCGACGACGTGATTCCCATGGAAGATACCCGCCGCATCCTGATCCAGACCTTCGGGATGCTGCGGGACAAGGAGGAGCAGCGGCCCTTCAAGAAGCACGGGAATATGCCGCTGTAAGGGCACGCACACTCCCAGTTCTCCTTACCACTTAACCTTTCGGGTAAGGAGAACAGCCCATGCGGACAACGCTCACCAGTAAAGGCCAACTGACGCTGCCGGTTGAGGTTCGGAAAAGACTCGGCCTGGAGCAGGGGACCCAGTTCGAGGTCTCGGTCAACGACGCGGGGCAGGTGGTGATGACGCCGATCACCGAGGTGAATGACCCCTTCGCTGCCTGGGTGGGCGTGCTGGCACCTCTGCCGGACGGGATGACTTCGGCCCAGTTCGTCCGCGACCTGCGAACCGAGGATGAATGATCACGGCGGTGGATTCCAATGTCCTCAGCGCCCTGCTGCGCGGTGAGGCCACCCAGACAGCCATCCGCCGCATTCTCAACCGCGCCCGCCGGGAGGGGCCGCTCCTGATCTGCGGCCCGGTGTACGCCGAACTTCAGGCGGGGCCGGGCATGACATCAGAATTGCTGGATCACTTTCTGACGGCAACGGGAATTGAGGTGGACTGGCGGCTGGACGAGGCTGTCTGGCGTTCCACTGGGACCGCCTTCGCCACCTGCGCGGCCAGATGGCGGGCGTCCGGTGGAGGCTCTCCCCGGCGGGTACTGGCCGATTTCGTGATCGGTGCACACGCGCGCTCTCGTGGGGCACAACTGGTCACGCTGGACGCGCAACATTACGCGGCGTGTTTTCCAGAGTTGCAGGTCGTGCTTCCTGCCTGAACCGCAGACCCCGCCTTCCGCTTCAGCCTTCCTGCTCCCCTTCGGAGGGCGGGCCCAGCAGGCTGAAAGTCACCCCAGTTTCATCTGCCACGCTCAGCGGGCTGCTGTCCGGCAAGCTGGCGCGCAGGCCGACCCCCAGCTCAAACGCCCCATTGAGCAGCGGCGCGTCGGCGGCGGGGTCGAGGGTGCCCCACAGGTGGGCGGCCCCTTTACCCTCGGCCCCGGCCCGCCACAGCAGCGCCCCGACCGCCTCTCCCCCCGCGTAGGCCGTCAGCAGGGTCCAGGCGGGGTCCCCCTCCAGCCGGGCGGCGAGGTGACGGGCGAGGGGTCCGGCCCATTCCGGCGTCCCGTGCGCTTCCGCAAGGACGGCGGCCCAGGCGGGGAGAGACAGGCGCGACACCTGCTCCACGTCGATCCGCCCCGCGTCCGGCAAGGGGTGATAGGTGCCGACCCGCACCGCGCTCACCTCCTCACCGGGCAGCGGCACAGTGGCGGCCACCAGGGCGGGCATCTCCTGCGCATGGTGCCAGGCGGCCACCAGCGGCAGGCGGTCGGGATCGGCGTCCGGCAGATAGGTTGCGTTCAGGGCCAGCACGTTGACGCCGGGGGTGTGCAACGTGACCGCTCCCCGGAAGTCACGCCGCACGGTTGAGAGCGGCTCGAAGTAGGCGATCAGTTCCGTCAGGGCCGGGGGAAGGGACATGCAGGCAGCCTAGCGGAGCCAGCAAAACGCCGCCCCCGGTGCGGGAAGGCGGCGCGCAGTGGTGACCCCAACGGGACTTGAACCCGTGTCTGCGCCTTGAGAGGGCGCTGTCCTGACCGCTAGACGATGGGGCCGTCCGGAAATCGTTCCGCTGGCAGGGGCGGCGTCAGGCAAGGGAGGATTGTAGGTGGGCCGGACCGGGGAAGTCAAGCGCCCTCATTCCAGATCGTCGTAGTGGTGCAGCAGGGCCGCGTCGGGGTCGCCGCCCGGGTGGTGGTGCCGCGCGACCAGGCGGGCCACCCGGGGCCGGGCACCGGCACGGGCCAGCAGTTCCGCGCCCAGTTCCGGGTGATACGCCCGCACCGAGAGCGGCCCGAACGGCAGCAGCCGCGAGAGCCGGTTGGGCACCAGGCCGACCAGCACGCGCTCCGCGACCCGGTAGGGGCGGATGCTCTTGCCGCAGTCATGCAGCAGGGCGGCGGCCACCACCTCCGGCGCGGCGTGGGGATGCTCGCGCAGCAGGTGCCGGGTCACGCGGCAGGCGTGCTCGCGGTCACGGGCGTCCATTCCCAGGTACACGCGGGCCTCCGCCGGGGTGAGCCGCGCGGTCGCCCAGGCATCGTCCGGACGGGCCAGGCGGGCGCTCAGGCTGCGGGTGAGCCGCCGCACCTTGCCCAGGTAGCCGCGCCCTTTGCGGGCCAGCCGGGCGGAGGGGGTCAGGGGACGCATAGGGAAAGAATACGGGAAGGGCCGACCTGCTCCCCTTCCCGCCCGCCTGGCCGGTTCAGTCGGCAGCGGCGTCGCTGTCGCTTTCGAGTTCCAGCGCCGCCAGCGCACGCTCGGCGCTCATGGCGGCCCGGGTCCCCGCGCCCACGCTGGTGGCCAGCTGGCGGTACACGTAGTCGCTGACGTCACCCGCCGCGAACAGCAACGGCACGCTGGTGTAGATCTCGTCCGTCACCTCCACATAGCCGTCCGGGCGCAGCTTCACCGTGTCCCGCACGAAATCGGTGTTCGGCACGTGTCCGATGAAGATAAAGACGCCGTCGGTGGGCATCTCCGTCGTCTCGCCGGTCTTGAGGTTCTTCAGACGCACACCCGTGACGTGCTCCTCGCCCTGAATCTCCTCGACTGCCGTGTCCCAGATGAACTTCATCTTGGGGTTGGCAAAGGCGCGGGCCTGGGCAACTTTGTTGGCGCGCAGGGTGTCGCGGCGGTGGATCAGCGTGACCTCCTCCGCGAACTTGGTCAGGAACATCCCTTCCTCGACGGCCGCGTCGCCCCCGCCGATCACGACTACCTTCTTGCCACGGTAGAAGAAGCCGTCGCAGGTGGCGCAGGTCGAGACGCCCTTGCCCCAGAAGTGTTCCTCGCCGGGGATGTCGAGGCGCTTGGGGTTGGCACCCGTCGCCAGAATCACGCTCTTGGCGCGGTAGGTGCCGCCGTAGCCGGTGACCGTGAAGGGGTAGGCATGCTCGCGGTCGTCCTCCGCGTGCAAGATGGCCTCCACCTCCTCCATCTCGATCCGGGCGCCGAACTTCTCGGCCTGCTGCACCATGCGCTGCGCGAGTTCCATCCCGTGAATCGGCTCGGGGAAGCCGGGGTAGTTCTCGACCTCCTCCGTCTGCGCGATCTGGCCGCCCGGCAGGCCCTTTTCCAGCACCAGGGTGCTGAGGCTGGCGCGGCCCGTGTAGATGGCCGCGGTCAGCCCGGCTGGGCCGCCACCGACGATCACCACATCGTAATCCTGGGGATGCTGAGAGGCGCTGGTCATGCACGAAGCGTACCACCGGGCACATTCGGGGATGGTCAGGCAGGCACACTTTGTTTTTTAAAGCATCACGGGGCCAGCCCTGGCTTTTGAATGGCAGGGCATACTGGGCATAAGGAGGCACTATGCGCAGGAGAACAGGCACCAGGTTGGTGGCAATCTTCGCGCTTCTATTGGGTGGGGCGTTCACCGCCTGCCGCGGCCCTGCCCAACTCGACACCTCCAGTCTGCCCGTCATTCATGACGAGAGCCAGACCACCGAAAGCTTCCCGCCTGCCTGCCCCAACAAGATTCAGGGCCCATTCACCCTGCACTGTGACGGACAGCAGGTGACATTGACCGGCGCGAGCGGACAATGGACGGAAAGCTTTGACGGCCAGGACTCCCTGACGGCTCTGAACGCCTCCTTGGCCGCCTTGTCGCTCTTGACGTGTCGGGGACGCGGTTGTTGTAGCGAGAAGCCTGCGGCTCGCATGAGCTCGTAGGTCCGGGCGATGTGCACCGTTTTCCCTAAGCGCTCCTTCAGCCACGCCTGTACCTTCGGGCCGTCCCAGGGACGACCCTGGTCCAACGCCTCGCGCAACTGGGCTGCCAACTCCTGTTGCTCAGCCGCAGTCAGCAACGTCGGGGCACCTTGATTCAGGGGGCGTCCGTCACGCAACCCCGCCAGGCCCAGCTTGTGGTAACGCTGGATGATCAGCCGCGCCGCGCTGGCCGAGTACTTGGTCAGCTCCAGGGTGTCTGCCTCAGACTTGCCCTCATAGCGGAGGGCAAAAAACTGAGCACGACGGCGTTCAACCGCACAGGTGCTGGCTCGGTAGATCGCCCAGAACTCGGCAGCGGAGTGCTGAAACTGGATCGGCAAGTGGAACTTTTGGATACCACCATTCTACAGGAACTAATCGGAATCCGTATGAGGGGTTGACCGGGTCAGGGCTTCCAAAACCGGACGTTGCACTTGCCCTGCTGGGTCAGCGGTCCAGTCCCGTTTCCCGCGCCAGCCGCGCGCCCTGGGAGCGGCCCAGCCAGGCGCGGACCTCGGCGGCGGGGAGCGGGGCGGCGAAGAAGTAGCCTTGGGCGGTCGGGCAGCCCAGGTCGCGCAGGGCTTCCCACTGCCGCGCGTTCTCGACGCCCTCCGCGATCAGGTCGAGGCCCAGGGTCTGCGCGAGGGCGATCACCACCCGGATCACGGCCACGCTCTCCCCTTCCGCCTCCAGGCTGGCCACGAACGAGCGGTCGATCTTCAGGACATCCACGGGCATCCGCCGCAGCAGGCTCAGGGACGACTGCCCGGTGCCGAAGTCGTCCAGCGCCACCCGCACACCCAGGGCGCGGAGCTGCGCCAGTTGTCGTGTGGCGCCCGGCACGTCGCGCACCACCGCGCTCTCGGTCAGCTCCAGTTCGAGGCAGTGCGGGGGAAGGCCCGCCGTCCTCAGCGCCCCCAGCACCACCTCGGGAAAGTCCGGCTCGCCCAGCTGGCGCGCGGACACGTTGACCGCCACCCGCTCCAGCTCCAGCCCATCCGCCCGCCAGGCCGCGAACTGCGCGCATGCCTCGCGCAGCACCCAGGCCCCGATGGGCACGATCAGGCCGGTGTCCTCGGCCAGCGCGATAAAGGGCCCCGGGGGATGCAGTTCCCCGCCCCGCCGCCAGCGCAGCAGCGCCTCGACGCCGACTGCCCCCCGCCCGGCCCGGATCTGCGGCTGGTAGTGCAGCTCGAATTCCCCACGGGCCAGGGCCGCGCGCAGCGCCTGTTCGAGGTCCAGTTCGCGTGCCGCCGCCAGCATCTCGGGGCTGAAGGTCTGGTAGCCGCTCCGCCCACCTGCCTTGACGCGGTACATCGCCACGTCGGCATGCTTTTGCAGGGTGACGCTGTCCGCGCCGTCGCGGGGAAAGACCGCCATGCCCACGCTGGCGGTCACGACCAGCGGGCGGCCCGCGACCTGAAAAGGCGTGTCCAGCACCTCCAGCAACTTCCGGGCGTGCTGGCCCGCGTCCCCGGCCCGGGCGAGGCAGGGCAGCACCACCAGAAACTCGTCGCCGCCCTGCCGCGCCAGGGTGTCTACCGGCCGCAGCGCCTGCCGGAGCCGCTGTGCGACCGCCACCAGCAACTGGTCCCCCACGTCGTGCCCCAGGGAATCGTTCACCGCCTTGAAGCGGTCGAGGTCGAGAAACAGCAGCGCGACGTGCTCGCCCGCTGCCCGCGCCCGCCCGATGGCCTCGGCCAGCCGGGTTTCGAGCAGGGCGCGGTTGGCGAGGCCGGTCAGCGGGTCCTGGGAAGCGCGGCGCGCGAGTTCGGCGGTCAGGCGGCGGTTCTCGTGAAAGGCCAGGTTCTGCCGCAGCACCACCGCCAGCGTCACCAGCGCCGTGCCGAAGAGGTCCCCGTAGGTGCGGAGCGTGAAGGTGCCGCTCTGCCCCAGCAGCAGCGAGAAACACAGGACGATGGCGACGTAGGGACTCAGCGTCGTGGTCTGCTGCGGGAACGCCGCGCCGCTCACGCCCGGCCGCGCGACCCCCAGCAGCGCGGCGAGGCCCAGCCCGCTCAGGCACAGCGCGAACGTGAGGTCGGTGGCCTGGGCCGCCGGGGACCCCGGCGCGGGCAGCAGCGCCGCGTAGCCCACATCGCCCACCAGATTGGCGAGAAAGGCCAGATAGAAGCAGGTGATGGCCGCGCGGGCCAGCGGCACCCGCGCCTGAAAGGCGATCAGCAGCACCAGGCTGATCAGCAGGGCGTCTTGCAGCGGGTAGGCGAGATTGACCAGCACCTCGCCCAGCCGCGCACTGGATGCCGCGACCGTCCCGGCGTACACGAAATGCCACAGCCCCACGAAGACCGTGATCACCACCGTGCCGATATCCAGCAGCAACCGGACGAGCTGCGGTCCCCGGGGGGGCCGGAGCAGGCCGAACATCGCCCACGCCATCAGCGGCGCGAACAGGATGTAGAAGCCGTCCGCCCAGGAGAGCACGGGCGGCTCGGCCTCCGGCAGGAAGAACCCGTACAGCGCAATCACCGCGTCGCCGAGTGCCCAGGTGCTCAGGGCCAGCGCATACCGCTGCCAGGACCTTCTGGCCTTCCCCGGCGCGTGACGGGCGGCCCACCACGCACAGGCCGCACTGGTGGCACTGACGGGCAGCGTTTGCAGCTCCCCCAACCCGGCAGGCAGCGGAAAACCCGCCAGGCGCAGCCATGCCGTGAACACGAAGAGTCCACCCGCTGCCCCCAGCAGCACCAGCAGGGCAACCGGGAGGCGTGGCGGCGGAGGCGGCGACATGGAGTTCACCCCCATCCTACTTCTCCCCGCTCCGTCCTCATGCCGCTCCTGGCATGGACTGTCCCCGTCCCCGGGCCAGAGCACGGAGCTGGACATGGACAAAGGGGGGAGCCGTCTCCGGGCGGAAGAATAATCTTCAGGCTACCGCAGTCGGTGCGACGCGCCGAGCTGTGTTCTAGAACGGTGCAGGGCCACCGCAACGTCCGGTTTTGGGTAGGCTTGCCCTGGTCAACCCCTCAGTCAGCGTTGCTGACAGCTCCCCGGGGGGGAGCCAGGGACGCCGTTTGCCCTCCAGGAGGCCAAGTCTGTCGCCTCCCTTTAAACACCTGATGTGAAATGCGGGACGGGTGGGTAGGGCGCGCAAAACCGTTTTTCTCGTCTGGAATGAGGGCGAGCTTCGCCCGCCACCCCCTCCCCGGCCCTCTGCAAGCAGCTCTACGAGTCCCCCGCAAGGGGGGAGGGAGTAAAAAGCCCATCCCAGACAACAGGTTTCTATTGCGCATCAAGCGTTTTACGGGGAGGTAGCCCACAGAGCCGGAGGGGTAAGGGCCGGACTCGCAGAGCTGCGCAGCAGAGCGGTTAAACCGGGGCTGTGCGAACTCGGCGACTTTGCAGTGACCCTGTAGAACGCCGGGCCAACAGAACCGGGGCGGGCCGAACACGGCGGGCGAAGTGGGTCGCTGGGCCGAACTTGCCTAGACAATGGAGAGCCCCAATTCCGGGAACCATGCCGTCTGGGATCAGGCCCTTCAGACCTGTCCAGTCCGGCCCGTACAATGGCGACGTGACGCATGTTTCTGACTCTCGCCCCTCGCCGGTGGCGGCCAAGATCGCCCTGACCGCGAGCGCCATCGCGGCGGCGGGGCTGCTGCTGTTCCCGCTGGCGACGCTGGGCCGCGACTTCAACGCGGGTGGGGTGCTGCTGCATCTGACCGGCTCGGTGCTCAATCTCAGCACGCAGCGGGAGTTGCCCCTGCCCCCCACCGGCGCGGTGCTGGCCCTGGGCTGGGTGACGCTCGCCCTGCTGGTCGCCAGCGTGATCGGGGCGCTGCGCCGCGCCCGCTGGTTCTGGCTGACGGGCCTGCTGGCCCTGCTCACGGCGGCCCTCGCGGTGCTGCTGCTCGCCTCGGGCCTGAGCGCCGAGACGGCCCGCGTGGTGACCGACACGACGCTGCGCCCCGGCTTCAAGCGGCAACTGCGGAACTTCTATGCCGGGGGCGGCATGAACCTGGGCCTCTTCCTGCCGATCCTGGCGGGGCTGATCACGGCGGGCGCGGGGCTGAGTGCGCGCCCGGTGTGGTGGGAACGCCTCAACCGCCTGCGCGGCCTGCTGGTGCCCGTCGTCGCCATCTCGCTGGCGGTGCTGGTGGGGGCGGTGGTGGTGCTGATCGTGCAGCCCGCCGTGAACGGCAGCGGGGCGCCCCTCTCGCTGTGGGGCGGCTGGCTGGCCAAGAGCGACCTGGTGTACTTCGTGTACTCCACGCTGTTCGCGCCCATCACCGCGCTGAATCCCTTTCTGGACAGCCTGAAGCTCGCCACGCCGCTGATCTTCACCGGCCTCTCGGTGGCGTTTGCCTTCCGCACCGGCCTCTTCAACGTGGGGGCGGCGGGCCAACTGACCATGGGGGCCATCGCGGCGATGCTGGTCGGCGTGTACGGCCCGCCCGCTCTCGGCTGGCTGCTGCTGCCGCTCTCGCTGATCGCGGCGGGGCTGGGCGGCGCGCTGTGGGGCGCGATCCCGGGGGTGCTGAAGGCCCGCTTCGGCTCCAGCGAGGTCATCAACACCATCATGCTGAACTACGTCGCGTCGTCGGTCTTTCTGTTCATGATCGGCAACGACACCTTCCCGTTCCTGGGACGCGAATACCACCTGCCCTTCAAGGCGCCGGGCAACGCCCCCCAGAGCGAGGAACTGCAACAGGCCGCCCGGCTGCCCACGCTGCTGGACCTCTTCAACGTGGGGCAGGGCGGGGCCACGGCCCTGACGATTGCGCCGCTGGTGGCGCTGGCCGCCTTTTTCATCCTCCGGTTCGCGCTGCGGCGGGTGCGCCGCGGCAGTCTCATCGCCTTGGCCGCCGCCGTGGTGCTGGGGGCGCTCACGTGGCGGATCGGTGTTCCCGTCCCCGGGGTCAGCAGCCAGCTCAATGCGAGCTTCCTGGTCGCGCTGGTGTGTGTGTGGGTCTTCGGCGTGCTGATGTGGCGCACGGCGACGGGATACGCGCTGCGGGCGGTGGGCCTCTCGCCCCGGGCTGCCCAGTACGGCGGGATCAGCGTCGCGCGGAACACCGTCCTGGCGATGACGCTGGCGGGGATGTTCGCGGGCCTGGCCGGAACCCATTACGTGAACGGCGGGGCGCTGGACGCCTACCGCCTGCAAGGCAACATCCCGGTGAACGTCGGCTTCGACGGCATCGCGGTGGCGCTGATGGGCCAGAGCACCCCGGTGGGCGTGGTGGCCGCCAGCGTGCTGTTCGGCACCATCGACACCGGCGGCCTGGAAGCCGACCAGCAGCTCGACAAGGTCAACAAGGACATCGTGACGATTCTCAAGGCCCTGATCGTGCTGTTCATCGCCGCGGGCGGGTTCCTCAGCCGCCGCGTGACCGACCCGCCGCCCCCGCAACTGGTGGCCGCCGCCGACCGGACCGGCACCGCCGAAACCGGCCACCTCAGCCCCGCCGGAGCCGCCGAGGAACGCGCCACGCCCGTGCCGAACGTCGGCCGCAGCAGCGAAGTGAATGCCCAGGTGGAGATCCACCGGGAACGCGAGGAGAGCAAGTAAATGGAAGGTCTATTCGCCCAACTCCTGACGACCGCCTTCCTGGCAACCTTTATCCGCAGCGTGGTGCCGCTGCTGCTGACCGCGCTGGGGGGCTTATTTAGCGAGCGCAGCGGCGTGGTAAATATCGCTCTGGACGGCCTGATCATCTTCGGGGCGCTGGCGGGCGCCATCGTGACCTACACCCTCGACCCCACGCTGGGCGCGCTGGCCCCCTGGGTCGGCTGGCTGGCGGGGGCGCTGGTGGGCGGCCTGATCGCCTGGATTCACGCGGTGGTCAGCATCAAGTACCGCGCCGATCAGGTGATCAGCGGCACGGCCATCAACCTGCTCGCCACCGGGGTCCCGTCGGTGATCCTGCAAGCTCTGTACGGCACCAGCACCGAAAGCCCCAAGGTCGCGCACCCGCTGCCGCTGTGGGGCGTGGGCGAGCTGCGCTTCAGCCCACCCGTGTACTTCGCGTTTCTGGCGGTCGCCGTCACCTGGTATGTGCTGTACCGCACGCCCTACGGCCTGCGCCTGCGCGCGACCGGCGAGCATCCCGGCGCGGCGGCCAGCATGGGCGTGAACGTGCGCCGGATGCGCTACAGCGGCGTGATCCTGTCCGGTCTGCTGGCGGGCACGGCGGGCGTGTTCCTCTCGGTCGGGAACCTGGACGCCTTTGTCCGCAACATCAGCGCGGGCCTGGGCTTCATCGCGCTGGCCGCGCTGATCTTCGGGCAGTGGAAGCCGCTGGGTGTGCTGGGCGCCACGGTGCTGTTCGGATTCCTGCAGGCCATCAGCATCACGCTGGGCGGCACCGACCTGCTGCCCCCCACGCTGGTCGCGGCGCTGCCGTACCTGATCACCATCATCGCCCTGATCTTCACCGGCCGCAGCGCCGCGCCCCGGGCACTGGGCAAGCCTTTTGAGGGCTGAGCGAGGAGGTCTTCAGGCAGGCTGGCCGCGCGGCTGGCCTGCTTTTGCGTTGAACGAGGCCGGAAGTCATACGAACTTCAGGTGAGTCGAAGACGAACCTGAGCGGAGCGAGTATAAGAAAATACCGACTTGCGGCGATGGAAGAACATCCGGTGCTTTGTACGGATGTTCTGGAATCAGAGCAAGTTGGTATCAGTTGGGAGCGGCGCTGGGGGCAGGTTCGGCGGCCCGTTCCCGGACCTGCCCGGTCCCCTCCGACATCCGGGGTGTCCCGGCGCTCTGCATCACCGCCTGCATAAAGGCGCGGATGACGGGGAGGGCGGCGCGGTGCGGCAGCACGGCCAGCGCGAGGGGCCGCCGCAGGGGGTCCGGGAGCGGCAGGGCGACCAGGCCGGGGGGCAGCGGCAGCAGCGCCAGTTGCGGCATCACGGTGATGCCCAGGCCGTGCCCGACCATTGAGAGCGTCACGCTGTCCTGCTCGATCTCGGTCACCTCGTTCACCGGCACGCCGTGCGCGGTCAGGGCCGCGCGGACGATCTGGTGACAGGGGTCACGCTGGGGGGGCAGGATCAGCGGCCCGGCCAGCTCGGCCCAGGTGACCGGGTGCTGGCCGCGTGACGCGGGCGCCACGAACAGGTACTCGTCGGAGGGGAGGGGCAGGAGGCGCAGCCCCGGCGCGTCCTCGCCCACGATCAGCCCCACATCCACCTGGCCGGAGCGGATCGCCTGCTCGCCGCAGCACAGCTCCGCATCGAGCACCGTCACGGTCACGCGCGGGTGCCGGACACGAAACGCGGCCAGGGCCGGGGGCAGCAGGTGGGTGGCGGTGGACCGCATGGACGCGACACGCAGCGTGCCCGAGAGCGTCCCTTCCTCCTGCGCGGCCAGCAGGGCGTCGGTCGCGGCCTGCACCGCGCTGCGCGCGTGGATCAGCGCCCGCGCCCCGGCCTCGGTCGGGACCGTCCCGGCGGACGTGCGGCGCAGCAGGGGGCGGCCTGCCAGCGCCTCCAGCCGCGCGACCGCCTCGCTCAGCGTGGACTGCGACACGCCCAGTTCCGCCGCCGCCTCCCCGAAGCCGCCCGCGTCGGCGACGGCGATCAGCGCCCGGAGCTGCGCCAGCGAAGGGGCCAGCGGGGGGGCCTGGACCGGGGACAGCGGGGAGCGGTCAGCCATACCTCCGATTGTAGTCCTGCGCCGGGGCCACTCCATCGGCTGACCCGATGCCCCGCCCCGCCCACGCCTCCCGCGCCCGATGTCCTGTGAGGCCCCCCCAGGCGCACCCTGTGGGCAGAGGAGGTTGACCATGACCCGTCTCCCATTTGCCCCCCTCCCCCCTTTCCCTCAGCCCACCCCGCGCGGCCCCGAGGTCTTCGGCACCCTGATGCTGGAGGTCATCACGCCGGACGGCGCGGTCACCGCCCCCCTCCTGGCCGACTGGGAGGTGCGCGCCTGGCCGGTGGCCCGGCTGGGTGACGCGACGCTGGAAGCCCGCCCGCGCCGCCCAAATCTGGACGCCGCCGACCTCGACCGCGACCTGCGCCGCGCCGGGTACACGCCGCTCGGCCCCTGGCGTGCTGGCCGCCGGAGCGCCCCATAGGCAGGCGGCACCGGGTAAACCCGTGCGTCAGCTTCAGCTCATCTTCAGGTCGGGCGGCCATGCTCCCCTGAACCGTGATGCTCCGCCGCGCCACCCTCCTGTCCCTGCTCCTTGTCCCGCTGCTCACCTTTCCTCAGGCTCTCGCGGCCAGCGGCACAGTCAAGGTCAAAAAGGGTGACACCCTCTACGGCATCGCCCGGCGCACCGGCGTCAGCGTGGAGCGGTTGCGGGCGCTCAACGGCCTGAAGAACAACACCATCCGGCCCGGAGAGACGCTGCGGGTGCAGGGGCCGGTGCCTGCCATTCCCGCCCGACCTGCCCGCAAAGCCACCTCTGCCCCGTCGGGCGGCCTGTACACTGTCCGCCCCGGCGACACGCTGGGCCACATCGCGGAACGCGCCGGGGTGAGCGTGGCCGCCCTGCGCGCCGCCAACGGGCTGAGCGGCAGCCTGATCAAGCCCGGCCAGCGCCTGCGGGTGCCGCCGCGCGGGACGGTTGCCGTGAAGCGGGCTGCTCCCCGTCCCACCACCGAGGTGCGGGTGATTCACGGCTACGTGCGGGTCCGGCCGGGGGAAACGCTGGCGTCTCTGGCCCGCACCTACCGCACCACCGCCGATCACCTGGCCCGGCTCAACCACCTCAGCCGGGCGCAGCGCCAGTTGTATCCCGGCCAGCGGGTGCTGGTGCCCCGGCGCATTCCGGTGCCCATTCCGCCCCGGCCGACCGGCTCGCCCCTCAGCGTCAAGCGGCTGACGCCGCTGCACGTCCCGGTGCAGGTGCTGCGGGTGGACCTGCGCTGGCGCGACGTGCTGGTGGCACCCGTGCTGCCCCGGGCAGGCCTGGGCGTCGGGGTGGGCGCGCGGGTCAGCAGCCTCGCGCGGACGAGCGGCGCGCGGGCGGTCGTGAACGGCAGCTACTTTCACCCGCGCAGCTACGTGCCCGCCGGGGACCTGGTGATGCAGGGCCGCCTGCTCGCCTGGGGCCGCATTCCCGCCGCCCTGGCGATCACGCCCGACAACCGCGCGGCGATCCTGCCCAGCACCACGCCGCTGCTCGGACGGCCGCTGGAGGCCACCTGGCACGGCATGGAAACCGTGATCGCCACTGGCCCCCGCATCCTGACCGGCGGGACCGTGGTCCGCCAGTACGGCAACATCTTCCGTGATCCGGCGCTGTTCGGCCGGGCCGCCCGCAGCGCCGTCGGGCTGAGGAGCAACCGCGACCTGGTCTTCGTGACCACCCACGCCAGGCTCACCACCACCGAGATGGGCAAGGTGATGGCCCACCTGGGCCTGCGGGACGCCCTGCTGCTCGACGGGGGCAGCAGCGCGGGCCTCGCCTGGAACGGCCAGGCCACGCTGGACAGCGTCCGCAAGGTCGCCTACGGGATCGGGGTCTTCACGGGGTACACGGGGCGGCGGTATGCGCGCTGAGGCTGGACTGGCCCCCGCTTCCCGTACCATGCCTCCATGCCGGATGTTCTTTCCGAATGCCGTCCGCCCCGGGGGAGCGCGTGAAACCCGCACAGGTGGAGGCGCAGCTCTCGCGGGTGCTGAGTGAGGCCATCGCGGGATTGCGTGACCCGCGCGTGCCACTGATCGTGACGGTCGAGCGTGTGGCGGTCACGCCCGACTACGGGCTGGCCAGGGTGTACGTGAGCGCGATGGGTGCGGACATGCCCGCCCTGCTGGACGCCCTGACTCATGCGCGCGGGCACCTGCAACGCGAGATCGCGGCGCACGTGCGGATGCGGCGCACGCCTACCCTGGAATTCCGCTCGGCCAGCGAGGGGGGCCTCCCGTGACGGTCCCCCTGGAAAGCCGCAGTGACCTGCGCGTACGCTACGCCGAGACGGACGCGATGGGCGTCGCCCACCATGCCAATTACCCGGTCTGGTTCGAAGTGGGCCGTGGCGACCTGATGCACCGCCTCGGCCTTCCCTACGCCGAGGTCGAGGCGCGCGGCTACTACCTGATGCTGTCGGGCCTGAACGTCGAGTACCGCCGCGCCGCCCGCTACGACGACCACCTGACGCTGATCACGCGCGTGGGCAGCGTCCGCTCGCGCACCCTGACCTTCAGCTATGAGCTGTGGCGCGGTGAGGAACTGCTGGCGACCGGCGAGACGCGCCATATCGCCACCGACAAGAGCTACCGTCCCGCCCGGCTGCCGGAAGACGTGCTGACGCTGCTGGCGGGCGGGGCAGCCGGGGGCTGAATTCCACACCCACCTCCTCCCCCTTCCCGCTAGACTGCCCCCCACATGAGCCACCTGTCGCGCACCCTGCCGATCAAGCGCGCCGCGCACGTCTATCTCGTCCGGGAGAATGAACTGCTGCTCGTCGAGGAACGCATGGACGACGGCAGCATCTTTTACGGCCTGCCCGGCGGCAAGGCCAACCCCGGGGAGAGCCTCGCGGACGCCGCCGTGCGCCAGGTCGCGGTCGAGACGGGGCTGACCGTCACCGACCTGCGCTTTGTCAGCCTGCTCGAAGGCGAGATGCTGACCGGCACCCGCAACGAGTGCTACGCCAACTTCGGGCGCTTCACCGCCACCTTTCACGGCGACCTCGACCCCACCGACCCGGAGGTCGTCGGCGTGAAATGGGTGCCCTTCGCGCAGGTCGAGGGCCTGATCCGCTACGGACCGCCCCCCGAAGTCGAGGAACGCAATCCCCTCATCTGGGTGCCCACCCGCGACTTCCTACGCGGCGAGGCCCGGACGTACTACCCGATCTGAAGCGGCGGGCGACCAGCATCCAGCCACCAGGGAAAACATGCGGGAGCTTCGGCGTCTTTTTGAAGGCTCCGGGTCGGGCTGTTCTGATTGAGGCTGTTCTCATCGAGGCTGTTCTCATTGAGGAAAGGGGGACAAGGTGCCACGCTCCACCGTTCTGCCGGGCCTGCTGATCCTCGCGGGCGTGCTCGCTGGCGGGCCGCCCGCCCCCGCGCAGCCGCTCCCGACGCCCCCACCCGTTTCTGCCGGGGCCGCCCGGACGCTGAACGACCCGATCTTTCCCGGTCTGGGCCAACTGGGGCTGGACGTGCGGCACTACGACGTGGCGCTGACGGTGGCGGAACCCGGCACCCCGGAACTGAGCGGCGCAGTGACCCTCACGCTGGTGGCCACGCGCCCACTGGCCGAGGTGCGGCTGGACTTCTTCGGGCCGACGGTCACAGCCGTGCGCTGGAACGGTCAGGCCGCGCCCTTCCGGATGGAACCGGACACGCAGAAGCTGGTCGTCACGCCGCCCGCGCCACTGCTGCCCGGGCAGGAGGCGCGGCTCACGGTGGAGTACCAGGGCACGCCCGGCGTGATCCTCGATCCCGACTTCAGCACCCCGTTGCGGCTGGGCTGGCAGGCCGTGCCCGCCGGGGAGGGCGGGGCCGGGGCGAACTTCACCCTGAGTGAGCCGCAGGGCACCCATACCTTCCTGCCCACCAACGACCACCCCAGCGACAAGGCGACCTTTACCACGCGCGTGACGGTGCCCCCCGGGTTCACGGCGGCGGCGAGCGGGCTGGAGGGCGCGGTGGTCGAGGGAAGCGGCACCCGGACCTTCGTGTTCACCCAGGCCGAGCCCATCCCGACCTATGCCCTGGCCGTCCACGTGAACCGCTTCGAACGGGTGACGGCTCCGCCCGTCCCGGTGGGCGCGAACGGGGCGCCCGTCGTGCGGCGCGACTACTTCCCGGTGGGGACACCGGACAGCACCCGGAGCGCCTACGCCCTCACGGACGAGATGCTGCGCGTGCTGTCGGGCTGGTTCGGGCCGTATCCCTTCGGGGCCTACGGCGTGGCGGTGGTCACGCCCCCGCTGCCCGCGCTCGAAACGGCGACCCTCTCCACCATGCCCGTCCGCTCCAGCAATGAGCGGGTGGCCGTCCACGAACTGGCCCACCAGTGGTTCGGTGACGCCGTGACCCCCGCCACCTGGGCCGACGTGTGGCTGAACGAGGGCTTCGCCACCTACGCCGAACTGCTGTGGACCGAGGCGCAGGGCGGTGACGGGCAGGCGGTCGCCGCCCACTGGTACGCCATCCTGGCCCAGGGTGGAACGCGGTCCCTGGTCGCCACCCAGGCCGGGCAACTGTTCGACCGCAGCGCCTACCAGCGCGGCGCCCTGGCCCTGCACGCCCTGCGCGCGGCTGTCGGGGACGCGGCTTTCCGGGCCTTTTTGCACGCCTACACGGCCCGCTTTTCGGGGAAGGCCCTGACCACAGCGGACCTGCTGGCCTTCGCGCACGCCCAGGTGGGAGGTGCGGGCGAGGCGGCCCTGCGAACCTGGGTCGAGTCGCCGGGGTTGCCGCCTTTGCCTGTTCCGTCCCACTGAGCGGCGCGCCCACCACCGAACTTCTGCCTCGCCACACCACACTCACACTCTGATATCGAATGCCGATAGTGGAGGCCGGGGATGGACGTGAATCTGTTCAAGGGCAACCTGGACCTGATCCTGCTGAGCGTGCTGGAGCGGGAGGAAGGGTACGGGCTGGAAATCACCAAGCGGGTGGAGGCGCTGACGGAGGGGCACATCACCCTGAACGCGGGGAGCCTCTATCCGGCGCTGCACCGGCTGGAACGCGCGAGGTACCTCGCCGCGACGCTGACCACGCCGGGCCGGGGCGGGCCGCCGGTCAAGACCTACCGGCTGACGGAAGCGGGCCGGGCGGAGCTGCACCGCCGCCGCGAAGGGTATGCAGCCTTTGACCGCGCGCTGCGGAGCCTGTGGTGACCCCGGACCTTCCCCCTGCCGTGACGGCGTACCTGCGGGCCGCGACCCGCCTGCTGCCGCCCGGCACACGGCGCCCAGCGCAGGCCGAACTCCACGCGAACCTGCATCAGGCCATGCTGGACCACCTGACCGCCGGAAAGGCTGAGCCGGACGCCTGGGCTGCCGCGCTGCGCGAGTTCGGCCCGGCCTGGGTGACGGCCCTGGGGCTGGCGCGCACGCACACGCTGCCGCTGCTGTTGCGCTTGTTCCTGACGGCCGGGGTACTGGGCGGGGCCGCCTCCGCCTTGTGGACGCACAACCTCGCCGCGCCCCCAGCCCACGAGGTCCGCCCGTGAAGACCAGGTTGCGCCAGCTCTGGCGCGAGTGGGGCTCCCCGGTCGTCTTCGCGCTGCTGGTCACGCAGTTTGGGGCGACCGCTGTCAAGGTGGACGGGGCCAGCATGATGCCCGCGCTGCGAAACGGCGAGTGGCTGGCGGTGCCCAAAGTGGAGGGCTGGGCGCACCGGGCGGGCCTCGGCACGTACCAGCGGGGAGATGTGGTGGTGTTCAAGCCGCCCCGCGCCGCCGCCTCCGAATGGACGCACGACTACCGGGGCTTCCCCCTGCCCTGGGCCTACCGGCCATACCTCGTCAAACGGGTGGTGGCGCTGCCGGGTGACCGCGTGCGGATGAACCGGGGCGAGCTGTACGTCAATGGGCGGCGGGTGGATCAGGACTGGACCCTTCCCTTCTGGCAAGGGCTGTGCCTGGACCGGAACAGCGTTCTGGCGAACAGCGTGGCCTCGTCCCCAGTGCAGATGGAACAAGCGGAAATCACCGTCCCTGCCGAACACTACTTCGTGCTGGGCGACAACCGCAGTCCCGGCGGCAGTCTGGACAGCCGGGTGTTCGGCCCGGTCGGTGTGGGGGACATTGCCGGGCGGGCGCTGGCGAGCGTGTGGCCGCTGGCCGTGCCCGGGCAGGCCACCCCACCCTGCGACGGGCAGGCGCACCCGGAGCGGCGCGTGACCTTCGGGGGCAAGACTCGCTGGAATCCGAGGATGCTCACGCCGCCTGCGGGGTTAAACGAGCTGCCGTAAGAACCGCTCCCCCTTTCGGCGGACGCTCGGCCCCGCCCCAAGCGCCTACCCTGCGGGCATGATGGACGCGATGAGCACCTCGCTGCCAGGACAGGGACGCCGGGAAGGGCCGCTGACCGATCTGCTGGCCAGCCGCACCTACCGCACGGCGCTGTATGTGGCGCTGGCGCTCCCGCTGGGCGGGCTGGTGTTCGGCCTGCTGGTGGGGGGGGCGCTGGCGGGCGTGCTGACGCTGCCGCTGCTGGTGGGCGCGGCGTTCCTGCTGGGGACGCTCTGGCTGGTGCCGGGGCTGGCGGACGTGCAGAGGTGGCTGGCGGGGCTGCTGGGCCTGCGCTTCTCACGGGTGACGCCGCCCCCGGTCTACGCGGGCGTGCTGCCCTGGCTGCGCGCGACCCTGGCCGACGCCGCGACCTACCGGGCGCTGATGTTTCACCTGCTGCAACTGCCGCTGGCCGCCGTGTGCTGGATCGTCCTGGGCACGCTGCTGGGCGCGTCGCTGGCCGCCCTGGCCGCACCGTGGTGGGCCGCCCGGCCGGAGGTCTTTCCCCTGACCTGGAACGGCGGGCAGGTCACGCTGACGGCGCTGGGGGCCGCGGGCCTGCTGCTGGCGGGGCTGGGCGGGCTGCTGGTCACGGCGGGGGTGCTGAACCTGCTCGGCCGGGTGTGGGCCTGGCTGGCCTACGCGCTGCTCTCGGCCCCGCTGGACGAGGGCGGCGCGCGCCGGGAGGTCGCGGCGCTGCGCCGGGCGGCGGGCCGGGTAGCCCTGGGCGACGACCTGGGCGCGACCCTGGCGGACCTGGCGGGACAGGCGCGGGCGGCGAGTACCGCGCGGGCGGTGGCGCTGACCGCCCCGGACGGCACGCTGCGCGCGGCAAGCGGTCCGGATCATCCCGCCCTGCACGGTCCCGGCGCGTCTCCCCCGGCGGGCGGTGCGGACGTGCGGTACGCGGCGGGGGGCGTCACGCTGGCGACCCTGCCGGTCGTGGCGGGCGGCGCGGACGGCGGCACGCTGCGCGCCCTCTACGCGCCCGGCACGCAGCCGGGGCCGGAGGAGCTGGCTTTCCTCCTGAGCATCGCGGACCACGCGGGGACGGCGCTGCACGCCGCCGAACTGATCCGGCGCGCCAGCGAGCGGGCCGAGGAGCAGGAACGCGCGCGGCTGGCCCGCGAACTGCACGACAGCGTGGCGCAGGCCCTCTACGGCATCACGCTGGGGGCCAAGACCGCGCGGGCGACCCTGGGCCGCGACCCCGAAAAGACCCGCGCCAGCCTGGACTACACCATCCGGCTCGCGGAGGGCGGCGTCAGCGAGATGAAGGCCCTGCTCTTCAGCCTGCGCCCCGACGCCCTGGAGGAAGGCGGACTGATCGCCGCCCTCACGCAGAACGCCCACGCGCTGGGGGCCAGGCACGGCCTGACGCTCCACGCCGACCTGGGGCGCGAGCCATCCCTCTCCCCCGCCGCGCAGGCCGCCGCCTACCGCGTGGCGCAGGAGGCGCTGCACAACGTCGTCAAGCACGCCCGCGCCTCCCAGGTGTGGCTGAGCGTGCGCGAGGAGGCGGGCCTGGTCACGGTCGAGGTCCGCGACGACGGGCGCGGCTTTGACCCGGCGGCCCTGCCCGGCGGCACCCTGGGGCAACGCTCCATGCGCGAGCGGGCGCAGGGCGCGGGCGGCACGCTGGACGTGCAGAGCAGGCCGGGGACGGGCACCACCGTGACCCTCACCCTCCCGGCGGACCGCGGGGAGGGGGGCGCGTGACGGTCGCGGAACGCACGCCGCCCCGCCCGCTGGCCCCTGTGCTGGCGCGGATCGCGCTGGGGCTGGCGCTGGTGGGGGGGGGAGCCTGGCTGGGCTGGCACGGCAAGGACATCCGGCCCACGCCCGGCCTGAACGCGGTGCAGACGCCGCTGAACCTCCCCCTGAACGGTGCGGAGGCCCTGACCCTCCGGCTGGAGGGGGACCGCACCGACCTCACCGTCGGGGGGCTGGCATGGCCGGGGCGGGCGGCGCTGACGGGAAGCGCCACCCACCGCGAACGTAATCCCCTCCGGGTGCAGGTCATGCGCGACGGCGCCACCCTGAACGCCGACCTGCGCCTGAATGTCAAGCCGCTGGACGAGGGGGTGATCCGCGTGGGCACGCCGTCCCTCCAGCACAAGCTGGAAGTGCGGCTCACGCGGGCGGTGCCGGTCACCCTCACGACCGACACCTACAGCGGCGAGACGCGGCTGGACCTGCACGCGCTGCGCGTCCGGACCCTGAACGTCCGCAGCGGCTTCGGGCGGGTGGTGGCGACCCTGCCGGAGCGGCAGAGCGGACCGCTGACCTTCGTGACGCTGGGGGGGGACGTGACGCTGCACGCGCGTCCGGCCTGGCGCGCCCCCGCGCTGCGCGTGAACACCGAGAGCGGCGACGTGCGGCTCGACCTCGCCGCCGCGCGGGTGGAATCCCTCAGCGTGGGCGTGCTGAGCGGGGACGTGACGGGCTACCTGCCCCGCACCGACCGCATCAGCGTCGCGTCCGGACACGGCAACGTGGCCCTGGACCTCCCCGACGGCGCGGCGGGGACCCTCGACCTGCGTTCGGAGGGGGGCCGCGTGGCGCTGACCGTCCCGCGCGACGTGTCCCTGCGGGTGCGCTTCACCGACCGCACCGCCCTGCACCTGCCCCCCGGCCTGCGGCGCCAGGGCAACACCGCCGCCACGGACGCCCACGCGCTGAACGACCCCGACCTCGACCTCTTCATCGACGCGCAGAGCGCCGACCTCTCGCTGCGTGACCCCGGCCCCGAAGGAGACGCCCCCTCATGACCGACCCCACCTCCCCCCCACCCGTCCGCGTGCTGCTGGTGGACGACCACGCCGTCGTGCGCCAGGGCCTGCGCCTCTTCCTGGGCCTCGATCCCCAAATCGAGGTCGTGGGCGAGGCCGCCAACGGCGAGGAAGCCCTGGCCGAAGCGGACCGCCTGAACCCCGACGTGGTGGTGATGGACCTGATGATGCCGGTGATGGACGGTATCCAGGCCACGCGCCTGCTGCGCCGCGCGCACCCCGATATGGAGGTCATCGCGCTCACCAGCACACTGGAAGAACACAAGGTCAACGGCGCCATCGAGGCCGGGGCCATCAGCTACATGCTCAAGGACGCCTCCTCGGACACGCTTGCCGACGCCATCCACGCCGCCGCGCGGGGAGAAGTGCGGCTGCACCCCGAAGCCGCCCGCCGTCTGGTGCGCGACTTCCGCACACCCGATATGCGCGAGACACTGACCCCCAAGGAAGTCATCGTGCTGCAACTGATCGCGCGCGGCTGCTCCAACCGCGACATCGCCCGCGACCAGGGCGTGACCGAGGCCACCGTGAAAACGCATGTCAGCCGCCTGCTGGGCAAGCTGGGGCTGGAAAGCCGCACCCAGGCGGCACTGTACGCGCTGCGGCACGGGCTGGCGACGTTGGAGGAATAGACCTTTCGCTCAGGCCCAGATGTAAGCCGAGTTCGTAGAGCTAGAGCCGCGCCCCCACCGCCTGAAGCTCCGCATACACGCCCCCGCGCCGCATCAGCTCGTCGTGCGTGCCCTGCTCGGAAATCCCGTCCTCCGTCATTACGACAATGCGCCCCGCATTCCGCACGGTGCTGAGGCGGTGGGCGATCACCAGGGTGGTGCGGCGCTGGGCGAGGCGTTCCAGCGACTGCTGCACCAGCCGCTCGGAGTCGTTGTCCAAGGCGCTCGTCGCCTCGTCGAAGATCAGGATGGGTGGGTCTTTCAGAAACACCCGCGCGATGCTTAGGCGCTGCTTCTGCCCGCCAGAAAGCTTGACGCCGCGCTGGCCGATGTCCGTACCGTACCCCTGCGGCAGGGCCATGATGAAGTCGTGTGCCCCGGCCTGCCGCGCGGCCTCGATCACCTCGCCGGTGCTGGCGTCAGGCCTCCCGTACAGGATATTTTCCAGGACCGTGCCGGAAAACAGGTACACGTCCTGCTGCACCACGCCGATGTTGCGCCGCAATGAGGTGAGCGTGACCTCATCGACCGGCACACCGTCCACCAGAAGTTGGCCGCTCGTGACCTCGTAAAAACGGGGGATCAGCGCACAGAGGGTGCTTTTGCCCACGCCCGACGCGCCGACGAGGGCCACGAACTCTCCCGCCGCGATGGTCAGGTTGATGTTCCGCAGCACGGGCACGGGGCTGGACGGGTACTGAAAGCGGACCTGCCGAAACTCCACGTCCCCGCGCACCCCCTTCAATTCCAGCGCACCCGGGGCGTCCGTGATATCCGGCTGCACCGCCATCAATTCCTGGAACCGCTGGAAGCCAGTCACGCCCTCCTGAAGCAGCCGCGCGATGTTCACGAAGCGGCGAATGGGTTCCATCAGAATGCCCACGCACAGCAGGTACGTGACGAGTTCGTCCAGCCGCAACTGGCCGCGCAGGATGGTCAGGCCGCCGAACACCAGCACGGCGACCGTCATCAGTTGTGTGAAGGCCACCATGCCCTGATAGAAGTACGCCTCGGCGTGATAGCCCGCGCGACGGCTGTCCACGAAACGCCCGTTCTCGGCATCGAAGCGCCGCTGCTCGGTCCCCTCGCCCGTGAACGACTGCACCACGCGGATGCCCGCCAGGGTATCCTCGACCTGCGCGTTCACGTCGCCTATGCGCCGCCGACTCTGCAACATCGCCCGGTTGAGGCGCATGTTGAAAAACACGGTGTACGCTGCCATGAACGGCAGAAAACAGAACAGCAGCAGCGTGAGCCGGGGATTCAGGTTCAGCAGGACCCCGAACACGCCCCCGAACAGCAACAGCGCGATGAACAGGTCCTCGGGGCCGTGGTGGGCCAGTTCGCCTACGTCGTACAGGTCGTTCGTGACCCGGCTCATCAGTTGCCCGGTCCGGTGCGAGTCGTAGAACCCGAATGGCAACCTTTGCAGGTGCGCGAACAGGTCCCGCCGCATATCCCGCTCGATGTAGGTGCCCATCATGTGGCCCTGGTAGTCCACATAGGTGTTGGCGGCGATCTGCACAGCGAGCAGCACCAGCATGAACGCGCCGACGCGCATCAGCTCAGGCAGCGCCTCGGGGCTGGACCCGTGCAGCACCGTGCGCGTGACGTATCCGGCGCACAGTGGATAAATGAGGGTAATGCCCGCCACGACCAGCGCGCAGAGCAGGTCCAGAATCAGGGTACGGCGATAGGGGCGGTAGTAGGACAGAAAAAGGCGCAGGGAAAACTTCAAAACGGGTGTCTCCGGGTGGGACAGAAGGCCGACGCCCAGTGCTGCCCAGCCGGAAAGACCTGCAATGCTGCCCGCTTACGGGAACAGCAAGTGCCTCCAGGAAAACTGGCCGCATACAACGTCGACACCTCCGTGGAAGGGCGCGGGGTGGGGCTGGACAGTGCGGCGAGCTTGAGGCATGGGAAAACTCCTTGGGAAATCTGGGATGTTGCCCGCAGGGTAAGCGAACGGCGGCGGGGTTGCCCATAGGCGGGGTGGCCTAGCGGAGCAGGTCAGAAGGCTTAGGTCTGCTCCTGCCCCTTGATCCAGAGGAAAGGGCAGAAAGCCACTCCCGGCCCCCCACCCTTTTCTCTTCGCCCTCACCCCAAATCCTCCAGTACCCCCGCCAGCTCCTTCTTCACACACGTGAACATCGGCGTATCCCGCGACGTGTACATGCTCGCCTCGGTGTAGCGCAGGCGGTGGACCAAATCCACGAACTCCTGGGGGTAGTCGCTGTCGAAGCTGACCACGAACTCCTGGTCGTCAATACCGTAGGAGTAACTGGTGTTGATCCGCACGCCCTTGAAGGGGCCGGAGGCGTAGATATGCTCGTCCATCATGCCCTGGCGGCTGTGCGGCGTCAGGTCGTACCAGGGGCGGGTCTTGATGAAGGGGTAGATGAAGAGGTATTTGCCCTGCCCCGGCAGGATTTCCAGCCCGTGCCCGCTGCCCTCGACGCGGTTCACGTACTGGCTGCGCTTCTGCATGGAAACGAAGTTGTAGGGCTGCGTGAGGTAGCCCATCAGCCGCGTGCGGTTCAGCCGGGCCTGCGCCTCCTGAAAGTCGCGCACGTCGAAGGCGATGCGCCACAGCATGAAGTCCACGTCGCCGCGCACGCCAACGAGGCTGTAACTCCGCTGGATCAGACCCTTCTCGGCGGGCGCGTCCGCGACCCAGCCTTCCGCCGCCGCGAGAAACTCGGCCTTGATCTCGCCCCGTTCGGCCTGCGGTAGACGCCGGAACGCCGGATCGAGCTTGTAGAAGGCGTAGTCCAGAAACTGCCGCTGCGCGCGGTCGGGTTCCCGCTGCGTGACCTGCCCGCTGGGGTCGAGGTCCACCATCATCTTCGGGCGCCCGGCGGGACGGCCTCCCCCGGCAGCGGGCGGCGTTTCCGCGGCCTGCGTCGGCTTCTGCTCGTCACTCATCGGACGGCCTCCCCGCGCAGGTCGGTGCTCAGCCCGAAGTTCGCCTGGTAGAGCCGCTGAATGTCGTGGTATTCGGCGTCCGTCAGGGGCGCGGCGCCGAAGGTGGAGGCGTATTCCTCCAGCCCCTTCTGGTCGTAGATGTTGGGAATGACGCTCGCCATCGCGGGGGAACGCAGCGCGAACTGGAGGGCGAGCTGGCCGATAGTGCGGCCCTCAAGGAACTGGGCTTCCAGTTGCTCCACCTTCTTCAGCCCGTCTTCCATCCAGGCCTTGCGGCGGGCGTTCGTGGTCAGGCGCCAGTTGCGGTGGTCGCCCGGCTCGAACTGGGTGTCCACTGTCATGTAGCCTTCCAGCAGCCCCGAAGCGTGGGGCACGCGGGCCATCACGCCGACGCCCTCCGCTTCGGCCACCGGCAGAATGGCTTCGCCCAGCACCTGTTCCAGCAGGTTGTAGATGATCTGGGTGGGCGCGTGGCGCAGGCGGATGGTTTCTATGCCTTCTTCAATCTGCCGCTCGTTCAGCGCCGGACCGAGGGCGGTGCCGTAGGCGCGGATCAGGCCCTCAGCCTTGAGCCGCTCCAGTTCGGCCCAGAGGTCGTCTTTCTGGATGGCGTCCACGCGGGGGTTGTGAAGCTGGTAGTAGTCGATGTAATCGGTGCCGAGGCGCTTCAGGCTGCCTTCCAGGGCCTTGCGGAGATATTCGGGCGTCCAGTCGTGCGGGCGCTCCTGCTGGCCGGGGCGCTCGGGGTGGTTGTAGATGTCGTAGCCGAACTTGGTGCCGATCACGATCTGATCGCGCACGTCCCCCAGCACCCGGCGCTGGATTTCCTCCGCGCGGCCCGAAGCGTAGGTGTCCGCGTTGTCAAAGAAGGTGATGCCCAGGTCGAAGGCGCGGCGCAGCAGCCGCTCGGCCATCTGGTCGTCCTTGACGCCCCACCACGTCGTGCCGACCGTCCACACGCCGAAGCCCAACGCGCTGACGGTCAGGTCGGTGCCCAGCAGTTTGCGGTATTCCATGCCCGTACTATTTCACCGGCCCCGGGGGACAATGCACCCCGAACGAGCGGTCAGGGGCGGGGGCCGGACAGCACGCTCCGGAAGGTGTCCCTATGCATTCCCCGACAAGGTCCGGCTTTTCGGGAAGCTGCGCGAGGTTCGTCCAGCCGGGCTTTTCCGAATTTTCTCCCAGTTGTCGAATGCATCATTTGACTTCGGCTGTATTCCACGCTATCTTTTTCTTATCACCGCCCGAGGAGGCGGCTTTTTTTATGCCCGTTTCGGCACGGGAAACACCAGGCGGAAGTCCGGCACGCCCAGCGTCAGGCGCGGACGGAGATGACTCAGGGCCGGATAGAGCCCGTCCGCGTGCAGAACCGTCAGGTGGGCCAGGGTGACATGTCCGCTCGCGCCCACCCGTGTGAGCTTCCAGGCCTCCTCCTCCTCCAGCGGCGGCTGCGCCAGCGTTCGCAGGGCGGTGGGAATCAGGGCCGTCGTGACCGGGAGGCGCAGGCCGCCCGGGCGGAAGGTCAGGTGAGCCACCTCCCGCCCGTCCTCCCCGGTCACGCGCACCTCGTCTCCCCTCCACTCGAAGTGCGCGAGCCGCTTGGGCAGGCCCCAGTTACGCCGTCCCCACACCACGCTCTCCGGCGTACTCACCACGATGGAACGGACACGCGGGCGCCGCCCGGCGGGACTGGCCCGGCCCGCCTCCACCCACAGCAGTTCGTCGTAGGGACCGACGGGCGACGTGGCGTACCGGAGCAGCATCAGCGCGCCCAGGAGGGCGGCGGGAGCGGGGACGTAAACGGCGATCAGGCCCTGTCCGGTGAGCGTCCAGGGGGGCGGGGGCATAGGCCCAGGCTACGCGCTACCCTCGCCCTGATGCTGAAGCACGTGTCCTTCCTGACGGGCGACCTGCGGGCCGCTCTCGACTTTTACACCCGGCTGGGCGGCGTGGTCGAAAAGGAGTTGACGACCGCCGAGGGCTTCCGGAGGGGCGTGATCCGCCTGGGCGAAGGCCGCCTGCAATTCTTCGAGATTCCCGGCGAGGGGCCCACTCCGCACTCCCACTGGGCCGAACACGTCGCCCTGCACGTCCCCGACCTCCGCGCCCTCCTCCCCGAGCTGCGCGCGGCGGGCGTGGCCGTCACCCGCGACCTCCAGACCAGCCCCGGCGGACGCGACATGGCCTTCGTGCTGGACCCGGACGGACGGCAGGTGGAATTGCTGGAGAGAGTCTTGTCGCTTGTCGCTTGTGGCATGTAGAGGCGGAAGCTCTGGCCAGAGCTTCCGCCTCTCTACGTGCTACAGGCCAAACGCCACAAGCCCTACGGCCCTTCGGTATACACCCGGCTGGGAAAGTAATACTTGTCCAGCACCAGCTTGCCCAGGGCCACGGCGGGCACCGCGAGGAGCGCCCCCGCGAAGCCGAACAGCGAGGCGCCGACCAGGATGGCGAGCAGCACCGCGACCGGGTGCAGGTTGGTGGTCTTGCTGAGGATGTAGGGACTCAGGAAGTTGCCCTCGATCTGGTTGGCGGCGACAAAGATCACCACGACCAGCAGCATCTTGACCCAGCCGAAGGGCAGGGCCAGCAGCAGGGCGGGCGTGGCGCCGATCACCGGTCCCAGGTACGGCACGATGTTGAAGGCCCCGGCGAGGAAGCCGATGGCGGCGGCGCTGGGCACCCCGATCAGGGTCAGGCCCAGCCACACGAACACGCCGATAAAGGCGGCGATCACCAGTTGCCCCCGCACGTAGCCGCCCACCGAGGTGCCGACCAGCCCGGTGAACTCCAGCACGCGCGGCTGCCAGGGGCGCGGAAAGGCCTTGAGCAGCGCGGCATTCACCCGGCTGTAGTCGAGCATCAGGTAGATGCTCAGCAGCAGGATCAGCACCACCTGCCCCAGCACGCCGCCGATGGACACGATGCTGCTGAAAATCGTGCCGGTGGAACTCAGCAGGTTTTGCAGCAGGGGAACGATGTTGCGGCCCAGGTTCTGCACGTAGGTCTGCACGGCCTCGGTGAGCCGGGTGCGGACGTTGTCGGTGCCGGGCACACCGTGGGTGCCGAGCCAGCCGAACAGCCGGTCGAGCAGATCATTCAACCGGCCGATCTGGTCGGGGAGGCTTTGCAGCAGCGTGATGAGCTGCGCCGACACCGTGACGACCAGCGCGGCGGCCAGCGCGAGAATGCCGATAAAGACCAGCAGCACGAAGAACACGCCCAGCCCGCGCTTGACCCGCCCCCGCTCCAGCCAGTTGAGCATCGGGTTGGCCAGGTAGGCGATCAGGTAGGCCACCGCGAACACCACCACCACCGTCTGAATCTGACCCAGCAGGCGATACGCGAGGTAAAAGAGCAGCAGGAACACGGCCGCGCGCACCCAGGGGCTGCGCCACACGTACTGGAAGGCATTGGGAGCTTTGGGAGACGAGATCACCCGTGCATCATACGGAGCCAGCAGAAGGCGCGGTCCTCCCGCAGGCGCGTTCAACCAGGAACACAAAGGAAATCGCAAGGAAGGGACGGCCGCTCTGGACGCCACCCGCTCTGGGGCAGGGCAACCGCAAAGTCGCTAGCTCTGCGAGTCCTGCCCTGGGGGCCACCTCCCCTCAAGACGCTTGATGTGCATTACAGGGCTGGCGGATAGGAGGAGCAGGAGGGTTTTCCTCGTCTGGCACGAGGGTGAGCTTCGCACGCCACCCCCCTCCCCAGCCTTCTGCAAGCAGCTCTACGAGTCCCCCGCAAGGGGGAGGGAGAAAAAACCCCGCCAAACCAACAATTTCTATTGCACGTCAAGCGTTGAGAGAGGAGGCAACAGTTGGAGGGCAAATGCCGTCCCTGGCTCCCCTTGAGGGGAGCTGTCAGCGCATCTGACTGAGGGGTTAACCGGGACGAGCAATTCCAAAACCAGCCTTGGCGGTTGCCCTGCACTCTGCGGCCACAGCACCGTTCCTCACGCCCCGGCTCTGCTACAGTGAGGCCATGTCTGCCCTGTGTTGCCTCCCCCCGCGGTAAGCAGCGCATCCCGCCCTGCCGCCGCGCCCTCTCCCTGTGGCGCGGCGGCTTTCTTGTTTCCCCCAGGAGTCCCGATGACCCAACCCGATCCGTCCACCCGCCAACCCGACCCCGGCATCGTCCTCTATGACACCATGCAGCGCCAGAAGGTCCCCTTCGTGCCCCAGGTGCCGGGCCGCGTGGGCATGTACCTGTGCGGACCGACCGTGTACAGCGACGCGCACCTCGGCCACGCCAAGAAGGAAGTCGCCTTCGACGTGATCCGCCGCGCGCTGATGCACTTCGGGTATCAGGTGCGCTACGTCACCAACGTGACCGACGTGGGCCACCTCCAGAACGACGCCGACGAGGGCGAGGACAAGTTGCAGGCCCGCGCCCGGCTGGAACAGCTCGAACCGATGGAAGTCGCCGACAAGTATTTCTGGTCCTTCGTCAGCGACATGGACGCCCTGAATGTCCTGAAGCCCAGCATCAACCCGCGCGCGACCGGGCACATCCCCGAGCAGATCGAGCTGATTCAGGAACTGATCGCCCGGGGCCACGCCTACGAGTCGGACGGCAGCGTGTACTTCGACGTGCGGAGCTGGCCCGAGTACGGCAAGCTGTCGGGCCGCAGGCTGGACGAGCAGGAGGAGGGCACCCGTGAGGCGGTGCGCGAGGAAAAACGCGACCCCCGCGACTTCGCCCTCTGGAAACGGGCGGAACCCGGCCACCTGATGCGCTGGGAATCGCCCTGGAGCGTGGGCTTTCCCGGCTGGCACATCGAGTGCAGCGCGATGAGCCTCAAGTACCTGGGCGAGGGCTTCGACATCCACGGCGGCGGCCTCGACCTCGAATTCCCGCACCACGAGGCCGAGATCGCGCAGGCGGAGGCCGCCGGGCACCCCTTCGCCCGCTACTGGCTGCACAACAACATGCTGACCATCAACGGCGAGAAGATGAGCAAGAGCAAGGGCAACTTCACCACGCTCAAGGACCTCTTCGCCGTCCACGACCCGATGGTGATCCGCTTCCTGCTGGTGAGCAGCCACTACCGCTCCATCACCGAGTTCAGTGACGCGGCCTTCGAGAGCGCCCGCAGCGGCTACCGCCGTCTGACCGACGCGCTGAACGAGGTCGAGCGGCGCCTGCCGACCGCCCCAGACCAGGACGACCCGGCCCTGCGGGAAAAGGTCGCCGGGCATGTCCAGGCCTTCGAGGACGCGCTGCGCGACGACTTCAACACGCCCCGCGCGGTCGCCGCGCTGTTCAATCTCACCACCGACGTGAACGCCGCGCTGAACGCGGGGGAGGTCGGGCGCCGGGCGCTGGAGGTCGCCCGTGACGCCTACCGGACGCTGGGCGGGGACGTGCTGGGGCTGTTCGCGGAAAGTCAGGCGGAACGCCAGGACGACAGCCACGTCATGAACGCGCTGATGGACCTGGTGCTTCAGGCGCGGCAGCATTACCGCCTGAACAAGCAGTACGCGCAGGCCGACGAACTGCGGGGCACCCTCGCGGCGGTCGGCGTGACCGTGGAGGACACCAAGGAAGGCCCCCGCTGGCGGCGCTGAGGCTGACCCGGGGAGGCTCTTAAGGCCTGCCCAGGATTCCTTCTGAGGTTACAACCCGGCTTCACGGCCATGTCAGAAAGCTGTCATTCGGGCTGACTACTCTGGAAGGGAGCGGTGACCTCCACCCCTCATCCTTCCCTCCAACCGGACGCGCCACCCCCCTGGGCGCGTCCCCTTTTTCTTGCCCCGTTTATGGCTCTTTATGGCTCTCACGTGCCGGGCGGGGCCAGCGGTACACTCGCGTCATGTTGCCCCTCGTCAAGCAGGTGCTTGATAACTTCAATTTCGATGTGGACCCCGACCTCACGCGCGAGGAGAATGTCGAGGAGGTCATCCGGAGCGCGGCGCTGCTGTCGGGCGCAATCGCGGTGGAACCCGTCCCCTTCGCGGACATCCTGCTGATCACGCCGGTGCAGGCCAAGATGGTGCTGCACATCGGCAAGATCTACGGCTTCGACATCACGCCCGACCGCGCGAAGGAAATCGTGCAGGAACTCGGCGCGACGGTCGCCTACGGCATGGTGGCCCGGCAGGTGATGCGCGGGGTGGCCAAGCTGGCCTTGCCCATCATCGGCGGCCTGATCACCGCGCCCGCCGTCTACGGCTGGACCTTCGCCCTGGGGCGCGTCGCGCAGAATTACTTCGAGCGCAAACGGCAGGGCCTGCCCGCCAGCAAGCGCGAACAGGTCAAAGTGATTCAGGAGGCCAAGGGCCAGGCCCGCCGCGTGCTGCCCAGCGCCCAGGACTTCAGCGACCTCGCCGCCGAGCTGCGCCGCCGCGCCGACGAGAAGCAGAAAGGACAGGGCCGGGGCGACCTGAACTGAGGGTCCCGCCCGCTTGACCCCCTCCCCTCCTCTGCGGCACACTCTCTTCAGCGTTGATCCGCAGGAGTAGCGGCGCATGTGCCCATGAGCGAGCCTGTGGCGGTGAGAGTCAGGCGGGCGGCGGGCCGTGAAGGGCGGCGGGGAGCTGCACAACTTCTACAAAAGTGCCGCTGTGGGTGGAGTACCCCTGCGGAACTGGGGTGGAACCGCGCACAAGGTCTGACTTCTGCGTCCCCAGGCGAGCCATCGCCGGGGCGTTTTTCTTTTCCCTGGCGGTGGCGGGAAAGGAGAAGACATGCCCGCACAATCGATGGAAGAACTCGTCAGCCTGTGCAAGCGCCGCGGCTTCATTTTCCAGGGGTCGGAGATTTACGGCGGCCTGCAAGGCTTCTGGGACTACGGTCCGCTCGGCGTGGAGCTGAAGAACAACATCAAGGCGTCGTGGTGGCGCACCAACATCTACGAGCGCGACGATATGGAGGGGCTGGACGCCTCGATCATCATGCACCGCCTGGTGCTGAGGCACTCCGGCCACGAGGCCACCTTCAGCGACCCGATGGTGGACAACCGCAAGACCAAGAAGCGGTACCGCCTCGACCATCTGGTGAAGGACCAGAAGGCGGACGTGGTGGCCCTGGTGGCGGAAGGCATCGGGGAGAGCGTGGAGAACTTCCCGGCGGTGGTGGCGGCGCTGGTGGCGAATCCGGCGCGGGCGTCCGAGGTGCTGGTCGCGGCGGGCGTGCGGGACCCCTTCAGCGGCGAGGTGGGCGACTGGACCGAGCCGCGCCCCTTCAACATGATGTTCAAGACGAGCATCGGCCCCGTCGCGGACGAGGACAGCTTCGGCTACCTGCGGCCCGAGACGGCTCAGGGCATCTTCACCAACTTCAAGAACGTGGTGGATTCGACCAGCCGCCGCCTCCCCTTCGGTATCGCGCAGATCGGGAAGGCCTTCCGCAACGAGATCACGCCGCGCAATTTCATCTTCCGGGTGCGCGAGCTGGAGCAGATGGAAATCGAGTTCTTCTGCGCGCCCGGCACCGACGAGGACTGGCACGAGAAGTGGCTCCGGGCCCGCCTCGCGTGGTGGGAGGCGCAGGGCGTACCGCGCGAGAAGATTCAGATTCTGGACGTGCCGAAAGAAGACCTCGCGCACTACTCCAAGCGCACCTACGACCTGATGTACGACTACCCCACCCTTGGGCACGAGGAAATCGAGGGCATCGCCAACCGCACCGACTTCGACCTCGGCTCGCACACCAAGGCGCAGGCGGAACTGGGCATCCAGGCGCGCGTGGACGAGAACCTGGACTCGGTCGCCAAGCTGACGATCCCCCACCCGGAGACGAACAAGCCGGTGGTGCCGTTCGTGATCGAACCCTCGGCGGGCGTGGACCGCGCGATGCTGGCGGTGCTGAGCGAGGCGTTCACGAAGGAGACGCTGGAAAACGGCTCCGAGCGCATCGTGCTGAAGCTGAAGCCCCACCTGGCGCCGATCAAGGTGGCCGTGATTCCGCTGGCGCGCAACCGCGAGGAAATTACGAGCGTGGCGAAGGCGATCAAGGCCGACCTCCAGAGCCTCGGCCTGGGCCGCGTGCTGTACGAGGACAGCGGCAACATCGGCAAGTCCTACCGCCGCCACGACGAGGTGGGCACGCCCTACTGTGTGACGGTGGACTTCGACACGGTGGGCAAGGGCGAGGACCCGGCCCTCACCGACACCGTGACCGTCCGCGACCGCGACACCTTGCAGCAGGAGCGGGTGAAGATCAGCGAGCTGGCGGGGTGGATTCAGGCGCGGCTGCGGTAGAGCGGTCAGCTTAGGACTTACGCGAAATGAGTTCCTCTCTGGGAGAGGTAAACAGAGATTCCTTGTGCTGGGACGGCGGCGCCGTCTACCCCCCTCTCCTGCGGAGCTGTACCAGTCCCAGCCTCCCCCGGAGTAAAAAGCGGCGCTACACGCGCGCTCTTTCGCGTGAGTCCTAACCTTTCAGCCGTCAGCAGTCAGCCAGAGAAGCAAAAGCTTCCGCCGAGACGCGGAGGTTTTTTTCGTATGCTCCAGCCATGTTGAAGATGAAGCCCGCCTGCGAGCGTTGCCGCACTTCCCTGACCGCAGACGGCGAGGCTGCCATCTGTTCCTTCGAATGCACTTTCTGCCTGGCCTGCGCCGCAGCGATGAACCACACCTGTCCCAACTGTGACGGCGAACTTGTCCGGCGACCCCGGCGCACCCGCTCGGTCGCCTCGGCCGCAGTGGGCCGCCTCCTGCGCCGAACCACCTGACGCAACAGGCCCCGCCCCTGTTCACTCATGAGGGGTCGGGTTGCAGAACCGGGGCTTCTCAGCTCCCCTCTTCCCCATACTTGCTCTCCAGGTAACGCCGCTGGGCCTCCAGGGCGCGGGCCTGCTGTTGCTGCCGTTCCCGCGTGATGCCCTGCATGCGGCGCCCGATCAGGCCGAGCTGCCCGAGGAGCAGGCGGTCGGTCTCCGGGGAACGCGGCGCGGCGCGGTAGGACCGCAACAACTCGGGAAGGTCCTCGCGGGCCGCTTGCCGGACGTCGTAGGCGTCGCGGCCCAGGGAGAGGTCGCCCGCCGTGGCGCGCAGAGCGTCGCGGGTGGCGATCACCGTGGCGTGCAGGGCCGACCGTGCGGAAGCAGGCAACGCCCGTTCACCGGCCCGCAAGAGCGCGAGCAGACCTGTCTCGTCGTCGCCCGTCGCGGCGTCAAGGGGGCCCGGCACGGCCTCCTCCGGCGCCGTGATCAGGCGGGAGGCCCGGCGGAACGTCCAGATGGCGCCGAGGGCGGCGAGCAGCAGCGTGAAGCCGAGCAGCCACCCGGCCGCGGCGTACCCGGACGCCGTCCCGATCCCCAGCAGGACGAGCAGCGGCACCAGCAGCACCGCCCCGAGCACGCTCAGCACCAGCAGCACCACGAGGCCCAGGGCCCGCCGGGCCAGGCTGGCGCCGCGCCGGACCGGAAGGTGCGGCCTGCCCGGCAGTGACCAGGGGTCACGGCTGACGCCCGCATGGTGTGCGGCGGGCCGGATCAGGTACCGCACCACCCGCGAGCCGGTGCGGGCGGCCATGTACAGGGTGGTGACACGCGAAGCCATATCTTCAGGGTACGCGGCCCGGCTCTTCCGGGTTCCCCTTCGCCTCACGGTTCCCGGCCCCCCGCCACTCCCGCACCCGGTCCGCGAGCGCCTGCCACGGCCCGAGCTGGAAGTGGTTGTGCCCGAGGGGACTGGTGGAGGGCAGCACCCAGACCTCCGCCCCCTCCAGCCGCTCAGCCTGCGGGCCGTAGGGCAGGCGTCCGGTGGGCACCCCCAGCGTCTCCGAAGCCCCGCGCTTGCTGGTGAAGGCGACGATGGCCGGGCGGTACCGCCGAATCTTCTCCC
Source organism: Deinococcus metallilatus (assembly GCF_004758605.1). Lineage (NCBI taxonomy): Bacteria > Thermotogati > Deinococcota > Deinococci > Deinococcales > Deinococcaceae > Deinococcus > Deinococcus metallilatus. The sequence goes on from NZ_CP038512.1 coordinate 2,305,778, forward strand.
GCAGTTCGTGCGGCGCCCAGGCCTCTCCGGGCAGGGCGGCGTCCACCCCGCTGTGGCGTTTGGCCACGTCCGTCAGGCCGATACCGTACTGCGGGAGGGTCGGGTACTCGCGCGGGGCGAGTTGCCGGGGCGTCAGGCCCGTCTCGGCCAGCACCCACCAGAACTTGTTGTGGGGGTTGGCGTAATAAGCCTTCGCCCGCGCGCTGATGCGGCTGGGGGCGGTGCCGACCAGCACCAGCGTCAGGCCCTCTTGCAGCACATCGGGGACGAGGTAGCCCTCGCCCAGCCGGGAGGCAGGCTCAGTCGTCGTCGTAACGCTCCTCCTTGAAGGGGTCGCCGCGCATGTGGTAGCCGTTACGCTCCCAGAAGCCGGGCTTGTCGGTGGCCATGAACTCCAGCCCGTCCAGCCACTTCGCGCTCTTCCAGAAGTAGAGGTGCGGCACGACCAGGCGCAGCGGTCCGCCGTGTTCCGGGGCGAGCGGCTCGCCGCCGAAGGTGTGGGCCAGCAGGTTCTCGGGCCGGGTGAAGTCCTCCAGGCTGAGGTTGGTGGTGTAGCCGCCCACGCTGTGCTCCATCACGTAGCGGGCGGCCGGGTCGAGCTGGATGTGCTTCATCAGGTCCACGACGCGCACGCCGGTCCAGGTGGTGTCCAGCTTGCTCCAGTGGGTGACGCAGTGGATGTCGTAGGTCAGCGTAGTCTGCGGCAGCGCCAGCAGATCGTCCCAGGTGAAGGTCTTCTCTTCCGCCAGCCCGAACACGCGCACAACCACATCCTGCGGGGCGTAGTGCTGCGAGGGGCCGTAGGTCAGGACCGGAAAGCGGGTGGTAAGGGTCTGACCGGGGGGCACGCGCCCGCCCATGTCGTCCCCTGGTTTCTTGAAGAATCTGCCGAGCATAGGTGCATTTGACCGCCTGCGGGACCAGCCGGTCATGGGCGGAGACACCTTTTGCCGCGTTCGTAAAGGATTCCGCTAGGCCCTCCCTGGCCCCGGGCGTCATCACAGTCCGGCGAGGCGAAAAGGTGTACTCTGTACACAAAGCCGGGGGTTGTTCCTGCCTGCCCCGGTTCGCCTGCCCCGGCCCATGCGCCCCCTTGAGGCGCGAGGGGACCCGACATGAGCGACCACAACCAACGCAACCAGGCCCGTCACGAGGTGGAACGCGCGCGCTTTGTGGGCGATGTGCGCGATCTGCTCGCCATCTTGCGGCGCGAGCCAAACGAGCTGCTGCCCTTCGAGTGGGTGCGGCACCTCGGCCCGGAAGGGGAACATTCGCTGGGCGTTCAGGCGATTCCGGTCGAGCAGATCGCCGGGTCGGTGGACCGCTACCGCGAGTTCGACCGCCACTACCTCCCGCGCGAGCCGTACCTCGACGAACGCTGGATCGGGGTGCGGGCCGCGCAGCTTCAGGGCAAGGAACTGCCGCCCATCCAGGTGTACAAGGTCGGGGAGCTGTACTTCGTCAAGGACGGCAACCACCGTGTCTCGGTCGCGCGCCGTCAGGGCCAGCGCGACATCGACGCGCACGTGATCGAACTCCATGTGGCTGTCCCCCCGGACGAACACGACACCCTGCGCGACCTGATCATCAAGGGCGAATACGCCCGGTTTCTCAAGGAAACGAACCTCGACCGGGTGGTACCGGGACACCACGAGATTCTGTTCACCACGCCGGGCCGCTATGACCGGCTCCTCGAACACATCCGCACCCGGCAGTATTTTCTGGACCGCAAACCGGAACGCGCGGGCCTGCCGCCCGTCACCTGGGAGGAGGCGGTGGAAAGCTGGTACCGTCGCCTCTTCCGCCGTGTGGTGGACAACATCGAACACCACGACGTGATGTCCCGTTTCCCGGGCCGCACCGAGGCTGACCTGTACCTCTGGATCATGGACCACCGCTACTTCCTGTCGGAACGCTACGGGCACGACGTGGGCAGCGAGCAGGCCACCCGCGACTTCCGCGCCCACCACGCCCCGCCCCTGTACCGGCGGGTCGGGCAGCGGATGCGGCTGCTGTGGCGCGGGCGGCTGCATCCCGCGCGGTGAGCGTGGGCGGTACGCGGTAAAGACTTCCTCCTGTGTCCCGCTTACCGCCCCAGCACGTACCCCGTCAGCGTCCCCACGCCCCAGCCGGTCGCCTGACCGTCCTTCATGGCATTCCCGGCGATATCGAGGTGCGCCCAGGGCCGCGTGACGAACTCGCGCAGGAAGAGGGCGGCCTTGATGCTGCCCCCGGCGGGCACCATGTCCGAGTTGCGGAGGTCGGCCAGCGTGTCTTTCTGGAAAGCTTTCAGGTAGGGGGCGTGCAGCGGCATTTCCCAGACGAACTCGCCGGAGGCCTCGGCGCTGGCCTGGAGGCGGGCAGTCAGGTCGGCGTCGGTGCTGTAGAGGGCGGCCACGTCGTTGCCCAGGGCGGTGACCTTCGCGCCGGTCAGGGTCGCCACGTCCACCAGCTCGGTCGCGCCCTCGTCGCAGGCGACGGCCAGGGCGTCCGCCAGGATCAGGCGACCTTCGGCGTCGGTGTTCACCACCTCGACCGTCTTGCCGTTGGCGGCGCGGTAGATGTCGCCGGGGCGCATGGCGTGCGGGCCGACCATGTTCTCGGCGGCGGGGACGTAGGCGCGGACCTCCACGCCCTCCGGGAGCAGGTCGCGCGCGGCGGCCAGGGCACGCATCGTCCCCAGCACGGCCGCCGCGCCGCCCATGTCGCCCTTCATGGTGGTCATGCCCGCCGCGGGCTTGATCGAGTAGCCGCCCGTGTCGAAGGTGATGCCCTTGCCCACCAGGGCCAGGACGCGCGTGACCTCCCCCCGCGCCGGAAGGGTCACCCGGATCAGGCGCGGCCCGGTGGCGCTCCCGGCCGCGACCGCCGCCAGCAGGCCCATGCCACGCGCCTCGATCTCGGTGCCGTCCCAGATGTCCACATCGGCCCCCAGGGCCTCCAGGGTGCGCGCCTCGCGGGCGAGGGTGACCGGGTTGAGGAGGTTGGCGGGAGCGTTCACCAGTTCGCGGGCAAAGCGCACGCCCGCCGCGACCGCTTCCACCCGGGCACGGTTCGCGCCGGACAGGCCCTCCACCGCGAACTCGGCGGGGCCGGGCCGGGCCTCAGCGCGGTAACGGGCGTCCCGGTCGCCCGCCGCGAGCGCGGCCAGGGTGAGGGCGTCCGCGTGCGGCGTTTCTTCCACCCGCACCGCCCGCGCGCCCAGGTCGGTCGCCAGCTTCACCAGCGCCTCGCCCAGTTCGCGGGCCTCGGCCGCGTCCGTGGGGGGCAGCGCAACGGCCACGTCGCCCTCAGCCCCCCGCGAGAGCAGCCGCACCGCTCCTGGCTTCAGGTTCCGCGTCACCTGTGCGGGGAGGTCCGCCGCCTCCCCCGAGAGAAACGTCAGGGTCAGGTCCGCCTGCTCCAGCCCGGTCATGAGTTGCATGGCAGGCAGTAAATCACGTGGGCCGGGAGCGAGGGGCAGATAGTTGTTTCCCGAGATAGTTGACTACAGTGAATTATTCGCCTAGAGTTGTTCCGTGACTTCCGAAACCCTTCCTCCCCCGACACAGGAGCAGGTGGGGCGTTTTCTGACCAGCATGTGGCACTTCAACCGCAGGCTGAAGCAGGAACTCGACCCCCTCCTCGCCGCCAGGCACGGCCTGGATTCGCGCAAGTTCTTCATCCTGCGCGGCATCCAGGCGGGCCACCAGTACCCGAAGGTGCTGGCCGAGCAGCTCCAGATTCCGGCCACGCTGCTCAGCCGTTACCTCGACCAGCTCGTCAAGCAGGGGCTGATCGAGCGCCACATCGACGCGCAGGATTCGCGCCGCACGCGCCTGAGCCTGACTGAGGCGGGCGAACACGCCGTCGCGGACACGTTGGTCACCGTGCAGACCCTCACGGGCGCGCGGCTGGCCCGGCTGGACCCGCGCACGCTGCCCACCCTGCTCGACGCCCTGGAACACCTGACCCACGAGGACCCCGCATGACCGCACCGACCCAAACTGCCCCTTTCAACTTCACCGAGCAGGAAAAGCGAACGACCCTGATCGGCCTGCTGGTGGTCTTCCTGCTGGCGGCGCTCAGCCAGACCATCGTGAGCACGGCCATGCCGCGCATCATCGCGGACCTCCAGGGCTTCAACCTGTATTCCTGGGTCACCACCGCCTACCTGCTGGCGAGCACCGTGATGGTGCCGATCTACGGCAAGCTCTCGGACCTGTACGGCCGCAAGCCCATTCTGGTGTTCGGGATCGTGGTCTTTTTGCTCGGCTCGGCTCTGAGCGGCCTGGCGGGTGAGCCGTTCCTGGGGAACTTCCTGGGCGGCGGCATGAACCAGCTCATCGCCTTCCGCGCGGTGGCGGGCTTCGGCGGCGCGGCGCTCTTCACGATGGCCTTCGCGATCCTGGCCGACATGTTCCCGCCCGCGCAGCGCGCCAAGTTCGGCGGCCTGTTCGGCGCGATCTTCGGCCTCGCCAGCGTGATCGGCCCGGCGGTCGGCGGCTTCCTGACCGACCAGCTCTCCTGGCGCTGGACCTTTTACGTGAACCTGCCGCTCGGCCTGCTGGCCCTCTTCCTGATTCTCGCCAGGATGCCCCGGCTGACACACCGCTCCGAAGGCAAGATCGACTACCCCGGCGCGGCGCTGATCCTCTCGACCACCATTCCGCTGCTGCTGGCCCTGACCTGGGGCGGCACGACCTACCCCTGGGACAGCGCGCGGATCATCACGCTCTTCGCCGTGAGCGCGGTCAGCCTGATCGCCTTCCTGTTCGTGGAGTCGCGCACCCGGGACGCGATCATCCCGTTGAGCCTTTTCCGTATCCGGATGTTCTCGCTGGGCAACCTGGCGGCCTTCATCATGGGGATGGCGTTCCTGGGCGTGATCCTGTTCCTGCCGCTGTACATGCAGATGGTGCTGGGCGTCTCGCCCACCAACAGCGGCTTCTCGATGCTGCCGCTGATGGGCGGCCTGATCCTGTCGAGCATCCTGAGCGGCAACATCGTGGGCCGCACCGGCCAGTACAAGCCCTGGATGATCGGCGGCGGCCTGGTGCTGATGCTGGGCGTGTACCTGCTGACCCAGATCACCACCTCGACCAGCATCGCGGACCTGGGCTGGCGCATGTTCGTCGTGGGCCTGGGCCTGGGACCCGCGCAGAGCCTCTTCACGCTCGCCATCCAGAACGCCGTCCCGATGACCCAGATGGGGATCGCCACCTCCAGCTCGCAGTTTTTCCGCCAGATCGGCTCCACTATCGGCGCGGCGCTGTTCGGCACGCTGCTGCTGAACAACCTGCACGCCGAACTGCCCAGGCACCTGCCCCAGATTCCCGGGATGCAGATGAACGCGAACAACTTCGACCTGGGCGCCCTGCGGGCCAGCAGCAGCGGCAGCGGCAACGGCCCCGAGCAGAAGATCCGGGCCGCCTTCGACGCCCAGTACGCCCAGATCGAGAAGGCGCTGAACGGCGACCAGACCTCCGCCCGCGCCCTGGCCGCCAACCCGGTCGTCCCCGCCGAACTCAAGGCGCTGGTGGCGAACGGCGGCCTCCAGGCGCAGGTGCATCAGAAGCTGACGGCGCAGGCCGCGCAGATCGGCAACGTGCTGAAAAACGGCGAGGCGGGCCGTCAGGCGCTGCTGAACAGTGACGTTCCCGAGGCCCTCAAGACGCAGCTCAGGGCACTCCCCGCCCAGGCCCTCGCCACCCCGCAGGCCGCCGCCGTGACCGCCCAGCGCGTTCAGCAGGGCATCCTGGCGCAGGAACCCACCGCCGTGAAGCAGGCCACGCAGACCACGCTGGCGCAGATCAAGACAAAGCTGAACGAGCAGGCCAGGACGCTCGCCGCCCAGCTCACCAGCGGCATGAAGGAAGGCTTCACCGTCGCCATGACCAGGATGTTCGGCACGAGTATCTGGATCATCCTCGCGGGCTTCCTGGTCACGCTGTTCGTCCCGGCCATCCCGCTGCGGGGGCGGGCCGAGCGGGTGAACAGCGCGCCGCCCGCCCAGACACAACCGGGCGACTGAGAAAAGACCCCTCACCCAACCCTCTCCCCCAGGGAGAGGGCTTTTTTCTGACCCCTCTACCTTGGGGAGAGGGGCCTGGCAAAGCCAGGGGGTGCGGGGCCGCCGGAAAGCAACGGTCCTAAACGGGCCAACGAGGAGCAGAGGAAAAGGGCCGCGCATGGCCTGAGCCTGGGTCTTGCCCCAGTCGGAACCTGACCCCGGTTCGGCTCGTATCGACACTATGAAACCGGGAAGGAACAGGATTGGGTTCGGAATTGGCCTGGGCATTGCCCTCGGCGCCGGTCTGGGCGTGGCGTTGGGGAACCTGGCACTGGGCGTCGCCCTTGGGCTGGTGCTGGGCGTGGTCATCGGTGGGGGGCTGAACAGGAGGTGAACGGGGAACCTTCGGGACAGTCCCTCCTGCTCAGCCGTTCCTGCCCCCTCGCGTATACTCCTCTCTACTGTGACTGGCTCCATCGTGATTTCCGAGGCGGCGCTCGCCTCCTTGATCGGGCTGACCGCGCACGAGATTCCGGGCGTGGTCGGCATGGCCCCGGCCAACCTGAAAGAAGGTCTTTCCCGCGTGCTGGGCCGCGCCAACGCCCGCGAAGGCGTGGTCGTGGGCCGCGAGGGCGGCGAGTACACCGCTGACCTGTACGTGGTCGTGGCCTACGGCGTGAGCATCCCGACCGTCGCCCGCAACATCAAGGACCGGGTGGAACATATCGTGAAGACCCAGGCCGGGATCGAACTCAAGGCCACCCGCGTGCATGCGGTGGGGGTGCAGCGTGCCTGACCACGCGACGGCCCTGAAACCCGCCGACCTCGCGCGGATGCTGCGCGTGGCGACCGACTGGCTGGGCGTGTACCGCGAGCAGGTGAATGCGCTGAACGTGTACCCGGTGCCCGACGGCGACACCGGCACCAACATGCACCTCACCATGCAGTCGGTGCGGCGCGAACTGGACACCTGCGACGAAAGCAGCATGGCGTCGGTGGCGCGGGCGATCAGCTACGGCGCGCTGCTGGGCGCACGCGGCAACAGCGGCGTGATCCTCTCGCAACTGCTCAAGGGCTTTGCCGAGGTCGTGCGCGAGAAGCCCGAGGTGGACGCGAGGACGCTCGCCGCCGCCTTCCGCGCCGCGCAGAAAGCCGGATACGGCGCGGTGATGAAGCCGGTGGAAGGCACCATCCTGACGGTCGCGCGTGGCGTGGCCGACGGCGCGAACGGCCCCCGCGAACGCGACACCGTGGATGCGGTGCTGGAACAGGCCCTCTTCGGCGGGCAGGCGCTGCTGGACAAGACGCCCGAGATGCTCCCCGCGCTGAAGCAGGCGGGCGTGATCGACTCGGGCGGCCAGGGTTACCTGTACGTGGTCCAGGGGATGCTGGCGGCCCTGCGCGGCGACGAGCTCCCCGAGGCACCCGAGATCACCTCCTACGCGCAGGAGCAGTTCGAGAACGAGGAATTCGGCTACTGCACCGAGTTCCTGATGAGCGAGGCGCAGAAGCCCATCGAGGAAATCCGCGAGCTGGTCAGCCCCTTCGGGGACAGCCTGCTGGTGGTGGGCGCCGAGGGGTACGTGAAGGGCCACATCCACACCAACGAACCCGACGCGCTGCTGGCGACGGTGGGCCGCTACGGGCGGATGCTCAAGACCAAGGTCGAGGACATGTCCGAGCAGCACACCGAGATTCTGGGCATGGCGGGCGCGGCGGCGCGGGCCGAGGAGGAGGTGCCCCCCTCCGGCCTGGTCGCGGTGGCGAGCGGCTACGGCCTGGTGAAGCTCTTCCGCAGTCTTGGCGCGCGCATCGTGTCGGGCGGGCAGACCGCGAACCCCAGCGTGCAGGACATCGTGGACGCGGTGAGGTCAGTCAGCGCCGAGAAGGTGCTGATCCTCCCCAACAACAAGAACGTCCTGATGGCCGCCGAGAAGGCGATGGAATTGATGGAAGGCCGCGCGGTGGTCGTGCCCACCCGCACGCTCGGCCAGGGCATCGGGGCCGCCCTCGCCTTTCAGCCGGACGCCGACGCCGAGAGTCTCAAGGCCGAGATGGAGGAAGCCGCCGCCCGCGTGACCACCTTCGAAGTGACCCGCGCCAGCCGCACAACGAATATCACGACGAAGGAAGGCGTGACGCTCGACATCGCGGAAGGCGACGTGATCGGCCTCAAGGACGACGAGCTGGTGCAGGCGGGCGGCACGCCGGAAGACAGTGTGCTGGAGATGCTGAACAAGAACTACGCCGGGCAGGAGATCATCACCATGTTCGGCGGGCCGCAGAAGACGCAGGAGGACCTGGACGCCCTCTCGGCACGCATCGGTCAGGAGTTCCCGATGGCGGAGGTCGAGGCGCATCTGGGCGGGCCGGATTTGTATGACTATCTGGTGACCATCGAGTAAGGCAGAGGGCCGAGAGCTTAGAGCTTACGCAACTTAAAGTCCGAAGCCGTGCAGTCGGGCTTTTTGGCCCCTCCCCCCTTGCGGGGGAGGCTGGGACTCGTAGAGCTGCTTGCAGAGGGGGGTGGACGGCGCAGCCGTCCCAACGCAGGAAAACGCGGTTTTCCATCACCACCCGGAACAGAGTTCCTAAGCCATCAAGGCAGAAGCGAAAGCTGAAGCGCACTGGCCCTCCGCTCTTTGCTACCTTCCCCCCATGCTCGACCCCCACGCCGCCCTCCCCTTCGCCGCCCACGTTCACCCGGACGCCCGGCCCGCCGCGCGCCTGACCTGGGATTCGCGGGAGGCCTCGCCCGAGGTCGCGTTCGTGGCGTTGCCCGGCGAGAAGATGCACGGGAACCGCTTCGTGGAGGCGGCGCTGGCGGCGGGGGCACCCTTCGTATTGACCAATCTGGATGTGGAACGCGCCGTGCGGGCGCCGGACGCACGGGAGGCCCTCTTCGCCTGGGCAAGGGCCGAACGGGCGAAGAACCCCCTGGTGGTGGGCATCACCGGCAGCGTGGGCAAGACGACCGCCAAGAGTTACGCGGCGGCGGCGCTGGGGGCGCACTTTATGCCCGTCTACAACACCATGCCCGCCATCGCCTGCTTTCTGATCGAGTTCGGGGGAAGCGGGGTGCCGCTGGTCGTCGAGATGGGCATCGACCGCGTGGGCGAGATGGCCGAACTGGTGGACCTGGTGCGGCCCGACGTGGGCGTGGTGACCAGCGTGGGAGCGGCGCATCTGGAACAACTGGGGAGCGTGGAGGGTGTGGCGCGAGAGAAGGGCGTGATTCTGGAGGGACGGCGCGGGCTGGTGGGCACGCAGGCGGCCCCCTTCTATCCCGGCACCGATACCTACGGCTTTGGCGAGGGCGTCACCTTCTCGGGCGAGGGACTGACCGTGACGCCGGAGGGGGCGCACTTTACCTTCCGGGGCGTGCCCGTCACGCTGCCGCTGGCCTCGCGCGTGCAGGCGGAAGCGGCGGTGCTGGGCCTCGCGCTGGCGCTGGAAGCGGGGGTACCGCTGGCGAAGGCGGCAGCACGGCTCTCACAGGTGCAGGTGCCGGGGGGCCGCTACCGGGTCCATCCGGGCCGCTTTACCGTGATCGACGACGCCTACAACGCCTCCCCCCTCGCGGTCACGGCGGCGCTGGACGCGCTCGCGGCCTTTCCAGGCCGCCGCATCAGCGTGCTGGGGCGGATGCTGGAACTGGGCGAGACGGAACGGGATCTGCACGCGCAGGTGGGCGCGCACGCACGGGAGCGGGCCGACCTCACCTACGGGGTGGGCGCGTTCGCGGCGGAACTGGGCGAGCGGGCCTACCGCACCGTGCCGGAACTGCTGGAGGGCCTGCTCGCGGAGGTGCGTGACGGCGATGTGGTACTGGTCAAGGCCAGCCGGGGCATCTCGTGGACGCCGGACAGGCGGGCACAGGAGGGGGTGGGGCTGGACGTGGTGGTGGAGGCGCTGCTGCGGGAGCGGTCCGCCGTCAGCGGTCAGCCGTCAGGGCAGGAGGAAGCGCAGACGTAATCCCTCTTCCTGGCGGGCAGACCGGCAGGTTTCTCAGCTCCCCGCACGGAACAATGCGCCCATGCGCCGCCTTCTGCTCTCGGCCCTCTGCCTCCTGCCCCTGACGGCTTGTGCCCCGGCCAACACGTCCCGAGCGTCCAACCCCAGCTCGACCTTCAACGCCGCCTTCGCGCCGGAAGGGGTCGCGTGGGTGGACGCCGGGAAGGCCTGTGTGGCCCGCGCGCCGTCCTACCGGCCAGTGTGCCCGGCGCTGCCGGGGGCGGCGGTGGCGGTGGGCTGGAACGGCGGAGACGCCTGGGCCGCCCTGCCGGACGCGGGGCTGCTGGTCACGCTGGACCGCGCGGCCCGGTCGGTTCCGGTGGGGCGGGTGGTGGCCCTGACCGCGACGCGCGCCTACCGTCAGGACGGCAGCGCCGTGACCTACGAGGGGAACCCGGCGCCGGGCGTCCCGGGCGCACCGACCGCCGCCCTCACCGGGGGCGACGGGCAGGATTACGTGCTGCTGGCGGGTGTCCTGCGGCGGGTTTCGGACGGCGTGGTGATTGAGACGGCTCCGGGGCCGCTGCTGCAAGTCACCCCGACCGGCGTGCGCTCGGCGTACCTGCCGGGGGTGGTGACCCTGTCGGGCACGTACCGCCTGACCGGCACGGCCCTTCAGCGGCTGGACGCGGCGGGCCGGGTGCTGGTCAGCGTGCCCCACGGGCCGGGGCGCGTGGGGCTGGTGGGCGCGGACGTGGTGACGGTTTCGCCGGGCAGCGTGGTGCGGGTCTACAGCGTCGATCTGGTGCCCCTGACCCCCTGAACGCCCCGCACGTCCCGGGGTCATGCCCCGGCCGCCCCCGCCTCCGGACCTTCATGCTTCGGGGGGATCGCGCGCCGGGCGGGAGCGCGGTTGGAAGGATGTTTAAAAGCGTGCCAGTCGGCCTCGGCGGGCTGTCAGAGTTCCGTAAGTGGACGGGTGGTTGCATGAGACGTTCATGCAGCCCCCTTTTCCTTTTCGCCCCTTATCAGCCTCTCCTCTTCCTCCCGGAGCGGTCGAGCACGAGATGAGTCAACACTAAAATCCGCCGGATTCTGGAGGGAGAATGACGAGCCTGCTCCAACGCCTCACAAGTCCGCGCACGAATGCCATCGGCGTGGAAATCGGTACCAGCACCATCAAGGTGGTGGCGCTGCGCCCCGGGTCGCCCCCGGTCCTCCAGCACGCCGTCATGGTGCCCACGCCCATCGGCAGCATGCGCGACGGGCTGGTGATCGAGCCGCAGGCGGTCGCCACCGAACTCAGGAACCTGCTGGCCGAACACCGCATCAGCGCCCGCCAGGCCGTGACGGCCGTGCCCAACCAGTCGGCCGTTACCCGCAACATCATGGTGCCCCGGATGGAACGCAAGGACCTTCAGGAGGCCATCAAGTGGGAAGCCGAGCGCTACATCCCCTACCCCATCGATGAGGTCAACCTGGACTTCGACCTGCAAGACGATCCCGCCACCATCCCGGAAGACGGGCAGATGGAGGCCGTGATCGCCGCCGCCCCCAGCGAGGCGGTCGCGCGGCAGGTGGAGGTGCTGCGGCTGGCGGGCCTGGAACCGACCGTCGTGGACCTCAAGAGCTTTGCCACCCTGCGCGCCCTGCGCGGCAACCTGCTGGGCGAGCACCTCAACAAGACCACCCTCAGCGGCCTGAACTACACCGAGGCGGGCGAGGTGGCGATGGTGCTGGAAATCGGCGCGAGCAGCAGCGTGATCAGCCTGGTCCGCGGCGACCGGATTCTGATGGCGCGCAACATCGCCGTGGCCGCCGACGACTTCACGACCGCGCTGCAAAAGGCCTTCGACCTGGACTTCAGCGCCGCCGAGGAGGTCAAGCTGGGCTACGCGACCGCCAGCACGCCCACCGAGGACGAGGAGGACCTGCTGAACTTCGACCGCGCGCGCGAGCAGTACAGCCCGGCGCGCGTGTTCGAGGTGATCCGCCCGGTGCTGGGCGACCTGATCACCGAGATTCGTCGCTCGCTGGAGTTCTACCGGGTGCAGTCGGGCGACGTGGTGATCGACCGGACCTTCATCGCGGGGGGCGGCGCGAAGCTGCGCGGTCTGGCCGGGGCCATCAGCAATGCGCTGGGGTTCCGGGTGGAGGTCGGCAGTCCCTGGCTGACGGTGCAGACCGACCAGGCGAACGTGGACACCGGCTATCTCCAGACCAACGCGGCGGAATTCACGGTGCCGCTGGGGCTGGCCCTGCGCGGAGTGCAGCGTCATGGTTGAGATCAACCTGCTCCCCCAGCAGGAGCGCCGCAGCACCCAGCCCGACGCCTGGCGCTACGCGGCCCTCGCGCTGCTGCCCCTGACGGCCGCCCTGATCCTGATTCCCGAGCTGATCGTCGGCTCACGGCTGGGCGCCCTGCACCGCGAACAGGACCGCCTGAACGGCGAGATCGCGGCCCTGACGCCCGCCAAGCAGGAGTACGACCGGCTGCTGGGCACCCAGCGCACGCTGGAAGAGGTCACGGCCGTCGCCGGGCAGTTGCGGGACGCGAAAACGTACTGGACGAACGATCTGGCGGCCTTCTCGTCGCAACTCCCCAGCGGGGGCGGCGTGGCGATCACGTCCATGAACGTGAAGGCCCTCGACGCGGGCGCCCTCGCGGACCTGCAAAAGAGCGGCGTCTACACCGGAAAGAACGTGGTCCGCGAGTTCGACCTCTCGGGGACGGCGAGCAGCCAGCAGTCGGTCGTGAACTTCCTGAACGCCTATGAGAACAGCCCGAACTTCGCCGTGAACTTCCGCAGTCTGCAACAGGAAGGCGACACGGGCCGCTACACCTTCGCCGCGTCGGTTGGCCTGGTGGGCCAGCCCGCCCCGCAGGCCGCCAGCACGGCGGGAGGCTCCAATGTCCGTTAAGCTCGCTCCGCGCTCCCTGTTCCTGGCCGTGCTGGCCGGGTGCCTGCTGCTGCTGCTGGTCTGGTACTTCCTGCACTTCCAGACCCGCCAGCAGGAGATCATCCAGGTGCAGGGCGATCTGGACACCACCCGGCTGAACGCCGAACGTTACCGCGCCGCCCAGCGCAACCTGCCCGAACTGCGCGCCACCACCGCGCGGCTGGAGGTCGAGCGCGACCAGTTCCTGCGGGCGCTCCCGGCCACCGCCCAGTTCGGCACGGTGCTCGACGAGATGCGGCGCAACGTCATCGCGGCGGGGGCCAAAATGACCACCTTCACCGTGCAAGGTGGGACGGGCAGCGGCCTCCCCGGCGGCGTGCGGCCCATCAACCTCAGTCTGGGCGTGAGCGGACAGTTCGCCCAGGTGTTCCGGGCGCTGCGGTCCATCGAAACCATGAACCGCTTCACGACCGTCAGCGGCGTGAACCTGCAACTGCCGCAGGCGAACACCTACAACCCGGCCCTGGAGGGCACGCTGAACCTGACGGTCTACACCTTCGACCAGACGGCGGGCAGCGCGGGCACGGGCAACGCCGCCCCCGAGGCCCCCGCCGCGCCGCCCGCCGCACCCGCCGCGCCCCAGGGAGGCAGCCAGTGACGCGCCCTTCTGCCAAGCCCGCGCCCCTGACCCTCTCCCGCGAGATGAAGCTGCTGCTGGTCCTGCTGCTGCTGGCCGCCCTGATCGGTGGCTGGTACGTGTGGACCAGCGGCCGGAGCGCCGGGCAGCTCGCCCAGACTCCCCCCGCCACTCCCACCACGGAACCGCCCGCGGAGGGCACAGCGGAAGACCCTGCGGCGGCCAGCGGAAATACCGGCGCGGCCCCCGCGGGCAGCGTGAACGTGCAACCCGACGGGCAGGTGGACGTGCCGACCCTCCCGGCCTTCGGCGCGGCTGGCGCCAGCGATCCGGCCGCCCCGCAGCCGGAGACGGCCCCGACGCCCGGCGGGATCAACCCGGACACGGCCCTGGCGGCCCTGCCCAGCGTCAATCCCTTCCGGCCCCTGGCCCTGACGGCGGGGGCGAACGGCGCGGCGGGCCAGACCCCCACCACTCCCCCGGCAGCCGGGAGCCGTCCGGCCGCGCCCCTGGACGTGCCCCGCAGCCAGCCGTCCAGCCCGGTGGTCAGCCCTGCGGCGGGCAGTCAAGGGGGCGCCCTCGCCCTCTCCCCGCTTCCCGGCAGCGGTGACCGCGTGACGGTGGACGCCCCAGCCGTCACGGGCGGCGCGTTCCCGGTGCCCACCCTGCCCGGCGCGAACCGCCCTGGCCCGGAGCCGGAAACGGTCACGCTCGTGCCGCCTGCCCCCACGGGCACCCCGCCCCACCCCGCGAAGGTCACGCCGATTTCGCCCGCTCCCGTGCGGCCCCCCGTCGTGGGCGTCCGTGTGCCCCGCGAGAACATCGATCTGAACAGCACCCTGGGCCGTGCCCTCGAGAGCCGCGCGCCGGGGCAGGACAGCCCGGCAGGCCGCCCGAACAGTGCCGGGGCGCTCCCCACGGCCCTTCCCACGCCGGGGGTGCCGCAGCCGATCACCCAACTGGGCGGCGACAGCGCCGCGCCGCTCCCCGCCCTCGATCAACTGGTGCAGAGCCGCGACCTGGCGTTCGACGCCGTGGTGCTCGGCCCGGTGAATACCGCCATCTTCCGCTCGCGGGACGGCTTCCTGGTCGTGTCGGTCGGGCAGAGGCTTCCCGATTCGGACGTGACCCTCAAGGAAGTCACGGCGACCAGCGCCACCCTCGCGCTCGGCCACGACACCAAGACCCTGGAACTCGACAAAAGGTGAGCCATGAAGAGATACGCCCTCCTGCTGACCGCCGCGCTCGGCATGGCCGCCGCGCAGACCACGACGCCCGCGCAAAATACCGCTCCCACTGTGCAAGCGCGAGTTGATCCTCAACTGACTTCCTCACCCGTTACCGTCAACACCGGAAGTTACCGCGGCCCACTCTCCATGCTGCTGGCGGCACTGGCCAGGAGTGCCGGATATGAGGTGGTGTTCAACTTCAATGTCGACGCCCTGGCGCTTATAGATGGCACTCTGACGACAAATTCTTCAACGACCACAACCAGTACGAACAATGACAGCAACACAAAGACAGTTTCGACCACCGGAAGCGGAAATTATGCTTCTGCCACAGGTCGGCCTCAGGAGTTAAGCGCAAAGCCCATTGCATACAACTTTGTCAACAAGCCCTTCAACGAGGTCTGGCCGCTTCTGATGGATGTTTACGAGCTGCAATACACCGTGGTCCGCGTAGGGAACGGCCAGGTATTGCGCATCGGCCAGCGGCCTGCACAACTCGCAGTCCCACTCAGCAATATCAATGCCCAATATGCGTATCAGAGAGCACTAGAGTTTTTTGGAGAGCGCACATACACCGAGACTCCTATCCGCGACCCCAACACCGGTGCGGTGATAGACAAGGTGCGTCAATTCGATGGCTACACGTTAGCAGGAACACTCAAGATTGTTCCCGATACCGAAAACAACCGCTTGATTGTCGGCGGGACGGCAGAGGACACAGCAAAGGTACGGAGCTTTGTTTCTACAATTGATATTCCAAAAGCGCAGGCGGCGGCAGTTCCACAAAGCCAGGTGATCTACACGGCCAAAGGGAACCCTGCGGATGTTGTCAACTTCTTGAAGTCGCGTTATCCAAATCTGAGCCTTGCCCAGTACGGCTCATCGTCGCAAATCATCGTCAGTGGCATCAAGAATGATGTCGATGCTGCCCTCACCCTGCTTGCGGAGATAGACCGTAGTCCCTCCATTGCCAATATCCAGACCATTCAGCGCGTCTACACGGTCAAGGGCCAGCAGGCAGATATCTCGGCACTGCTCGCCGCCCAGTACCCCGACCTCAAGGTCACGCCTGTCGGGCAGACCGGGCAACTGATCCTGTCCGGACCGCAAAACCAGCTCGACACCGCCCTGACGCTGCTGGGGCAGGTGGACCGCCCGGCCCCCGCACCCCAGGCCGGGCCGCAGACGGTGCAGCGCGTCTTCCAGCTCGTGAATGCCAGCGCCGAGGAGGTCAAGGCGACGCTGGAGGGGACGCTGGCCCGGGACCTCACCCCTCCGGCCCTCGTCCCCAACGCCACGGTGATCGATCCGACCACCGGGCAGCCGTACACGACGGGACCGCTGGCGAACGCGCCCCTGAATGCCAGCACCCCGGCCGCGTCCACTCCGGCGTCCGGCACAGCGGGAAGCACCCCCGGGAACGGCACACCGACTTCGAATACGGCCACGATCATCGCGGACAAACGCACGAATACCCTGATCGTGCGGGGCACCACGGAGCAGGTCGCGCAGATCGCCGAACTGATTCCGCAACTCGATCAGGTGGTGCCGCAGATCAACGTGCAGGTCCGTATTCAGGAGATCAACGAGACGGCGGCGCGCACGCTGGGCATGGACTGGAAGGTGAGCTTCGGCGGCTTCAACGTCAGCGTCGGGGGCGGGGGCCTGGGGGCCGCCTTCGATCCCACCCGCAGCCTGGTGGGCTTCAACATCTTCCCGACGCTGCAAGCGCTGGAGAACCAGGGCCTCACCAAGCGTGTGTACGACGGCAACATCACCATGCAGAGCGGCCAGCGTTCGCTCGGATCGAACACGGCCACGCAGAATGCCTCCAGCACGGCGGCCGCGTCGATCAAGTCCGGCGGACGGCTGGAAATCAACATTCCGAGCCAGGCAGCCAACGTGCCCCCCATCCAGAAGCAGATCGATTACGGCGTGAACCTCGACTTCTTCGATCCGCAGGTGGCCCCGGACGGGACGGTGACGCTGCGCGTGCGCGGTCAGGTCAACCAGCCCGACACCCTCCCCACCACCGGACTGCCGACCCTCCTGAACTTCAGCAACAGCGAGGCGCAGAGCAGCATCACCTTCAAGAGCGGCCAGACGGTGCTGATGAGCGGTCTGCTGGGCACCAACGAGACACGCACGACGGCAGGTGTCCCCTTCCTGAGTAGCCTCCCCGTGATCGGTGCGGCGTTCAGCAAGCAGACGACCACCCGCACCCAGACCCAACTGCTGGTCATCATCACCGGGACCGTCGTCAAGTAGGCGCAGAAAGTAAGCGCAGACAACAGGCAGGCGGGCGGCTTCCAGGGCGGGAGCTGCCCGCCTCAGCCGTCTGGGCAGCCCGCCCCAGTCCCACTGAAAGCGGCGCTACAGTCGGCCCCATGAGGTATCTCACCGCCGGGGAGTCGCACGGGCCGCAACTGACGGCCATCATCGAGGGATTGCCGTCGCAGTTGCCCTTGGGCCAGGGCGACATCAATCCCTGGCTCCGCAAGCGGCAGGGCGGCTACGGGCGCGGACGGCGCATGGTGATCGAGACGGACGAGGCGCAGGTCATGAGCGGCGTGCGTGCGGGCCGGACGACCGGGGCGCCCGTCACGCTGGTGATCGAGAACAAAGACCACCGCAACTGGACCGGGATCATGTCGCCGGAGCCGGGCGGGGAGCCGCGCAAAAAGGCCCTCACCGACGCCCGCCCCGGCCACGCCGACCTGACCGGCGGCATCAAGTACCGCCACAAGGACCTGCGCGACGTGCTGGAACGCGCCAGCGCCCGCGAGACGGCGGCCCGGGTGGCGGTGGGATCGGTGGCCCTGAAGCTCCTCTCCGAACTCGGCGTGGAGGGCGCGAACTACGTGGCGAGCCTGGGCGGCATCGAGACGCGCCAGCCTTTCTCCTGGGACCAACTCGACGCCATCGAGGACTCCGACCTGCGGACCCCCGACGGCGACGCGGCGGCGCAGATGCGGGGGCGGATCGACCAAGCGAAAAAGGACGGCGACACGCTGGGCGGCATCCTGGAGGTGCGTTTCCGGGGGCTGCCCGTGGGCCTGGGCAGCTACGTCCACTGGGACCGCAAGCTGGATGGGCGCATCGCGCAGGCGTGCCTCAGTGTGCAGGCGATGAAGGGCGTGGAGATCGGGCGGGCCTTCGAGAATGCGGTGAAACCGGGCAGCGGCGTGCATGACCCGGTGTACTACCGGGGGGACACCTACGCCCGCGACACCAACAGCGCGGGCGGCCTGGAAGCGGGCATGACGAACGGCGAGGAACTGATCGTGCGCGTCGCCATGAAGCCCATCGCCACGCTGATGAAGCCGCTTCCGACTGTCAACGTGGTCACGCACGAGGCGGCGGACGCAGCCCGCGAACGCAGCGACACCACCGCCGTGCCTGCCGCCGGGGTGATCCTCCAATGCGTGATCGGCTGGGTGCTGGCCGAGGCGGTGCTGGAAAAGTTCGGCGGTGACACCCTGCCCGAGCTTCAGGAACGGGTGGCGGCGGCGCGGGCTTACGCACGTGACTACTGACGGCTGGGCCGAACGGGTGGAGGCCGCGCTGCTGGCGGCCCTGCTCGACCCGCCAGCAGCAGAGGGTGAACCCGTCACGCTGACTGACCGGCTTTCCTCTAGACTGTCCCCCATGAACGGGTCCGGCCTGATCGAGCGTCCCGTCACCTGGGTGGCGCTGGCAGGCTTCATGGGCACCGGGAAAAGCCGCATCGGCTGGGAACTCTCGCGGGCGCTGGCCCTGCATTTCGTGGACACCGACAAGCTGATCACCCGCGTGGTCGGCAAGAGCATCCCCGAGGTCTTCGCGCAGGAGGGCGAGAGTTACTTCCGCGCCTGCGAGGCCGAGGTGGTGCGCCGCGTCACCCGGCTGGACCACGCGGTCGTGAGCCTGGGCGGCGGTACCTTTATCCACGAGGCGAACCGCCGCACCCTGCTGGAACGCGGCCCCGTCGTGGTGCTGTGGGCCTCTCCCGAAACCGTCTACCAGCGCACCCGCCACAGCGACCGCCCGCTGCTGCAAAGTGCCGACCCCCTCTCCCGCATCCGGACCCTGATGGATGAACGCGAGGAGCATTACCGCCAGGGCACCATCCACGTCCACAGCGACGGCCGCCCCGCCGAGGAGATCGTGGAGGAGGTCACCCAGCGCCTGTGGGACTGGGCCGATGCGGACGCCGCCCTGGGTGCGGAGGCGTCCCCAGAACACGGGCGGCTGGGGGAACGTGCGGCGGATTGAGGTCGGCGGCCCGCAGCCCTACGCGGTGGAGGTCGGCCCCGGCCTGCTCGCGCGGGCGCGCGTGGCGGAACGTCAGGTCGCCCTGATCCATCCCGCCGATCTGCCCCCCGCTTTCGTGGCGACCGTGCAGGCGGCCCTCTCCCCCACCCTGACGGTGGAGGTGCCCGCCCGCGACGACTGCAAGACCTTGGGGGTGTTCTCCAAGGTCCTGTCGCGGCTCGCCCAGGCCAATCTCCCGCGTGACGCGGCGGTGGTAGGCCTGGGCGGAGGGGCGGTGACGGACCTCGCGGGCTTCGTGGCAGCGAGTTACCTGCGCGGCGTGGCCTTTTACACCCTGCCGACCACCCTGCTGGGGATGGTGGACGCGGCGGTGGGCGGCAAGACGGGCGTGAATCTGCCCGAGGGGAAGAATCTGGTGGGTGCCTTCTGGCCCCCGAAAGCCGTTTGGTGCGACACGGACACGCTCACCACCCTGCCGCCCGCCGTGTTCGCGGAGGGCGCGGCGGAGGCGTACAAGCACGGGCTGATCGCGGACCCCACCCTGCTGCCCCGCGTCCTCTCGCCCGACTTTCGCCCCGGTGGGCCGGGTCTGGAGGACACCCTGGCGGACGCCATCGTCGTCAAGGCCGTGGTGGTGACGCGCGACCTGACGGAGAAAGGGGAACGCGCCTTCCTGAACTTCGGTCACACGCTCGCGCACGCGCTGGAAGCGGTCACGGACCACGCGGTCACGCACGGTGAGGCTGTGGGGTACGGGATGCACTACGCCGCTCTCCTCAGCCGTGACATGGGCGGCGCGGACCTGACCGCGCATACACGCGCCTTCCTACGCTGGCAAAAGCCCCGTCCCCTCCCCGCCCTCACCTTCGAGGACGTGTGGCCCTTCATGGCCCGCGACAAGAAAGCCGACTCGGAGGGCGTGCGTTTCGTGCTGCTGCATGACCTCGCCCGGCCGTACCTCGCGCGGGTGCCGGAAGAGGTCTTGCGGGGGGCGTTTGAGGCATGGCAGGCCGACGTCACCCGACTGTGCTGACCCGATAGGCTGAAGCATGATCCTCGTCCTCAACGGCCCCAACCTCAACCGCCTCGGCCTGCGCGAACCGGGCGTGTACGGCTCGCAGACACTCGAAGACCTGGAGCGCCTGTGCGAGACGTGGGGCGCCGAACTCGGCGTGCCAGTCACCTGCCGCCAGAGCAACTACGAGGGGCAACTGCTGGAGTGGATTCAGGACGCGGGCGAACATGGCTTCAGCGGCATCGTCCTCAACCCCGGCGCGCTGACGCACTACAGCTACGCGCTGCGGGACGCCATTTCCGGGCAGGCCCTCCCCGTGGTCGAGGTCCATATCAGCAACGTGGACGCCCGCGAGGAGTTCCGGCACAGGTCCGTGACGGCGGCGGTCTGCAAGGGCAAGATCAGCGGGCTGGGCTTTCTGGGCTACCGGCTGGCGATGGAGGCTTTGGTGGAGGGGCCATAATCCAGCATGGCAAGTGGATTGAGCAACAAACTCACTGGGCAGATCGGGGAGTTTCTGGTTTGCGCTGAATTGGGAAGGCAACTGGATTTGGTCGCCACACCTTTTGCCGGGAACGTGCCCGCCTTCGATCTGCTGGTGGCGGATGAGCAGTGCCGTTCCATCCCCATTCAAGTCAAGGCGGCGCGGGGACTTCAATGGCCCTCGCGTGCCGACAATTGGATCAACCTGGAAGTCGTGGGGGATAGGCAAGTGGATCACGGCGACAGAATCTTGGACCACCCAGGGCTGATCTACGTCTATGTAGCCATCGCGCCCAAGCACGAGGCTCAGGCCCAAACGGAAGCAAGAAGGGACCGCTTCTTCATCCTCACCCAGCAGGACGTGCAGAGCATCATGGCTCCGGCTTACCGCGCTTATATGGAAGATCGCAAGACGCCCTGGCAACGTCCGCGCAATCCGGCTTCTTTTGACGCTCGTCTGGACGCGCAACAGCTCAAGAAGTTCGAAAACAACTGGAACCTCATCCGGCAACAGCTTGAGGCGCAGAACCCGCCCACGCCGCCCTTGCCCCTTCCCCCCTCCCTCTGATACCCTGGCCTTTAGTGTCTCGTGCTTGGTAGGGCCGAGGCGACCGGGAGGCACCCGGAGGCGCACGCCAGCTTTCTCCCCCGAAAGGGCGGGGCGCACTCGCAGCCAAATCCCCCTTTTACGGAGTTTCACGGTGAAAACCTTTGTTCCCAAGAACGACGAGCAGAACTGGGTCGTGGTGGACGCGGCGGGCGTGCCGCTGGGCCGCCTCGCGACGCTGATCGCCAGCCGCATCCGTGGCAAGCACCGCCCCGACTTCACGCCCAACATGATCCAGGGCGACTTCGTGGTCGTGCTGAACGCCGCGCAGGTCGCGCTGACCGGCAACAAGCTGGACGGCAAAGTCTACACCCGCTACACCGGCTACCAGGGCGGCCTGAAGACCGAGACGGCGCGTCAGGCGCTCGCCAAGCACCCCGAGCGCGTGATCGAACACGCCGTCTTCGGCATGCTGCCCAAGGGCCGCCAGGGCCGCGCGATGCACACGCGCCTGAAGGTCTACGCGGGCGAGACGCACCCCCACGCTGCCCAGAAGCCCCAGAAGCTCGAGGTCAAGTAATCATGGCTACCCCTGAACAGTTCTACGGTACCGGCCGCCGCAAGGCCGCCGTCGCGCGCGTGTTCCTGCGCCCCGGCGAAGGCAAGATTGTGGTGAACGGCAAGGAGTTCCAGACCTACTTCCGCGGTCTGCTGCGCGCCGTCCACGCCCTCCAGGGCTTCCGCGAGACGGGCACCGCGGGCCGGTACGACGCCGTCATCACCGTGACCGGCGGCGGCCCCAGCGGTCAGGCCGACGCGATCAAGCTCGGCATCGCCCGCGCGCTGCTGAAGGTCAACCCCGACTTCCGCGCCCAGCTCAAGCCGCGCGGCCTGCTGACCCGCGACCCCCGCGAGGTCGAGCGCAAGAAGTACGGCCTGAAAAAGGCCCGCCGCGCGCCGCAGTTCAGCAAACGCTGATTCGAGGCGGCCAGCAGACATCCCCTTCCGGTTGGAGGGGGATTTTTTTACGCCTCTGCCCGCAGCTTCAGCCCCGGCCAGTCCACCGTCAGCGCCTCCAGCAACCCCAGCGAGGTCCACAGGGGCAGGGGGTCCAGCCCATTCGCGCCAGCAATCAGGAGGCTGATGACGGTCCCGTGCGCGACGATGGCGACGCGCTCCTGCGTGTGGGCCAGCATCACCGCCTGCACGGCGTTGGCAAAACGGGTCCGGGCGTCATCGGCGCTTTCCTCCCCGAAGACGAGTTCTGCCGGGTGGAGGAAAAACCGCCGAAGGTCGGCCTGGAAGTCGGCGGCGTTCTCGCGGTAGGGCGCCGTGTAGCGCAGTTGCTCGTGCAGACCGAGCATGGACCGGCAGGGGACGCCCAGCCGGGCGGCGAGAGCCTGGGCGGTGGCTTTCGCCTTGCCTTCCTCGCTGCTGACCACCAGTTCAGCCGGGGGAACCAGGCGGGCCGCCAGCGCGGGAATGCCGTCCAGCGCGCCGGGGGCCAGTTGCCAGTCGTGAGCGGGGACGCCGGGCACGATCCGGGGCCGGGCATGTTTGATGAGGTGAAGGGTGCGGGCCATGCCTGATCCAAACACAGGGAGAACCCGCAGGCATCGGCAGGCTGGCGTATCCCGCTCTAAACTCCTCCCCATGACGCTGCCGCTGGTGGAGCTGAGAAACGCGACGGTACGCGCTGGCGGACGCACGTTGCTGGAGAGTGTGAGCCTCACGCTGGCACCTGGCGAGGCCCTCCGGCTCGCTGGCCCGAACGGCGGCGGCAAGACCACGCTGCTGCGGCTGCTCTCGGGTGAGGTGACCCCGGCGCAGGGCCAGCGCGTGTACGGCCTGGGCGGCTCCCTTCAGCGGTCGGCGGTGCGGGCGCGGCGCACGCTCTCGGTCGTGGGACCGGACGCCGAAGCCTTTTACCTCACCCGCGACTGGGCGCAGACCGTGCGGGACGTGCTGCTGGCCGGATTTGAGGGCGATGCGCTGCGGCTGTGGGAGCCGACGCCCGAAGCCCTGGCCCGCCTGGCAGAGGTCGCGGCGCTGACAGATGTGATGGGCCTGCTGGAGCGCGACTTCCGCACCCTCAGCCACGGGCAGCGGCGGCGGGCCGTGCTGGCGCGGGCGCTGATGCCCCGCCCGGAGGCGCTGCTGCTCGACGAGTTCACGGACGGCCTGAGCGCGGGGGCGCGGGAGAGGCTGGGGCGCGTTGTGCGGGACATTCACGCTTCCGGCGTCGCCGTCGTCCTCGCCACGCACCGCCCGGAGGAAGCGCCGCTGCCCTGGCGGACGCTGTGGGTGGAAGGGGGGCGCGTCGTTGCAGGGCAGACAACGGCCCCTCCCCCGACGGGCGCCGTCCACCTGCCCCCGCCCCCCGGTTCCGGCGACCTCGTGCGGTTGCGGGACGTGGAGGTGTACCGCAATGGGCACCGCGCGCTGGGGCCGCTCTCGTGGACGTGGGCGGCGGGGCAACACTGGCTGGTGACGGGCGAGAACGGCAGCGGCAAGAGTACCCTCGCGCGGCTGATCGCCGGGGAACTCCATCCCGCGCTCGGCGGCCGGATCGAACGCCCCTTCCTCCGCCGCGACCGGCTCACCGAGCGCCGCCGCCTGGTGGGCCTGGTCGGCGCGGAGGTCGGCATCCGGCAGCGGCGGGCCTGGACGGGCCGCGAGGTGATCGGCAGCGCGTGGGGCGGCAGCGAGGGCTTCTCGGCGGAACTCACCCCGGAGCAGGCCGCCCGGGTGGAGGAACTGGCGGCCCACCTGCACGTGACCGACCTGCTGGACCGCCGCGCCGAGACGCTCTCGCAGGGGCAACTGCGCCGCCTGCTGCTGGCCCGCGCCGTGAGCCATGCCCCCCGCCTGCTGATGCTGGACGAGGGGCTGGATTTTCTGGACGCGGGGGCGCGTTCCCGCTTTCTGGCGCTGCTGCCGGAACTGGCGCGGCAGGGGACGCATGTCATGGTGATCGCGCACCGGCCTTCAGACGCGCCGCCGGGCCTGACGCATCATCTGCGGCTGGAGGGCGGGCGGGTGGCGGGAGCAGGTCCTCTCCCCAGGAGAGGCTGAGGTACAGTGACCGACATGTCTTCCTCGCCCCTGCTCAACCGTGTGGATGGCGTTTTCATCCACGTCCGCAACCTTCGCCGGGCCGCAGAGTGGTACAGCGCGGCGTTCGGGGTGCCCCTGAAGGAGGAGGAGCTACAGCGCCACTACTACACGCTGAACGTGTCCGGGGAACAGCCGTGGGTGACCCTGGATGATCACGGGGCGGACCCGGCGTTCGAGTTCCAGCCTGCGGCGCATCCCATCCTGTCCTTTCACAGCCGGGACCTGTCCGCAGCCCGTGAGCATCTGCGGACCCTGGGTGCCCTGTCGGTGGGGGAGATCGAGGAGGCGCATCCGGGGCTGGCCTACTTCGTGTTCCGCGACCCGGACGGCAACGCCCTGATGGCGCTCCAGCGGAGCTGAAGGGAAGCGGGGCTTCAGCCTCCCCGCCCAGCCTCTTCCAGCCGGTCGGCCAGCCGGTGCAGATACGCCCCCAGCGCCCCCGGGGAAGCCACCTGCTCGTCGGCGTGGGGAGCGAGCAGGGGCAGGGTCCCGAGTTGCACCGCGTATCCGGCGAGTTCCAGCATCGCCTGGTCGTTGTCGCTGTCCCCAAAGGCCACCGTGCGGTCCAGGGGAATCTCCAGCGCCTCCGCGATCAGGGTCAGGGCCGCGCCCTTGTGGGCACCGACGGGCGTGACCGTCAGGAACTCGGTATAGGGAGGCTGGGCGCCCGTCAGGACGAGGTGCGGATGGCTCACGCGCAGGCGGGCGGCGAAATCCGCGACGCCGGGGTGGTAGAAGCCGACTTTCAGGATGCCCTCGGTGGGCGCTTCCGCCAGCGGGCGGTAGCCACGGGCACGCATCCAGGCTTCCGGCTCGCGGCCCGGCGGGAGGTTCACGTACAGGCCGTCCGCCGTGAACACCGCCACCCGGGCATCCTCCAGCTCGTGCGCCAGGACCGCTTGCAGCTCGGCGGGCGTGAAGCGGGCCTCCGCGTGCAACTCGCCGCCGATCTCGATGCGTCCGCCGTTGTTGGTGGCGACCGCGTCAGGGCACACGGCGTCCCGCACCGCCGAGGGCGGCGTGTCCCGCCCAGTGATGATCGCCAGCCGGACTCCCAGCGCGCGCAGCCGGGCCAGCGCCTCCGCCGTCTTGGCGGACACCTCGCGGCCCTGGTCGGGAATCAGGGTCCCGTCGAGATCGAAGGCGAGCAATAGCGGCAGGTCGGCGGGGGGACGGGGCTTCACGGGCGGCAGCCTAGCAGGCGGCAGGGGGAGCAAAGGCACACCGCCCACCTGTTCGGGCGGGCGGCGGGACCGGGCGAACCCGGCGGGGAGCAGGGCTTTACTCGCCCTGAGATTCGGCGGGCACGTCCTGGGCGGGCGCCGCCTCGGCCTGGGCGCTGGCCGCCTGGGCGTTCGCCTTGGCCTGTTGGGCACGGGCGGCGTCCTTCATCACGCGGCTGCGGTCGCTCTTGATGCGGGCCGCCTTGCCGCGCAGTTCGCGCAGGTAGTACAGCTTGGCGCGGCGCACCTTGCCGCGTTCCAGCACGGTCACCTTGGCGACGAGGGGGCTGCTGAAGGGGAAGACGCGCTCCACGCCCTCGCCGAAGCTGATCTTGCGGACGGTGAAGCTCTTGCGGCTGCCCGTGCCGTTGATGGCAATGACCACGCCCTCGAAGGCCTGGTTGCGGGTGCGGTTGCCTTCGACGACCTTCGTCTCGACGCGCACCGTATCGCCCGGCTGGAATTCCGGATGATCCGTCTTGATGTGGGCCTGCTCGACCGAGCGCAGGATCACGCCACGGTTCACTTTGATGTTCTGCATCACTCTCTCCTTTGCCAGCGGACCGCCCCACTTCCCGTTCAGCACGCTGTCAGGCGCGGGCAGAGGCGTTCTTGGTCAGATGTACGCGCCCGCTTTCCTGCGGGGCAGACCTTGGAAGTATACGTGGGCGGGCCGGGACACTCAAGGGGAACGCGAGGCCAGGGCAACCGCAACATCCGGTTTTTGGAAGCTCTGCCCCGGTTAACCCCTCAGTCAGCTACGCTGACAGCTCCCCAGGGGGGGAGCCAGGGACGCCGTTTGCCCTCCAACTGTTGCCTCCCTTTGAACGCCTGATGTGCAATAGGAACTCGCTGTCTGGGATGGGCTTTTTTCTCCCTCTCCCCTTGCGGGTGACTCGTAGAGCTGCTTGCAGAGGGTTGGGGAGAGGGGTGGCAGCCGCAGCTTGCCCTCGTGTCAGACGAGAAAACCACCGCTGCGTTCCCACCCTCCCTGCTCTGCATTGCACATCAAGCGTTTTGAGGGGAGGTAGCCCGCAGGGCCGGACTCGCAGAGCTGTATAGCAGAGGGGTAAGTGCGGACTCGGCGACTTTGTGGTAACCCTGGGGCAAGCCACCGCCTTCCCTCCCGGCCCGCCTTCACCTGGAATTTAAGAACAGTCTGGAAAAGCGGGAGAAGCCCCAGACAGACGGAAAGCGTATTATTCACTTTTCTCATCCCGCTCCTGCGGCAACATGGCCGCCGTGAGCGAGTCTGCCGAGAAGAGAGAAGTCCTGCTGGCGGGTGCGCGGGAGGCGATGAGTGCGCCGCGCCGCCGTCTGGCCGAGGCGCGGGCGCGGGAACATGTGGGCGCGGCAGGCTGGGCGCAGACGCGGGTGCTGGAGGACATCATCCGGGCTGGGCGCGAGGGACTGGCGGCGACCGACACGCTGCGGCAGGTGGTGTGCCTGACCACCGAGCAGGTGCGGGCGCTGCCGCTGGCCGCGCAGCCCGAGGAGCGCGAAGGGCATGCCCGCGCGCTGGCCGAGATCGTGCAGAGCGGCGAGACGCAGATCACGGCCGCCGAGGCCCTGGACAACCTGATCCGCCGGGCTCTCGAAGACGTGACGCGGACGCCGCTGGAAAGCGTGAACGTGCGGGCGCTGCGGCAGATTCGGCAGCGGGTGCGGGAGCAGATGCAGGCGCTGGAAACCATCATTACATCGGCGCGGGCGCAGGCGGACACGCTGGAGGAAACGGCGCGGCTGGAACGCCTCAGCGCCGAACACCAGGAGCGCGTGAATGCCCTCCGGCAGCTCAGCGCCGAGGAGGAAGTGCAGGCGCTGGCCGACGCGGGCGCGGACATCGTGGAACACATCGCCGAGCTGGACGAAGCCGGGGCCGGACAACTGGACGCCCTGGCCCGGATCGGGGAAGCCGTGGCCGAGAAGATCAGGGACACCGGCGCGCCCCTCGCCGAACAGGTCCAGGCCCTCGACGAGCTGGCGCAGACCGTGCAGCAAAAGGCCGAGGAACTGCGCGAGGGTTAGGACCGGTCCAACTCGATCCAGTACCGCCGGATCGGTTTCTCGTAAAAAGCCAGCCTGAACTCGCCCTCGCATTCGCCGCCGTTCGCCTCAATGACGCCACGCGAGCCGAGGTTCTCCACGTCACAGGTAAGCAACACGCGCGGGAGGCCCAGTTCGCGGGCACGGTCCAGCGCCAGCGCGAGGATCAGCTTCCCGTACCCCTGGCCGCGTGCCGAAGGGCGCAGCTCATACCCGATGTGGCCGCCGAACTCACGCAGGCGGTCATTCAGGGTGTGGCGGATTTTTGTACGGCCCAGGTACGTATCGCCGTCCACCAACCAGCGCACCTCGGAATGGACGAAGCCTTCCGGCAAGTCGGCGGGCGGCTCAAACCGGCGCAGGGTGGCGAGAAACGCCCCGAAGTCGGCCTCGGCTTCCCCGACGTTCCAGGTCAGGGTGTCGCCCAGGCCGCTGCCCGTGGCCTGCGCCTCGCGCACCGCGTCCAGAAAGCTCGCTTTGTACCGCTCGGTGGGGGCAACCAGGATCGGCATGGTCCAGTCTAGCGGCCAGGGCTGGGCGGGCACCCCGGTCATACCAAATTGCGCCCCTTCGCGAGAATCAACCGAGCGGACTTGCAAAGCTGCGCAGCAGAGCGAGGAGCAAAACGTACCGGCTGGCGGCGATGGACCATGAGCGGGTCAGCCTCTGGCGCTTCCGGCAAGACAGGCGAGGGGCCGCCCCTGAGCCTCCGGCCACTGGAGAACATCCGGCGCTTTCCCGCATGTGCTGGAATCAGAGCAAGTCGGTATCAGAAGGCGGATGGCTGCCCACCCGTCCGAGTCGACCGGACGCCTCGGCAAAGACCTTTTCACCGTCCTGACCACTCCGCGCACCCGCGGCGACCATTCCCGCTGGTGAATCACCCCCCGAATCCGGCCCTCCCGCACGTTAATCCACTGGACACCGGGCGTACAATCGGGCCGTGAAGGACGCACCATTCGACGTGCTGGACTTGGGCACCCTGCCCTACCGCGAGGCATGGGACGTGCAGCACGAGCATCACGCGCGCGTGGCGGCGGGCGGGCGGCCCACGCTGCTGCTGGTCGAGCATCCGCCCGTGCTGACGCTGGGCCGCAAGGCGAAGGAAGGCAACAACATCATCGTCACACGCGAGTACCTCGCCTCGCAGGGCATCGAGGTGCTGGAGGTCGAGCGCGGCGGTGACGTGACGTACCACGGCCCCGGCCAACTGGTCGCCTACGCGATCTTCCCGGTAGGCAGGCGGGTGCAGGACTTCCTGCGGCTGCTGGAAGGGGCCACCATCGCGGCGCTGCGAGAACTCGGCCTGCCCGACGCCCGCCCCAACCCCGGCTACGCGGGCGTGTACGTGGACCCGCGCGTGATCAACGGCCGCGAGTACGAACAGAAGATCGCGTCCTTCGGCGTGGCGGTCCAGCGGAACGTGGCCCTGCATGGCCTCGCGCTGAACGTCACCACCAACCTCCAGCACTTCGAGCTGATCGTGCCGTGCGGCCTGAGTGGGACGCAGATGACCAGCGTCGAACGCGAAGATGAGCTGCGCGGCCTGAATCGGAAGGCCAGCCTGGCAGAGGCGCGGGAGGCCCTCGTCCGCGCGTTCCACACCACCTTCGAGAACTACGACTGGACCCTTCCAGCACCGACACTGCCAGAACCGGCCACCACAGGGAGTCACGCATGACGCAGCAGAATCAGGAACCGCGCTTCATCAAGAACGGCATCTACCGCAAGGACAGCGTGCCCGTGCGCGACAAGAAACCCGAATGGCTCAAGGTCACCATCCCGACCGGTCAGGTGTACGGCGAGGTCCGCAAGATCGTCAAGGAACACCGCCTGCACACCGTCTGTGAGGAGGCGATGTGCCCCAACATCGGGGAATGCTGGTCACGCGGCACGGCGACCTTCATGCTGATGGGCCACATCTGCACCCGCGCCTGCCGCTTCTGCGCGGTGGACACCGGCAACCCGATGGGCAAGCTTGATCTGGACGAACCCGCCCACGTGGCCGAGTCCGTCCGGCTGATGGGCCTGAAGTACGTGGTGCTGACCTCAGTGGACCGCGACGACCTGCCCGACGGCGGCGCGTACCACTTCGCCAAGACGGTGACGGCCATCAAGCGCGAGAATCCCGGCACGCGGGTGGAAGCCCTCACACCCGACTTCGGCGGCAACCCGCACTGCGTGGACCTGGTGCTGGAGAGCGGGGTGGACGTGTACGCGCAGAACCTCGAAACGGTGCGGCGCCTGACCCACCCCGTCCGCGACATCCGCGCGAGCTACGAGCGGACGCTGGGGGTGCTGAAGCACGCCAAGCAGAGCCGCCCCGACGTGATCACCAAGACCAGCATCATGCTGGGCCTGGGCGAGACGCGGGAAGAACTGCGGGAGGCGATGGCCGACTGCCGCGCACACGGCGTGGACGTGCTCACCTTCGGGCAATACCTGCGGCCCACCATGCACCACCTGCCCGTCGAACGCTACGTCTCCCCCGCCGAGTTCGACGAGATCCGGGAAGAAGGCATGGCGATGGGCTTTCTGGAGGTCGTGGCGGGGCCGCTGGTCCGCTCCTCCTACAAGGCCGAGCAGATCGTGATGGAGAAGCCCGGCGACCTGCCCGAGCACCTCGCGCACCTGGAGGGCGGGGAGCAGCTCAGCCTGATCTGAGATCGGGAAGGTCAAGGGGGTCGGGAGCTGCCCGGCCCCTCTGGCTTACTGCTCTGCTGCCATTCGCTCGAACACACCCCGCCTTGTTCTTGCTCTCCAAGCCGTAATGATCGCCTCTACGTTCTGATCTAAGGGCTTGGTGGCGTCAATTTCCAGGTCATAGCGGCCGAAGGTGTGAACCGTTTCGAAGTCGCGGCGGGCGTCCCCCACCCGGCGGTCGCCTCGTGCCCGTTCGCGCCTTTCCAGTTCTGGCAGGGGGCAGTGCAGCCCGACGAAGAACACGTCGAACGGCGCGAGCAGGTCCAGCAGCCGGTCCATCTGCTCCCGCGTTTCCACGATGAGTTCCACCACCGGATTATTTCCCGCAGAGAGGAGGGCCGGGAGGCAGCGGTAGAACCCCTCGAAAACGTGCGGACGCATGGCCGCCCAAGCAAAGGTACCGTCAGGGTCACGGCGTTTGGGGAGAACATCCGTTGTAAAAAGGAAGAAGTCCAATGAGAAGAACAGGAAGGGCACGTCCAGCTTGTCCCGCACCGCCCGGCAGAGCGTGGATTTCCCGGCACTGGACGCACCGTTGACGAGGATGAGTTTGCCTGCCGATCCATTGCTCATAGCGAAATATTCTATGCTTCACAAACCTCCTTTCGCCTTGAATACGTTCTTTGACATATCGTGCGGGTCTTAAGCTGGACCCATGCGAACGCTCGTCATCGGCGGAACCGGGATGCTCGCGGGCGTGGTGCGCGCCCTGCTCGACGAGGGCGACGAGGTGACAGTGCTGGCGCGGCGCCCGGAGCGACTCCCCGACACCCGCGCCCGCCTGCTGGCCCTCGATTACCGGGACACGGAGACGCTTGACCGCGCCCTGGCGCAGTCAGGACCCTTTGACCGGGCGGTGGTGTGGATTCACGGCACGGCGCCGGAAGCGCCCTTCGTGGCGGCGCGGCATGTGCGGGGGCCTTACTGGCACGTGCTGGGCAGCGCGGTCGCCAATCCCGCCAAGCAGGGCAGTCGCAGGCGGGAGCGGTTCGCCGCGCTCGGCAACGACTACCGCGAGATCGTCCTCGGCTTCGTGCGGGAAGGGGACGGCTCCCGCTGGCTGACGCACGGGGAGATCAGCGGCGGCGTGCTGCACGCGCTGGAGCACGACCTGAAACGGCATGTCATCGGCGTGGTGGAACCCTGGACGATGCGGCCCTGACGGAAAAACCCCGCACCGGGCGGGGCTGTTCTTCGCTGGTGGACCTGAATGGTGAGGCGTCAGATTGCCCTTCAGCTTCTCCACCCTTCTCACTGCAAGAACGAGCCAGCCGCCAATCCAGTCCCATATCTGAACAACCATACATATGAGCTTCTGCTCAGGTATAGTAGGACCATGACCTCCTCGCCTGCCCGCCCGGACCCGGCAGCACCCGGCGCTGCCCACCTGACCTACTTCGTGGACGGCATGGACTGCGCGAGCTGCGTGCAGAAGGTGGAGCGGATGGTCGCCACCCTCCCCGGCACCGCCGATGTGAAAACCAGCTTCACCAAGCAGACGTTGAGCCTGGACCTCGACGAGACGCAGACCGGGCGCGCCACCCTGGAACGGAATCTCAAGGCCCTGGGATACACCCCCTCCCTGCTGCAACAGCCGAAGAGCACCGTTCCTCAGGCAGAGGCCGTCAAGCATGACCAGAGCGGTCACGACCACACGGGCCATCATCACCACGACCACGCCGGGCATGTTCACGAGGCACCCAGGCCCGGGCAGCCCTGGTACGCCAGCGGGCAGGGCAAGTTGGTGGTCACCTCCGGGGTCCTGCTGGCCCTCGCCTGGCTCTTCGGCTTCATCGAGCCGCGGTTCGCCACCTACGGGTACATCGCGGCCACCTTACTCGGCGTGTGGCCACTGGCGAAAAAGGCTGTTGCCAGTGCCCGCCTCGGGGACCCGTTCAGCATCAACATGCTGGTCAGCCTCGCGGCCATCGGCGCGGTCCTGATCGGTCAGGCCGCCGAGGGCGCGGTGGTCGTGTTCTTCTTCGCGGTTGGTGAATTGCTGGAAGGGGTGGCCGCCGGACGCGCCCGCGCGGGGATTCAGGCGCTGGCGGCCCTCGCGCCCAAGACCGCCCTGCTGGTCGAGGGGGGCAGCACGCGCGAAGTGCCCGCCGATGTCCTGGCTGTCGGCCAGACCGTGCAGGTCAATCCCGGTGCCCGCGTTCCTGCGGACGGCACCATCCTGACCGGCACCTCCAGCCTCGACGACAGCCCCGTGACCGGGGAAAGCGTGCCGGTGACGAAGAGCGCCGGGGACAGCGTGTACGCGGGCAGCATCAACACCGACGGCGTGCTGACGGTACGTGTCGAAAAGGCCGCGAGCGACAACACCATCGCGCGCATCATCCACCTCGTCGAGGAAGCCGAGGGCAGCAAGGCGCCCACCGCCCGCTTCATCGACCGCTTCAGCCGGTATTACACACCGGGCGTGGTGCTGGTGTCCGCGCTGGTAGCCCTGGTGCCGCCGCTGCTGTTCGGGGCAGCCTGGCACACCTGGCTGTACAAGGGCATCGCCCTGCTGCTGATCGGCTGCCCCTGCGCGCTGGTGCTCTCGGTGCCCGCCTCCATCACCAGCGCCATCAGCGCCGGGACGCGGCGCGGCCTGCTGATCAAGGGCGGCGCGGCGCTGGAGAGCATCGGCACCGTCAGGACCGTCGCCTTCGACAAGACCGGCACGCTGACCGCTGGCAAACCCCGCGTGACGGACGTGGTGGGGCTGGACCTTGACCGGGACGAGGTGCTGCGTCTGGCTGCCGCCGTGGAATCGGGCAGCAGCCACCCGTTGGCGAAGGCGATCACGGACGCGGCGAAGCAGGCGAAGCTGACTCTTCCTGCCGTGACCGACGCCCAGGCCCTCCCCGGCAAAGCAGTGACGGCGACCGTCCTGGGCCGGACCCTCAGCGTCAGCTCTCCCCGCCATGCCGCGACCGTGGCGACCCTGCCGGGTGCCCTTCAGGAGCAGATCGGGGCCTTCGAGGAACAGGGCCGCACCGCCGTCGTGCTGCTGGAGGGGAGGGCCCCGCTCGGCGTGCTCGCCATCCGCGACGAACCTCGCCCGGACGCCCGCACGGCCATCGCACAGCTCCACAGCCTGGGCGTGAACACCGTCATGCTGACGGGGGACAACGCCCGCACCGGGCAGGCCATCGCCCGCGACCTGGGGCTGGACGTGCAGGCGGAACTGCTGCCGGAAGACAAGTTGCGCCTGATCGCGGACCTGAAAGCGGAGGGTGGAGTGGCGATGGTCGGGGACGGCATCAACGACGCGCCCGCTCTCGCGCAGAGCGACGTGGGCATTGCGATGGGCGGCGGGACGGACGTGGCCCTGGAAACCGCCGACGCCGCCTTGCTTCAGGAGCGCGTTACCGGCGTGGCCGATCTGGTTTCCCTCTCACGCGCCACCATGAGCAACATCAAGGCCAACATTGCCTTCGCGCTGGGCCTCAAGGCGATCTTCCTGGTCACGACGCTGCTGGGCTACACCAACCTCTGGATGGCGATTCTGGCCGACACGGGGGCGACGGCGCTCGTCACCGCCAACGCCCTGCGCCTGCTGCGCTGGAAAGGCCGTGAAACTCCGCCCGCCCGGAACCCCCTGTCCCACGCCACACCGCGCCGCGCCTGAGGAGATTCCATGTCGGCCATCACCCTCTACACCGTCCCCCACTGTGCGGACTGCGAGGCGATCAAGCGGCTGCTCCAGCACCACGGGGCGACCTACACCGAAAAGAACGTGCGGGGCGACCCGGAGGCGCTGGCGGAGATGCAGCGGCGGGCGAAGGTCCGGGTCGCTCCCGTCACGGTCATCGGTGAACACGCTTTCTACGGCCCCTTTGACGAGCAGCGCCCCCGGATTCTGGCGGCCCTCGGCGCAGGGGCTTCTTGAGCGCCCCTCTCCAGCAGATTCTGGCGCTCACCCTGATTCCGGTGGCGGCCACCATCCTGGGCGGGGTGGTGGCCAGCTTCCGCACGCCTGGCGAGCGGTTTCGCAGCTTCGTGCAGCACTTCGCGGCGGGCGTGGTGTTCGCGGCGGTGGCGGGTGAACTGCTGCCCGAGATCACCCAGGGGCATCAGCCAGCCGGTGTGGTGATCGGCTTCGCGCTGGGCGTGGTGGTGATGCTGCTCGTCCGGGCCTTCGCCGAACGCCTGGAAGGCGCGGAAGAGAACCGGGACAACGCCGGGAACCTCGGCCTGATCGCCGCCGTCGGGATTGACGTGCTGATTGACGGCCTGCTGATCGGCGTGGGCTTTGCGGCGGGGCCCGGGTCGGCACCCTGCTGGTGATCGCCCTGACCCTGGAGCTGCTCTTCCTGGGCGTCTCGGTGGCCTCCAGCCTGGGGCAGTCCGGCGCGTCCCGCAGCCGCGTCATCCTGACGGTCACGGGATTGAGCCTGCTGGTCATCCTGGGTGCTCTGCTGGGCGGCACGCTGCTTCAGGGCCTCACGGGCCTGGCGCTGGAGATCGTGCTGGCCTTCGGTGCGGCGGCCCTCTTGTTCCTGGTCACCGAGGAACTGCTGACCGAGGCGCACGAGGTGAAGGAAACGCCGCTGATCACCGCGGCCTTCTTCGCGGGGTTCGTGGCCCTCTATCTGCTGGAGCTGGCTTCGTGAGGCCGCCGGGAGGTGATGGGATGACGTTCCCGCTGTCCGGCCTGCGCTATGGTCAGGACATGAGAACCGCTTCTCAAGATGACGTGTGCGACGTGCCGTGCGTCCATCCCGAGGCGGTGGCCCGTGTCCGGTCAGCCCTGCCCGACGCCTCCTGTGTGGAGGCCGCCAGCACCCTGCTCAAGGTCGTGGCCGATCCCACCCGGCTGCGGATGCTCAGTGCCCTGAATATCGAGGAACTGTGCGTGTGCGACCTGGCCAACATCGCGGGGATCAGCGAGAGTGCGGCCAGCCACCAGTTGCGCCTGCTGCGCGCCCACCGCCTGGTGACCTCCCGCAAGGAGGGCCGGGTGGTGTACTACCGGCTGCTGGATGGGCACATCACCAGCCTGATCGGGAGCGCCATCGAGCACGCGAACGAATGAACAGCCCGGTGACCCTGGCTGACCGGGGAGACGCCCTCTCAGGCTCCAGGGGTGACCGACTTGATTGTGAGACGTACAACATCTAGTATCCCCTGGTGCTTTCACGCTGAAAGCCTCCGCAGGAACTGAGGGAAGTCCGGTCACACCCCCCGGGTGATGGGTTGGGGGGGTTCAGTCCGGCACAGTCGCGCTACGGTCACAGTCCGAACGCTCGCCTCGCGGAGAACAACTCCTCGCGTGCCCTCGCGTCAAGGGCGTCAGGTGGACCGATGCTGCGAAGTTAACCCCGAATTGAACGTGCCCTGAACCGGGTACGTCTTTTTTGTTGGCACGGGCCGCCCGCCCTGGCTGCCTCCCACCGTTTGCCTTTTTGCCTGGAGCTGACCTGATGACTGAACTGCACGGCGCCATGCCTGGCCCTTCCCGGCGTTCCCCTGTTCCACCCCTCCCCAGTCAGAACGAAACCCGGATCACGCACGTCGTGTTCCCCGGCACCACCAACCACCACGGCACGCTCTTCGGCGGGGAGGCGCTGGCGTACATGGACAGCGCCGCCTTTATCGCGGCCACGCGGCACTGCCGCCGCAAGGTGGTCACCCGGCACCTGGACGCCATGGAGTTCCGCCGCCCCATTCCCCAGGGCACCCTGGTGGAACTCGTCGCCCGCGTCGTGGCGACCGGGCGCACCAGCATGACCGTGCGGGTGGAGCTGTTTATCGAGGACATGTACAGCGATGAGCGCGAACTGGGCTGCACCGGCACGTTCGTCCTGGTGGCTCTGGGGGGCGACGGACAACCCACGGAGGTCCCACCCCTGCAGGAGAGTGAAGCGGATGGCGGCTGACCATCCCTGGACGCTGCTGCTGACCGGTGTGGCCCGCGGCCGGGGCGGCACGGCGATGGTGCTGGAACTCCTGGCCGTCCTGCACGAACAGGGCCTTCTGACGGAGGAGCAGGTGGGGCGTGTGGTGAATGCGCTCGCGGCCGATATGCGGGACTTCGATGCACAGCTCGTGAAGGCGGAACTGCGTCCCTCCTCAACGGCCCTGAAAGGTTGACGGCGTGCAACTGGTCTTCGATTCCCTCACCGGCAATGTGCGCCGCCTGGTGGGCCGGGTGGCCCGGCAGGTCGGCGGAGTGGCCGTGCTGGACCTCCGCCGGGACAGGCCGGAAGGCGACTTCCTGCTGCTGACGTACACCTTCCACCGGGGAGCGGTCCCTGACTCCACCCGCGCCTTTCTCGCCCGGCACAGCCACCGTCTGCTGGGCGTGGTGGCGAGCGGGTCCTACCACTGGGGCGAGCACTTCGCCCGCGCGGCGGACCTGATCGCCGAGGAGTACCACGTGCCCGTCGTGGCGAAGGTGAACAAGAGCGGCACCGACGCTGATGTCGCCCGGATCGCCCGCTGGGTGCAGAACCGCCAGAAGCTCGCCTCTCCCTTCCCGCTGCCCCCCTTCCCGGAGGACCTATGGAACCCTGGATCGAACTGAACAACAAGGTGCTGTCCGGCACCCAGGTGGACACCCGGCACGACCTGGACGCCTTGCAGGTGTACTTTCAGGAGAAGGTCAACCCGAACACAGTCTTTTTCCATGACCTGAAGGAGAAGATCCGTTACCTGACCGAGCACGGCATCTGGGACCCCGCCGTCTTTGAGCGGTACACCCACGAAGAGGTGCAGGCCGTCTTCGAGCGCGCCTACAGCTATAAGTTCCGCTTCCGGGCCTTCATGGGCGCCTACAAGTTCTACAGCGAGTACGCCACCATGACGCCCGACCGCAGCAGGTGGCTGGAACGCTACGAGGACCGCATGGCGATCACCGCACTGAGCCGCTCGGAGAGTCCCGGAGACGCGCTGGAACTCGTCCACCACCTCGTGAACCAGACCTTCACTCCGGCCACGCCCACCCTGATGAACAGCGGCAAGGCGAACACGGGCCGCCTGGTGAGTTGCTTTCTCTTGCAGGACTGCACTGACAACCTAAATTCCATCACGAAGACGCTGTCCTTCGTGGCGGAACTCAGCAAGGGGGGCGGCGGCATCGGGGTGGACGCCAGCAATTTGCGCGCCCGGGGCGAGAGTCTGCGCGGTATCCAGAACGTCACCAAGGGCGTGATGGGTGTGGCGAAGATGCTGGACAACATGTTGCGCTACGCCGACCAGGCGGGGCAGCGTCCGGGAGCGGGGGCCGTCTACCTCAGCGTGATGCACGCCGACTTCCTCGACCTCCTGAACGCCAAGAAGATCGCCACCGACGAGGACGCCCGGCTCAAGACCCTCAGCGTGGGCGCGACCATCCCCGACATCTTCATGGAGAAAGTGCGCTCGGGCGAGGACATCTGCCAGTTCTACCCGCACTCGCTGTGGCAGGAAACCGGGCTGGCGTTCACGGACATCGACTGGACGCGCGACTATCAGGCCCTGGCCGACAACCCCCGCATCCGCAAGAAGCGCGTGTCGGCCCGGCGGGTGCTGGAGGACATCGCCATCACGCAGGGCGAGAGCGGTTACCCCTACCTGCTGTTCGAGGGCAACGCCAACCGCGCCAACCCCATCCCCAACGTGGGCAGCATCAAGATGAGCAACCTGTGCAGCGAGATTCTGCAACCCACCCTGCCCAGCACCTTCCACGCCTACGGGCAGGAACACAAAGACCAGATTGGCCTGGACGTGTCGTGCAACCTGGCCTCGCTGGTGATCGAACAGACCATGAAGAGCCGCGACATCGGGCGGGTGGTGCGCTCGGCGGTGCGGCTGCTGGACAACGTGGCCCGCTCCACGAGCGTGCATGAGGTCCCCGCCGTGAAGAAAGCCAATGAGGAGATGCGCTCCATCGGCCTCGGCGCGATGGGCCTGCACTCCTTCCTGGCCGCGAATGAACTGATGTACGGCAGCCCCGAGGCGCTGGAGTTCGTGGACGTGTTTTTCGCCGCCGTTCACTACCACGCGCGCAAGGCCAGCATGGAGATCGCCCGCGACACCGGTTTCGTCTTCCGGGGCTTCGGGGGCAGCCGCTACCAGAGTGGTGAACACTTCGCCCAGTACCTGGAGCGCGACTTCCTGCCGCAGACGCCCGAGGTGGCCGCCCTGTTTGAGAGCCACCAGCTTCCCACCCGCGAGGACTGGCAGCGGCTGGTGCAGGACATCCGGCAACACGGCCTGGCGCACTCCTTCGTGATGGCGGTCGCGCCCACCGGGAGCATCAGCTACGTGTCGCACGCCAGCGCCAGCCTCATGCCGGTCACCGAGAAGGTGGAGACGCGCACCAGCAACAAGGCGCGCACCATCTACCCCATGCCGCACCTCAATGAAACCACCGAGTGGTACTACGAGGAAGCCTACGACATGGATATGCGCCGGGTGCTGGACACGGTGGCTGCCGCGCAGCGACATGTGGATCAGGGCATCAGTTGCACCCTGTTCGTGCCGGGCAACGTCACCACCCGCACGCTGCAAAGCTACTACCTGTACGCCTACCGCCTGGGCATCAAGACCCTGTATTACACCCGGCTGCGCAAGTCCAACGTGCAGGACTGCCTGAGCTGCGTGGTGTAGGGCGGCTGGCCCCGCTGTCTGAGGGCCGAAGAGGCGAAGGGTCCAAGACGTTCTTTCACCGCGCTGGAGGCGCAGTCACATGTCGCACATCCCTTTTTCGGCCACCAACTGGTCTGACCCGGAAGATCACTTCTCCGCCACCTTCTACGAGAAGTACACGTCCCAGTTGTGGTTCCCCGACGAGATTCCCCTCACGAACGACGCGCTGGTCTGGCAGGCGCTGGGGGAGGATGAACGCTGGACCTACATTCACGCCTCGGCGGGCCTGAATGCGCTGGACACCTTGCAGGGCGAGGTGGGGATGCCCGCGCTGCGCGGCCTGGTGGACGGCCACATCCGCAAGGCCACCCTGCAATTCCAGGGCATGATGGAGGACATCCACGCCCGCAGCTACAGCCTGATGAACAAGACCTTCCTGACGACCAGCCAGGAGCGCGAGGTCTTCGAGTGGGTACGCACGCAGCCGCACCTGCAATTCAAGATAGGGTTCATTCAGGACGTGTTCCAGGACCCGGACGTGTCCCGGCTGGGCCTCT